>DGIP01000324.1:0-27247 GCA_002386405.1 Stenotrophomonas maltophilia
GGCGGGGCTGAGCCAGGCCAGGGTCCACCATTCGCGGTGCGTCAGGCGCGCACTGACGCGGTGCCAGCTCGGGGCGATCAGCAGCGCCGCCACCAGGGTCACGCCCAGCGCCACGTAGCGCAGTTCGTTGCCGTCCCAGCCCAGCGTGCCATCGGCGAAGGCCCACACGAACGACATCATCAGTCCGGCCGCGGCCGGGCTGGCCAGGCCGATGAACCAGCGCTTGTCGACCACGCTGACCTGCGTGTTGAAGCGGGCCAGGCGCAGCGCGGCGCAGGCCGCATACAGGAACGCCACCGCCCAGCCGACCCGGCCGAGGATGGGGTCGTCGAACTTCAGCCACGACAGCGACCAGTGGTACATCACCAGCGCCGGGGCCATGCCGAAGCTGACCAGGTCGGCCAGCGAGTCGTACTGCACGCCGAACTCGCTGCTGGTGCCGGTCAGGCGCGCCACCCGGCCATCCAGGCCGTCCATGACCGCGGCCACGAACACGGCGATGGCGGCATTGACGAAATCGCCGTTGGCCGCCGCGATGATCGCGTAGAACCCGGCGAACAGGCCGGCGGTGGTGAACAGGTTGGGCAGCAAATAGATGCTGCGCGAGCGCGGCGGGGGTTTCATCTGATCCATGCCCGCCAGTTTAGTGGCTGCGGCCCCATTTGGGGGGAGGCTTGCCAGCACGGGGCGGGAATGCTGCAATCGCGCCTCTGTCCCCCGTTGCCCGGAGTTGCCATGCGTGCCCTGCCCCTCGTGTGCTGCCTGCTGCTGCTTGCCAGCGCTTCGGCCAGCGCCGGAACCGTCTACAAGTGGAAGGACGCCAACGGCGTGACCCAGTATTCGGAGAAGCCGCCCACCGGCCAGAACGCCGAACAGCGCCAGATCCAGAACCGGGACCCGGTTGGCGGCAGCCCGGTGGCCAAGGCCGCGCCGGCTGAATCGGCCGATTGCACCACCGCCCGCAACAACCTGGCCCTGCTCAACGGCAAGGGCGCGGTCATGCAGGACACCAACGGCGACGGCAAGCCCGATACGCCGCTTGACGACGCCCAGCGCCAGAATCAGAAGGGCCTGGCTGAGGCGGGAATCAAGGCCTATTGCAAGCCGGCGGCCTGACCACACGACCAACGGTCGTGTGCTACCGCCAGGTATCGACCGTTGGTCGATACGACCGCCGGGCCCGAATTGGGCACGGTGGCGGCCGGACTGGCGGCGGATTGAATGCCACGCGACTGACAGTCGCGTGCTACCCGCCTACATTTTGCCAGCCGTGCTGGCAAAATGTAGGCTTCCAGCCGTTCAGCGAAGCCGACGATGCGCCTCTCCCAGTTCCATCTGCACACCACCAAGGAAACCCCCGGCGACGCCGAGCTGACCAGCCACCGGCTGATGCTGCGCGCGGGCATGATCCGCAAGCTGGCCTCGGGGCTGTATATCTGGTCGCCGCTGGGCCTGCGCGTGCTGCGCAAGGTCGAGCGCATCGTGCGCGAAGAGATGGAGCGTGCCGGTGCCATTGAATTCCAGGTGCCCACCCTCCAACCCAAGGACCTGTGGGAGGCCACCGGGCGCTGGGAAAAGTTCGGCCCGCAGCTGCTGAAGATCAAGGACCGCAAGGAGCAGGTGTTCTGCTACAGCCCCACCGCTGAAGAGGCCGCGGCCGATTTCGCGCGCCAGGAACTGAACAGCTACAAGCAGCTGCCGGTGAACTTCTTCCAGATCCAGACCAAGTTCCGCGACGAGATCCGCCCGCGCTTCGGCGTGATGCGCGCGCGCGAGTTCCTGATGAAGGATGCCTACTCCTTCCACCTGGACGATGCCTGCCTGGTGCGTGAGTACGAGAACATGAAGGCCGCCTACGCCCGCGTGTTCACCCGCCTGGGCCTGGACTTCCGCATGGTGCAGGCCGATTCCGGCGCGATCGGCGGCGACGCCTCGCAGGAATTCCACGTCATTGCCGAGTCCGGCGAAGACGCGCTGGTGTTCTCCACCGGGTCCGATTACGCGGCCAACATGGAAGCGGCCGTCGCCGCTGCACCGGGTCCGCGCCCGGCCGCCAGCGAAGCGCTGCGCAAGGTGGAGACGCCCACCCAGAAGACCTGCGAGGCGGTAGCTGCCCTGCTCGGCCTGGGCCTGGAGCGCACCGTCAAGTCGATCGCCATCATGACCGAGGCCGGCTTCGTGCTGGCGCTGGTGCGCGGCGACCACGACGTCAACGAGATCAAGCTGGGCAAGGTCGCGGGCCTGCAGGGTTACCGCATGGCCGGTGAGGCGGAAATCGCCACCCACCTGGGCAGCGAACCGGGCTTCCTGGGCCCGCTCAACCCGGCCAAGCCGATCCGCATCGTGGCCGATCGCGACGTTGCCGCGATGTCCGATTTCGTCATCGGCGCCAACGACGCCGGTTTCCATATTGCCGGCGTCAACTGGGGCCGTGACCTGCCCGAACCGGAAGTGGCCGACATCCGCAATGCGAAGGAAGGCGACCGTGCCGCCGATGGTGGCGAACTGCGTGTGGCACGCGGCATCGAAGTAGGCCACGTGTTCCAGCTGGGCCGCCAGTATGCGCAGGCCTTGAATGCCACCGTGCTGGACGAGAACGGCAAGGCCGCGGTGATGGCGATGGGCTGCTACGGCATCGGTATCTCGCGCATCGTCGCTGCGGCCATCGAACAGAACCATGACGACGCCGGCATTATCTGGCCCGACGCGATGGCGCCGTGGCAGGTGGTGGTGTGCGTGATCAACCCGAAGCAGGACGACGCCGTGGCCAGCGCCGCTGCCGACCTGCTGGCCGAGCTGCAGGCCGCCGGCCTGGATGCCGCACTGGACGACCGCGGGCTGCGCCCGGGGTCGATGTTCGCCGACATGGAACTGATCGGCGTGCCGCACCGGGTGGTGGTATCCGAACGCGGCCTGGCCGCCGGTACGTTCGAGTACCGCGCGCGCACTGCCAGCGAAGCGGAGAGCCTGGACCACGATGCACTGATGAAAAAACTGACAAAGTAATGACAGGGCCGGGTGAAACATCCCGGCTTTTTATTGTCCCGTTTCCATTGATTATTTTTTCTCGCTGTGCATTCTCGAAATGAGAATGTATGCTGATGGCGTGCCAAGGACTGGCTCAACCCCGTCCTTCTATTGTTAGATTCCGGAGCAGTTGATGAGTATTGACCTGAGTGGTTTGTCCGCCAAAGAGCTGGGCGCCCTGATCAAGAACGCCAAGAAGCAGCAGACGATTGTTGCCAAGCGCCCGGCCATCACCAAGGTCCGCGCACAGCTGACCAAGTTGGCCAAGGCAAACGGATACACCCTGGAAGAAGTGGCAGGCGTTGCAGCCCCCGCCCGCGGCCGCGCCGGCAAGGCCGCCACGGCAGCACCGGCCAAGGCCGTGCGCAAGCTCGGCAAAGTGGCCCCGAAGTACCGCAACCCGGCCAACCCGAAGGAAACCTGGACCGGCCGTGGCAAGCAGCCGCGCTGGCTGGCTGCCCACACCACCAAGGGCAAGAAGCTGGAAGATTTCCTGATCAAGAAGTAAGCGTCGCGTCGTAGATGCGCGAATGAAAACGCCGGCTGGAATGCCGGCGTTTTTTGTTTTCAGGGTACGTGCGCAGGATCATGGCTTTGACACGCGTGGCTCGTGTACGTGCGCAGGATCATGGCTTTGACACGCATGGCTCGTGTACGTGCGCAGGATCATGGCTTTGACACGCATGGCGTGTCACTACGATCCTTGGTCGCTTGGTTTTGGGGTCGGGCGTTGATGGTTTATGCAGCCGCCGCGTAGAGACACGCCATGCGTGTCCCACTGAAACTCTCAGAAACTCTCAGAAACTCTCACTAATTCACAGATTCTTTCGCGCCGGCACCAGCAGGTTGCCGAACAATAGTCCCGCCACGAGTGCCATTACCACGTTGAGCACGGTCATCAGCACGGTCTGGCCGGCACTCATGTCCTGCTGCTGCACCAGGGTAAGCACGCCGCGCAGGCTGGTGCTGCCGGGCACCAGCATGATGATGCCCGGCAGGCGGATGATCGCGCCCGGGCGCTGCACCAGGCGGCCGAACAGGTTGCCCGCCGCGGTCATCACCATGGCCGACATGAAGATGCCGGCCGGCAGGCCCCACGCCTGGCCGGCGAACTTGGAAATCGCATAGCCGGCCACCGATGCGGCAATCACCCACGGGTAATCGCGGCGGTTGGCCTTGAACAGCATCGCGAACGCGAACGCCGCGATCAGCAGCGCGCTCCATTCCACCCAGTCCGCCTGCGGCCGCGATGCGCGCACCACCGGGTCCAGCCCGAGGATGCCCGACAGCGTCACCGCGATCACCGCGCCCACGGTGAGCTTGAGGATGGTGGTGATCGCGCCGGCGAAGCGCGCGGTGCCCGATACCCAGTGCTGGCTGGCCAGCTCGTTGACCGCGTTGGTCAGCGACATGCCGGGCAGCATCACCACCAGCGAGGCGATGATCACCGTATTGAGGTTGAGCGCGCCCACGAACGAGGCCACCAGCGCGGCCACCGTGCCGGCCAGCAGTGCGGCCAACGCCTCGCTGGCTTCGCGGCTGGCCGGGCGGCGGTCGGTGACCAGCGTCATCAGCCCGATCAGCAACCCGATCACCCCGGCGGTGGCGATATCCAGCCACGGCAGTTTCCACAGCCCGGCCACGCCGGCCGCACCCAGGCTGTAGGACAGGATCATGCGGATCTTGCCGCGCCGGCCCGGGTCCTTGTCCAGTTGCCGCAGTGCGGTATGGCCCTGCGCGATGCTCATCGTGCCGTTGGCCACCGCTTCGGTGATCTGGTCGGCGATGCTGAGCTTGTGCAGGTCGTTTTCGCCCGGTGCCAGCCGGATAACGCGCGTGATGTCCGATGAACCGATGGCCTTGGTCGGGTCGCTGAAGCTCAGGATCAGCCCGGTCGGGTTCGACCACGGCTCGCAGTCCAGGTCCAGCCGCTGCGACAGCGCAACCACCGCCGCCTCCAGCCGCTGGGCGGTGGTGCCGTAACTGTGCAGCCGTCCGGCGATCTCGGACACGAAGGCCACCCGCTGTGCGTAGGTGGCGGGAGGGGTGGCAATGGCGGGTGCGTCGGCAGACATGCGGCGTAGTATTACCCGATGTCGGGCCGCATACACACTTGGCTTCCACGCATACAGGTTATGCTGCGTGGAGGACGCCCCATGACGCCAGAACAGACCCCCAAACTCGAACAGGATCCACACGACCCCGGCCTCATCCGGTTGTCCGGCCAGTGGACCTTGCGCACCGCGCTGGACGCGGCCGAAGTGCTGCGCGCGGCGCCCGAGAAGGTCACCGGCATCGATGCCAGCGGCATCACCCAGCTGGATTCGGCCGGCGTGCTGCAGGTGTTGCGCGTGGCCCACCGCGCCGACCTGGCCGAGGATGCACTGACCTTCCGCGAGGACCACCGCGCGCTGGTATGCACCATCGAGGAAGTGGCCGACGACCGCCCCAAGGCCAAGCGCGACTTCGGCGTGCTGGCCGCGCTGGAGCGCCTGGGCCGCAGCGTGCACGCCACCGGCCACAACATCGTGGCGCTGGCCAGCTTCCTGGGCGAGAACCTGGTCAAGGGCGGCCGCCTGCTGCGCGAGCCGCGCCGTTTCCGACTGACCGCGACCGTGCACCACATGGAACAGGTCGGGCTGGACGCGGTGCCGCTGGTGGCGCTGCTGTCCTACCTGGTGGGCGCGGTGATCGCGTTCCTGGGCTCGACCATCCTGCGCGACTTCGGCGCCGAGATCTACGTGGTGGAACTGGTCAGCATCGCCTTCCTGCGCGAATTCGCCGTGCTGCTCACCGCGATCGTGCTGGCCGGCCGCACCGCCAGCGCGTTCACCGCGCAGATCGGCTCGATGAAGGCGCGCGAGGAAATCGATGCGATCCAGACCCTGGGCCTGGACCCGGTCGACCTGCTGGTGCTGCCGCGCCTGATCGCGCTGCTGGTCACCCTGCCGCTGCTGACCTTCGTGGCGATGATCGCCGGCCTGGCCGGCGGCGTCACCGTGGGCGCGTTCGACCTGGATATTCCGCCGCAGATGTACCTGGCGCGGCTGCACGACACCATCGAGGTGCGGCACATGCTGGTGGGCCTGTCCAAGGCGCCGGTGTTTGCCGCCGTGATCGGCCTGATCGGCTGCCTGGAAGGGCTGAAGGTGGAAGGCACCGCGCAGTCGGTGGGTGAGCGCACCACCTCCAGCGTGGTGCAGACCATCTCGCTGGTGATCATCATCGACGCGTTCGCCGCGTTGTGGTTCATGCACATGGATTGGTGATGACGACCACAGCCGCCCCTGAAGAAGACACCCGCACCGCGCTGGCCGACGCCGCCGGGCTGGCCATCCGGGTGCGCGGGCTGACCAACCGCTTCGGCAGCCAGACCGTGCACGAAGGCCTGGACCTGGACGTGCGCCGCGGCGAGATCCTCGGCGTGGTCGGCGGCTCGGGTACCGGCAAATCGGTGCTGATGCGCAGCATCCTGGGCCTGCGCACGCCCGATGAAGGCCAGATCGAAGTGCTGGGCGTGGATGCACGCTCGGGTAACCGCGCCGACCGCCTGCACATCGAACGCAACACCGGGGTGCTGTTCCAGGATGGCGCGCTGTTCTCGTCCATGACCGTGGGCGAGAACGTGCAGGTGCCGCTGAAGGAACACCACGGCGAACTGCCCGAGCGCTGGCATTACGAGCTGGCACTGCTGAAGGTGAAGCTGGCCGGCCTGCCGGCCGATGCGATCAACAAGCTGCCCTCGCAGCTGTCCGGCGGCATGCGCAAGCGCGCCGGCCTGGCCCGCGCGCTGGCGCTGGACCCGCCGCTGCTGTTCCTGGACGAGCCCACCGCCGGGCTGGACCCGATCGGCGCGGCCGCCTTCGACCGCCTGATCAAGACCCTGCAGGAAGCGCTGGGCCTGACCGTGCTGCTGATCACCCACGACCTGGACACGCTGTATGCGATCTGCGACCGGGTGGCGGTGCTGGCCGACCACAAGGTGATCGCCAACGCGCCATTGCATGAAATCGAACAACTGGAGCATCCGTGGATCCAGGAATATTTCCACGGACCGCGTGCGCGTGCTGCACGCGCTGCCAAGCAGAAGAGCGAGTAAGCCATGGAAACCAAAGCCAATTACGTACTGATCGGCGCGTTCACCCTGATCGTGGGGCTGGCATTGCTGGCCTTTGGGTTGTGGGCGGCCAAGTACTCCTCCGACCGCACCTGGACCGAATACCGGGTGGTGTTCCGCGAAGCCGTCACCGGCCTGTCGGTGGGCAGCCCGGTCCAGTACAACGGCATCGCGGTCGGCTCGATCACCGAACTGAACCTGGTGCCGGATGACCCGCGCCAGGTGGTGGCGCGGATCCGCCTGAACTCCAACACGCCGGTCAAGACCGACACCCGCGCCAAGCTGGCCATCACCAGCCTGACCGGGCCGTCGATCATCCAGCTCAGCGGCGGCACGCCGCAGGCGCAGGCGCTGACCGCGGTGAACAAGGATCCCGCCCCGATCATCCCGACCACGCCGTCGGCGCTGCAGAACATCACCGACGTGGCCAACCGCATCGTCGAGCGCATGGACCAGGTGCTGAGCGACCGCAACGTGGCCAGCATCAACGCCACCCTGGCCAACCTGGAAACCATCAGCGGCGGCCTGGCCGACCGCGACCAGGGAACCCAGGCGCTGCTGCTCAGCGCGCGCGATGCCGCGCGCAGCCTGGACGAGACGCTCAAGACCACCAACGGCACCATCGAACGCCTGGACAAGAACCTGGTGCAGCAGCTGCCGCCGATCCTGGACAAGCTGGAAACCACCCTGACCAAGCTCGATTCGGCCGCCGGTAGTGCCGATTCGATCCTGGGCGAGAACCGCGCGGCCATCAACAGCTTCGCCAACGATGGCCTGGCCCAGCTCGGCCCGACCCTGACCGAGCTGCGCGGGTTGATCCGCGACCTGCGCCGGGTCAGCGACAAACTGGACAACAACCCTGCCCGCTACCTGCTGGGCCGCGACGCGCCGAAGGAGTTCGAACCCAAATGAGCCGCTTCCCTCTCCTGCCCGCCTCCCTGCCCCGCCTGCTGCTGCCGGCGGCACTGATGATCGCGCTCGGCGCCTGCTCTTCGTTGCTGGGCGGCAGCGAGCGCAGCCAGGTCACCATCTATTCGCCGGTGGTGCGCATCCAGCCGGATCCGTCGTGGCCGAAGGTCGACTGGCAGCTGGTGCTGGTCAAGCCCACCGCCGCGCGCGTGGTCGACAGCCCGCGCATCAACGTGCGCCCCAACCCGGGTGAGCTGGAGGTCTACAAGGGCGTGAGCTGGGCGCAGCCGGCCACCGACATGGTGGACGATGCGCTGGTGCGCGCCTTCGAGGATTCCGGCCGCATTGCCGGCGTGGCACGCGCCACCACCGGCATCCGCGCCGACTACAAGCTGGCGTTGGATGTGCGCCGTTTTGAATCCGATTACCGCGGCCAGCCCACGCCGACCGCCCTCATCGAGATCAACGCCAAGCTGATCCACGTGATCGACCAGCGCGTGGTCGCCGACCGCACGTTCCGCCAGGAGCAGCCGGTGCCCAGCACCAACACCGCCGATGTGGCGCAGGCATTCGAAAAGGGCCTGCAGGCAGTGACCACCGAGCTGGTGGGGTGGACGTTGACCACCGGCCAGGCCGACACCCAGACGGCTGCGGCTATTCCGACGCGGTTGCGCTGACGAAAAGCGGTAGAGCCACGCCCTGCGTGGCTGGAACGGCCGTGTACCGCGAAGCCACGCAGGGCGTGGCTCTACGCCTCGATCCAGCGGAACGTCAGGTTGATGCGCTCGGCCAACGGTCGCGCGCTCTTGGGCAGCGCATGTTGGTAAAAGGTCTGGGTACACCCGCCCATCAACAGCAGATCGCCATGGCCCAGCGTCACTTCCGCCTTGCGCGCATGGTCATCGCGGCGGCGCAGCAGGAATCGCCTTGCCGCGCCCAGGCTGAGTGATGCGATCAGAGGCGTGGGCCCTAGTTCCGGCTCGTTGTCGCTATGCCAGCCCATCCCGTCATCGTTGTCGCGGTAGCAGTTGAGCAGCACGCTGTTGAATGCCTGCCCGCAGAAATCCGCCAGCGCATCCCGCACCGGCAGCAACGCCGGATGCCAGGCATGCGGCACGAAGTCGGTACCCGAGTAGCGGTAGCGCGCGGCAGGATCGCCCATCCAGCAGCTCAGCCGCGGTGAATCCACCTGCCGGCCGAACATCTTGATCCTGTGCACCTCCCACGGCACCTCGCCGCGCAGCTGGCGCTGCAGCGCATGGGCCGCGTCAGCGGCAAGCCAGTGGCGGTGCCAGTGCACCTGGGCATCGGGAAGGTGGAGATCCATGGTGGAACGCTAGCATGGCAGGCGCTCGCCACACAGGCGCGGAACGTCTGGAAACACCAGTTCGAAGACCGTATCCACGCTGCCTCGAGGCACCTCGAACCGATATTTCTTCAGCGTTTCCCTCGCCGCGACATCAACCGTCCGACTGCCAGATGTTTGACCGACACCCACATTGACGGGCTGTCCGCGTCCATCGATCTGGAATCGAACGCTTGCACACCCGTCGTCCTGAATCGGTCCCACCGGGCCTCTCGGCACAATGAAAGGCTCCCTGTAAATCACGAGCGATTCAGTCCGCGTTACCAGCGCTGACCGTCGTCCCGATTCACAGTCAACCCGGTCACCAGCACCAACGGCACCAACGGCAGCGTCGTGCGGTTCTTCGCTCACTTTCGAGATGCGTGAGATGTAAGCGTTCGAAAAAGACCCCACACAGGCGCCATTCACCGCGCCGTGCTTGAATCGCCCTTGGACCATGACGAAGTAGATGCCATCTTCAAGACTTGAACTGTCCTCTTCAAAGCGGGCTCCAGACAGATCGACACCAACACAGTCCAGGAAATCAATGCGTCGCAGGGCATCCGCGACCGGGCTCAGGATGGCCGTTCTGCCGCCCTCTTTCAGCAGGTAGCCAAAGGTAGCGACATGGCCCTGGTCATATGAAGTGGAATTGGCGAGCAACGCATACAGCGGGGCCTGGCAATACTGCACGCCCTGGTACGCACCACTCATGGATTGGCAGCGACCGTCCGCAGGGCTGGACACCGGTGCTGCGCGTAGACCCTGGGCGGCGAATCCCAGGATTGCGAACATCGCCATGGCGCTCAATGCATTTTTCAAGACATCACTCCATCCATGTCTGTGTCGAGGTACCGATAGGCTGGCGTCAGTATTTCCAGTCCTTGGGTTTTGGCAGCCAGCCACCCGGCATCTTCAGCATCGTCGCCGGATCGGTCATCGGGCATTTCACCCCTGCCAGTTCCATCGTCAGTCCAATACCGCCTGTGGCTATTCTTCCCAGTGATGCCTGATCACCGGAAGGAGCACTGACGTACACGCCTTGGACAGTCACCGGACAAGGTGCGAAGTAACTCCAGTCACCCCTGTCTTCCTCCGCAACCTCGCGCATGCGTGCCCGCGCAGCGTCGAAGCCCCCGTCATCGGTTTCGATCCTGATTCCGCCCGCGCCCTGCTGGAAGAAGAAATAGCCGTAATCCGGATAGAGGACGAGCTGCCCAAACCCGATGACCAGGAAGCCACTGAGGATGACATTCCGCCCGTCATACTGCTCAGGCCCGGCCCAGAGATCACCAAAGGCAAGAACGCATATTTCGTCCTTGCCTTCCCCTGCACATCGCCGCGGCTTGGCCGTCGCCGTTCCGCAGGCGATCATCAGGAGAACTACACACAGGGCTGCACTGATCCATCGCATGGCGCTATTGCTTTCTTCCGGGTCTGGAACAGTGTAAGCAAAGAATCCGGCAAGCGCCTGGCCCGCACGACCGACGCCTACGCCCCGCACACCGGACCCGCCTACAATGGCCCATTCCCCCACCGTGACCAGCGGCCTCTGCCACGCCGCCCACAGCCAGAGAACCCGCAATGAGAAGTCATGACAGCACCAAGCGCATCCTGGTCACCGGCGGTGCGGGATTCCTCGGCTCACACCTGATCGAGCGCCTGCTTGAGCAGGGCCACGAAGTGGTGTGCGCGGACAACCTGTTCACCGGAACCAAGCGCAACATCGCGCACCTGCTGGGCAACCCGAACTTCGAGTTCCTCCGCCACGACGTGACCTTCCCGCTGTACATCGAGGTCGACCAGATCTGGAACCTGGCCTGCCCGGCCTCGCCGATCCACTACAGCCACGACCCGGTGCAGACCACCAAGACGTCGGTGCACGGCGCGATCAATCTGCTGGGGCTGGCCAAGCGGCTGGACTGCCGGATCTTCCAGGCCTCCACCAGCGAAGTCTACGGCGACCCGAGCGTGCACCCGCAGCGCGAGGAGTACTGGGGCAACGTCAACCCGATCGGGCCGCGCTCGTGTTACGACGAGGGCAAGCGCTGCGCGGAAACGCTGTTCTTCGATTACCACCGCCAGCACGGGCTGGATATCAAGGTGGCGCGCATCTTCAACACGTATGGCCCGCGCATGCACCCCAATGATGGGCGCGTGGTGTCCAACTTCATCGTGCAGGCGCTGCGCGGCGAGAACATCACCATTTACGGCGAGGGCCAGCAGACGCGCTCGTTCTGTTATGTCGATGACCTGATCGAAGGGTTCATCCGGCTGATGGCCACGGACAGGGATTTCACCGGGCCGTGCAACCTGGGGAATCCTGCGGAGATGACCATCCGCGAGCTGGCGGAGGCGGTGATCGCGTTGACCAATTCAGGGTCGAAGCTGGTGTTCAAGCCGCTGCCGCAGGATGACCCGATGCAGCGCCAGCCGGATATCACGCTGGCCAAGAGCCGGTTGGGCGGGTGGGAACCGCAGGTGAGGCTCGAAGACGGTCTTCGGCGGACGATTGCCTATTTTGATGGGTTGTTGAGCGGCTGAAGCAGCCGCTCCATCCCTCACTGACACTGGTAGGTGACGTCCTGGCGGCTGTGGCGGAATGGGTCGGTCAGGTCGTCGGAGTACGTGCCCAGCAGCAGGCGCTGCTTGGGCAGGAAGTGCTGGCGGTAGAAGCGGCTCATGGCCGCGACCCGGCGGCCCTTGTCGGTGAGCAGCACGCAGCCGTTGGCGATGTGGATCGTGCCCGAGCTTTCCTGTTCGGTCAGCCGCACGTCCACCAGCCGGTGTTCCACCATGTATTCCTTGGTGAACACGTCCTGGAAGGCATCCTGGCGGATGCCGCCGCCGCGCTGGTCCAGCTTCTCCAGGATGTAGAACGACAGCGAACGGTCGATCACGGTCGGCACGGAAATCGCGAACGAATAGCCGCCCAGCAGCCACACCGCCACCAGCAGTACTTTCTCGGTCACGGTGAAGCGCCGCAACGCGGGCAGCAGCAGCAACAGGCCGGTCAGCACCGCTGCCAGCAGCGCATCGCCGATGGCCGCATAGAACACCACGTCCACGCTGAAGAAGCGTACGTGCAGGAAATGGATGCCCAGCAGGAGCACCACGTAGACGATGGTCAGCAGCAGTGCGTTGCGCAGGGTTTTCATGGCTTGAATACCAGCAGGCGGTTGCCCAGGAACGAAAGGATGAACTGGATGATGCTGATCAGCACGAAGCCCACGCGGTAATCGAACTTCAACAGGTCCGACCACAGCGCCATCAGCCCGCCGTTGAGCAATGCAATGGCGGCATACAGCAGTACGAACCGCCACAGCTGGCCACCGGCGCGGGCCTGGGTAGCAGCGAACACGAAGTAGCGGTTGCCCAGGAACGACGACACGATGGCCACCGCCGCCGCCAGCAGGTTGGCCACGCCTTTGGAAGGCACATGCACCACCTCCACCAGCAGGCTCAGCACCGCGAAGTGCACGCCGGTCGCCACCAGTCCATTGATGACGTAACGGAGCAGCTGGCGGAACTCAGCGCGGCGCGACATCGGCGGTCACTTCGGTAACACCCGCCAGGTATTCGCGGTAGGCGCCCGGTTTCTGGATGGTGCCGCGGACGATGCCACTGAGCATCAGCGTCATCAGGGTGAGCGTGCCGGTCTGCAGGAACACCAGGAACAGCACGCCCAGCGCCATCGAGAACCAGCCCGGCGTGGCGTAGCCGGCCAGCTTGAGCAGGGTGGCCACCACGGCCAGCACGATCGACGCCGAAGAGACCAACACGCACATCAGGCCCACCCGGACCAGCACGTCTTCGGCGAACACCATCAGCGCCCGGAACCCATGCAGGGTCAGGCCCACGAAGTTCATCTTGCTCTGCCCGGCGTAGCGCGGCCCACGGTCGATCGGGCACACCGCCAGGCGCAGCTTGCTGGCGATCAGGCCTGCGGCGACATGGGTCCAGACCTCGTGCATCGCGTTGAGCCGGTGCAGCGCACTGACCTTGATCGCCATGAAGTTGCCGAAGCTGATGGTGCGCCCGGTCAGCAACTGGAAGATGAATTTGTACACCACGTAGAACGCGCGGAAGCGCAGTGTTTCCACCCGGCTCCTGCGCCGTGCCACGGCTACGTCCACGTTCTCGTCGCGCACCGCCTCAAGCAGGGTGGCGATGGTCTCGGGCAGGTCTTCGCCGTCGGAATCCATCACGACCACCCGCTGGGCGTCCGGCAGGTTCTCTTCGACATAGCCCAGGCCGATCGCGATGGCCTTCTGGTGGCCGACGTTGCGGCGCAGCCTCAGCACCACCCCGCTGACCCCGGAGCTGGACAGCTGGAACGGCTGCACCGGTTCGCGGATCGAGCCGTCATCCACCGCCACCACGAACACGCGGTCGCCGTACAGGCGCGCCAGTTCGGTGAACAACCGGGTGGAGGCCACGTGGTCCTCGTAGACCGGGGTGACCACCACGAACGACGCGTTGGGCTCAAGCATTGGGTTCTCCTGCGTTCTGGCGCGGGACAGTCTGTCTCCACTGGTCCAGCAGCACCAGCACCGCGTACATCAACAGCAACTGTACCGGCAGCGCCACGCGCTTGGCACTGGTGGCCAGGTGCCAGGCCAGATCGTGCGGGGTGCTCAGGTACACCGCGAACAGCACGCCAAAATAGGCCGCGGCGACGGCCAGCCCGGCCCGGGCCGCAGGCACGTGCCAGGTGCGCGTCCACAGCACCAGCAGCAGCACCAGCGGCACCCACACGGCACTGCGCAGCAGGGCCTTCAGGATCAGCACGCTGGGTGCCAGCTCGGGCAGGCGCGCCAGCAGCTGCCCCTTCAGGTCGCTCTGGGCCAGGTCGTTGCCCAGGTCGGCGCCGGCCACGGCCAGCTTCCAGGCCAGCAGCGGCAGCATCGACACGGCAAACGCAGCCAGCAGGCCCCAGGGCATGCGGCGGTCGCGCAGCAGGACGGTACCCACCGCGACCACGCCCACCAGGATGGCCAGCACCGCGCCTTCATTCTTGATCAGGGTCAGCACCGCCGACAGCGCCGCATAGGCGGCGAGGTTGAACCAGGCCGCCTCGGCCGCGTCCCTGCGCGGCTGGATCGCCACGGCAAGCGCCGCAACTGCGTAGACCGCCAGGAACGCATCCATGTAGCCGTCGACCAGATAGCGCCCACCCACCTCCAGCACCGCTACCGCCAGCAGCCCGGCGGCCCACCACGTGCGCAGGCTGCGCGCGATCAACAGCAGCGGCGGCAGCAGCAGGAGCGTCGCGGCGGCCTTGGGGAATATCTCGTTCCAGTGCCCCACCACCTTGGCGGCCGTGGCCGACCACAGTGGCATCAGTGACGGGTAGTCGTTGTGGCTGAAGTTCGCATAGCCATCCAGCTGGGCGTAGAGCGAACCCTCCAGATAGATCCGCTTGGCATGCAGCATCCAGATCGAGCGTGGGTCCCATTCGTCGGTGGGGCTGCCCAGCGCGAGCACCAGCAGCACCGCGACAATGCCCACCATCCACGCCGAACGCCCGTCACGCAGGGCCAGCAGCGACCACGCGGCACAGGCCAGCACGGCAATGAAGGCGATCTGGGCCGGCAGCCCTACCCAGCCAAACGCAGCGATGGCATAACAGAGCAGCACGCCGGCCAGCATGCCCAGCGCGGCGCGCGCGCCACCGTCAGTGGCAGTCAACGAGAACAATGCGCTCACTCCTTGAGATTTCAGTGCAGTTCGGCTGCTGCGGGCCGGGGGTGCGCCAGAGCATCAGGCCCTTGTCAGCCCAGTGGATACGGCGGGGGTACAGCCCGTCCCACAGGCGTTCGCGCACCAGCGGGTCTTCCCAGAGGCCCGGCGCCAGGGCGATTGGCGCGCCGCTCTGTTCGTGGCGGAGCAGTTCGCGGGCCTCAACCACCTCAGGCGGCACCGACTCGATCCACCCCGCACCGGCATCAAAGGCCTGGCGCAGCAGCGAGCCGTCGAAGTGGACATCCTTCGCGATGCCGCGCAGGCCTACCAGCAGCAACGCACCGATCAGCAGACCTACCAGCCAGCGTTGCAGAACGGAGGGGGTTCCCTTCCCGGGTTTGATCACGGCGGCATTCCAGAGTCACGGCGCTTGAGCCAGAAAGTCTAGCATTCGGCCCTTGCGGGTGATCGTTGTAGGACTAGAAACAGGGAATCGCCTTCGCCGCCTGTGTTCATGCCGTTACCGAACGCGGACAGTGCAATGGCGGTCGATTGGGATGCGACCCTACCGTAAGGTGGGTCGCCATGCTTATGGAGTGCACCCTCAGCGGTAGGGTTGGTTCCCAAACAACCGCCCGTATCCGATCAACGCCCGGTAACGCATGACCCCAAATCGGCACCGCGCCGGGCGCGCGCGGCTTGGCGCGGTCCATGCCATAAACGTCATCAGATACTCCGCCGGTCAACACCGCCAAACCATGGATATCAGCTGCAATGTTAACCACGCCTCTTTCTGCAGAAACGTTGTCATGCAACGCATCTCAACGCAGTGAGGCCCGATCACGTCATGACTATTGATGCCGTCATGGAAACGGCGCGAATCGACAGAGACAATCAACTTCCAATACCGTCTCCACGTCCACATGGTGACCACCGGAGTCTGAAAACTCCGTAACGAACAGCTGGTCCTCCGCGTCGGGAGGGTGACTAATAAAATACCCGCATGGGGAATACGTCGCACCGTTCGTTACACGGTTTTCAGCCTCCCGACTCCCTCGCCATTCCGGCGAGGGAGACAACCCGGAGAGCCACCATGCATTCCCATGACAACGATGCGCCCATCCGCTCCACCCCTCGCACCCACCTCGGCTGGCATAAGCCCAAGCGGATTCTGGTGGGTTCGCTTATCTACAATAACGAAAGTCCGCAGCCCGGCGACCCGCTCATCCCCTGCATCAAACTGCGCGGCATGTGGATGTCCGAAGCCGGCATTGCGCCTGGAACCCGTTTGACGGTGGAGATGTATGACGGCGCCATCCTGCTGCGTGCGGCGGAGCCGGCCGTGTCGGTACAGCTTCGGCCGGTCAGGCGCAGTCACCCGCGGGCGCATTCCGGGCGGTGAGGGGGGCAGCGCCGTGTGGCGCCGCCCTGCATTGCCGCTGCACCGGCAAACGCCCAGAATGACGGCCATTGCCGTTGTGCTGGAGCCCGCATGCCCGTTGCCGCGTTCACCCTGACCGGGGTCTGCCGTTCATGACCGCCCTGAAGGCCAGGCTGCGCGCTGCGGTCTACCTGGTGCTGCGCACCGGTTTCCGGGCGCTGCCCCTGTCGGAAGGGCAGCGCGACCGCCTGCGTGGCCGCTTCCTGGACCGGCATTCGGACTGGGTACCGCCACCGCCGCGCGGCCGCGTGGATGGGGCGGGCGACGCGGCGGCCCACCGCCTGCGGGTACGGGCCGACGAAGCCGCCATCGGCCATGTTCCCCATCGCGTCGAGGCGCTGCCGGCGACGCTGCCTGCCACCTTGGTGGCGTTCTACCTGCCGCAGTTCCATCCGATCGAACAGAACGATGCGTGGTGGGGCAAGGGCTTCACCGAATGGCGCAATGTCACCCGCGCCCTGCCCCAGTTCGAAGGCCACGTACAGCCACGGCTACCTGCCGACCTGGGTTTCTACGACCTGCGCAGCCCGCAGGTGATGCGCGACCAGGCCGCCCTGGCCCGCGAGTACGGCATTGGCGCGTTCTGCTTCTACTACTACTGGTTCAGCGGCACCACGCTGCTGGAGACGCCGCTGCGCCAGTGGCTGGCCGACGACAGCATCGAGATGCCGTTCTGCCTGTGCTGGGCCAACGAGAACTGGGCACGGCGCTGGGACGGGCGCGGCGATGACATCCTGATCGGGCAGAAGCACAGCGCCGAGGACGATATCGCCTTCATCGCTCACGTGGCCGACTACCTGCGCGACCGCCGTGCGTTGAAGGTGGATGGCAAGCCGATGCTGCTGGTGTACCGCCCGCACCTGCTGCCCGACGCCCGTGCCACCGCGCAGCGCTGGCGCCAGTGGTGCCGGGATCACGACATCGGCGAGATCCACCTGGCGTACGTGCAGGGCTTCGAGCGCCCGGACCCGCGCGATATCGATTTCGATGCGGCCGTTGAATTCCCGCCTAACATGAGCAACCCGCGTTCGCTCACCGCCGACCAGTTCCTGGTCAACCCGGAGTTCCACGGCGACGTGCGCGACTGGCGCGAGCTGGCCAGCGAAATCGCCGCGCGCCCGCTGCCCGACTACCCGCTGTACCCCGGGGTCAATCCCGGCTGGGACAACGAGGCGCGCCGTTCCGGGCGCGGCCGCGTATACCTGCACGCGTCACCGCGCGGTTACCGCGACTGGCTGTCGACCACGATCCACCAGCGCCTGGCGCCGGTTCCACCGGGCCAGCGGCTGGTGTTCATCAACGCCTGGAACGAGTGGGCCGAAGGCGCGGTGCTGGAGCCGGACCTGCGGCTGGGCCATGCGTACCTGGATGCCACCCGGCAGGCATTGCACGCACCCGCTGCTGCACGCACCGCGACGCGCCCCTGCGTGGTGATCCACGCGTGGTACCTGGAAGAGCTGGGTGAGCTGCTGGCACAGTTGAAGCAGAGTGCCCTTGAGTGCCGCCTCATCATCAGCACCGCCCATGGACACCTCGACCGGGTGCAGGCGCTGCTGCAGGCCTCCGGCCTGGCCGGTGAGGTGATGGCTTTCGCCAACCATGGCCGCGACGTCCTGCCGTTCCTGCACGTGGCCAACCGGCTGCTGGAGGAAGGCGAGGACGTGGTGCTCAAGCTGCACACCAAGCGCTCCACCCACATGCAGCAGGGCGCGCAGTGGCGCCAGGAACTGCTGCAGCAGCTGCTGGACGATGGCCACGGCGCGCAGGCCGTGGCGCGCTTCGCGCAGGACCGCGAGCTGGGCCTGCTGGCCCCGGCCGGCCACCTGTTGCCGGTGCGCGATTACGTGGGCGCCAATGACGCCGCGCTGCAGCGGCTGCAGGTGCGGCTGGGGCTGCACACCGACATCCGCGCGGCGCAGTTCAGCGCCGGCAGCATGTTCTGGGTGCGGCTGGCGGCCCTGCGGCCGTTGCTGGACGCGCACCTGCCGCCCAGCGCGTTTGAAGCCGAACACGGCCAGGTCGACGGAACGCTGGCACACGCGCTGGAGCGCGCGCTGGGCGCGGTGTGCGTGGATGCGGGGTATACCGTGGCCACGCTCGGCGCGGCGACGGAAGGGGCGGGCTACGCCTACGCCAGGCGCGGCTGACCCGCACGCCGGCACAGCGTGCGGACCGCTGCACTACCGGCTCAGCGGAAGCTGACGCCGGTCTTTTCCTTCAACTCATCGGGGCTCACGCCCGGCGCGGCTTCGACCAGGGTCAAGCCTGCTTCGGTGACATCGAACACGGCCAGGTCGGTGATGATCCGGTCGACCACGCCCACGCCGGTCAGCGGCAGGGTGCACTCGGGCAGGATCTTGTGCTCGCCATTCTTGGCGGTGTGCTCCATCAGCACCACCACGCGCTGCACGCCGGCCACCAGGTCCATGGCGCCGCCCATGCCCTTGACCATCTTGCCCGGCACCATCCAGTTGGCCAGGTCGCCCTTGTCGGTGACCTGCATGGCACCCAGGATGGCCAGGTTGACGTGGCCGCCGCGGATCATCGCGAAGCTGTCGTGGCTGCCGAAGTAGCTGGCACCCGCACGCGCGGTGACCGTCTGCTTGCCGGCATTGATCAGGTCCGCATCCACTTCCGCTTCGGTCGGGAACGGGCCGATGCCGAGCAGGCCGTTCTCCGACTGCAGCCACACGTCCACGCCGTCCGGAATGTGGTTGGCCACCAGGGTCGGCAGGCCGATGCCCAGGTTCACGTAGGCACCGTCGGTCAGCTCGCGGGCGGCGCGCTGCGCCATTTCATCGCGGGTCCATGCCATGTCAGTTGCCCTCCGCACGCACGGTGCGCTGTTCGATGCGTTTTTCAGGGGTGGGGTTTTGCACGATGCGGTGCACGTAGATGCCGGGCAGGTGCACCTGGTCCGGGTCGATGCTGCCCACCGGCACCACCTCTTCCACTTCCACCACGCACAGCCGGCCGGCCATCGCACAGGCCGGGTTGAAGTTGCGCGCGGTCTTGCGGAACACCAGGTTGCCGGCCTCGTCGGCCTTCCACGCCTTGACCAGCGCCACGTCGGCGCGCAGCGCGGTTTCCATCACGTAGTGCTTGCCGTCGAACTCGCGGGTTTCCTTGCCCTCGGCCACCACGGTGCCGTAGCCGGTGGCGGTGAAAAAGGCGGGAATGCCCGCACCGCCGGCGCGCAGGCGCTCGGCCAGGGTGCCCTGCGGGTTGAATTCCAGTTCCAGCTCGCCGGCCAGGTACTGGCGTTCGAATTCCTTGTTCTCGCCCACGTAGGACGAAATCATCTTCTTGATCTGGCGGGTTTCCAGCAGCTGGCCCAGGCCGAAGCCGTCCACGCCGGCGTTGTTGGAAATCACCGTCAGGCCCTTCACCCCGGTGTCGCGCAGCGCCGCGATCAGCGCTTCGGGAATGCCGCACAGGCCGAAGCCACCGACCGCCAGGGTCTGGCCATCGGCCACCACGCCCTGCAGCGCGTCGGCGGCGCTGGCGTAGCGCTTGCCGCGCCGGCCGCCGTTGTCTGGGGACTTGCTCATCTACGCCCTCACCTCGTTGATGTAAGCGGCCATTGTAGCCATTGCCGGGCACAGCCCCGGCTAAACCGACATTCCGGCTGAAAACGATTCCCATACATGACAGCGGCTAAACTCGCCTACTGACTTATGGATAGGACTTTCGATGACCCTCCCCGCATTCAAGGCATACGACATCCGCGGCCGCGTGCCGGACGAGCTGAACGAGACGCTGGCGCGCCGGATCGGCGTGGCGCTGGCAGCCCAGCTGGAGCCGGGCACGGTGGTGGTGGGTCATGACGTGCGGCTGACCAGCCCCGGCCTGCAGGACGCGCTGGCCGCCGGCCTGCGCGGTGCCGGCCGCGAGGTGCTGGACATCGGCCTGTGCGGCACCGAAGAGGTCTATTTCCAGGTCGACCACCTCAACGCCGCCGGCGGGGTCATGGTCACCGCCAGCCACAACCCGATGGATTACAACGGGATGAAGCTGGTCAAGCAGCAGGCCCGGCCGATCAGCTCGGATACCGGCCTGTTCGCGATTTCCGATGCGGTCGAGGCAGACACCGCGCCCGACGCCGCACCCACGGCGGGCATCCAGTCGCACACCGACAAGAGCGCCTACATCGCGCACCTGCTCAGCTACGTGGACCGCGCCGCGCTCAAGCCGCTGAAGCTGGTGGTCAACGCCGGCAATGGCGGCGCGGGCACCATCGTGGACCTGCTGGCCCCGCACCTGCCGTTCGAATTCGTCCGCATCGCGCACGAGCCCGATGGCAGCTTCCCCAACGGCATTCCGAACCCGCTGCTGATCGAAAACCGCGAGATGACCGCGCAGGCCGTGCGTGAGCACGGCGCGGACTTCGGGATCGCATGGGATGGCGATTTCGACCGCTGCTTCTTCTTCGACCACACCGGCCGCTTCATCGAAGGCTATTACCTGGTGGGCCTGCTGGCCCAGGCCATCCTCGCGCGCCAGCCGGGCGGCAAGGTCGTGCACGACCCGCGCCTGCTTTGGAACACCGTTGAGATGGTGGAACAAGCCGGTGGCCAGGCCGTGCTGTGCAAGAGCGGGCACGCCTTCATCAAGGAAAAGATGCGCAACGAAGACGCCGTTTACGGTGGTGAGATGAGCGCGCACCATTACTTCCGCGAGTTCGCCTACGCCGACTCGGGCATGATCCCGTGGCTGCTGATTGCCGCGCTGGTGTCCGAATCGGGCCGCTCGCTGGCCGACCTGGTGGAAGCGCGCATGCAGAAGTTCCCCTGCAGCGGCGAAATCAACTTCAAGGTCGCCGATGCCAAGGCCGCCGTGGCCCGGGTGATGGAGCACTACGCGGCGCAGGCGCCGGTGCTGGACCACACCGACGGCATCAGCGCCGACTTCGGCCAGTGGCGCTTCAACCTGCGCAGCTCCAACACCGAGCCGCTGCTGCGGCTGAACGTGGAAGCGCGTGGCGATGCGGCCCTGCTGCAGCAGCGCACCGATGAAATCTCCCAGTTGCTCAAGGCATCCTGAGGCCCAGCCCGATGAACGACATCCTTCCGGTGATCCTGTCCGGCGGCTCCGGCACGCGGCTGTGGCCGCTCTCGCGCGAGGCCTACCCCAAGCAGTTCCTGGCGCTGGCCGGCGAACAGACCATGCTGCAGGCCACCTGGCAGCGCGTGGCGCCCATTGCCGGGCGCGCGCCGCTGGTGGTGGCCAACGAGGAGCATCGTTTCGTCGCCGCCGAACAGCTGCAGCAGCTGGACGTGCAGCCGCAGGCCATCCTGCTGGAGCCGGTGGGGCGCAATACCGCCCCGGCCATCGCGGTAGCCGCGCTGGAAGCCACCCTGGAAGAGGGCGACCCGGTGCTGCTGGTGCTGCCGTCGGATCATGTGATTGCCGATGAGGAAGCCTTCCGCGCCGCCGTGCTGCGGGCGCTGCCGGCCGCCCGCGACGGCAAGCTGGTCACCTTCGGCATCGTGCCGACCGGGCCGGAAACCGGCTACGGCTACATCAAGGCCGCATCCGGCGATGCGGTGCGCGCGGTGGACCGGTTCGTCGAAAAGCCCGATGCCGATACCGCCCTGCAGTACGTGCAGTCGGGCGAGTATTTCTGGAACAGCGGCATGTTCCTGTTCAAGGCCTCGCGCTACCTGGCCGAGCTGGAACGCCTGCAGCCGGCCATGCTGGCGGCCAGCCGCAACGCCTGGCAGCTGGCGCGGCGCGATACCGACTTCACCCGCCTGGACAAGGAGGCCTTCGCGGCCGTGCCGGCCGATTCCATCGACTACGCGGTGATGGAAAAGACCGCCGACGCGGTGGTGGTGCCGTTGGACGCGGGCTGGAACGATGTCGGCTCGTGGACCGCGCTGCGCGACGTATCGGCGCAGGATGCCGATGGCAACGCCCATCATGGCGATGTCATCGCCATCGACTGCCGCAACACCTACGCCTATGGCGAGCGCCTGATCGCGCTGGTCGGGCTGGATGACGTGATCGTGGTGGAGACCGACGATGCGGTGATGGTCGGGCGCAGCGACCGCATGCAGGAGATCAAGCAGGTGGTGGCCCGGCTCAAGGCCGACCAACGGCCCGAAGCGACCTGGCACCGCAAGGTGTACCGCCCCTGGGGCGCCTACGATTCGATCGACAACGGCGAGCGTTTCCAGGTCAAGCGGATCACCGTAAAGCCCGGCGGCACGCTGAGCCTGCAGATGCACCACCACCGCGCCGAACACTGGGTGGTGGTCAGCGGCACCGCCGAGGTTACCCGCGGTGACGAGGTGATCCTGCTGGGCGAAAACCAGAGCACCTACATTCCGCTGGGCGTGACCCACCGGCTGCGCAACCCGGGCAAGCTGCCGCTGGAACTGATCGAAGTACAGTCCGGCAGCTACCTCGGCGAGGATGACATCGTGCGCTTCGAGGACACCTACGGCCGCAGTTGAGCCGCTGCTGCATGCCTCAACAAAAAAAAACCCGGCGATGCCGGGTTTTTTTTGTTGCTCATGTTTCCGCGATGACCCGCTTCAACCCGTCCTGCCAGCTGGGCAGCACGACACCGAAATCCGACTGGATCCTGGCCACGTCCAGATGCGAATAGGCAGGCCGCTTGGCCGGGGTTGGATACTCGGCGGTGGTGATCGCCTCGACCGTTGGCGCACGTGCCAGTTTCCCCGCGGCAACCGCCTCGGCAAAGATGGCTTCGGCAAAGCCGTGCCAGCTGGTTTCGCCCGCTGCCGTGAGGTGCCAGGTACCCGACAGCGCACCCGGGTGCTGCAGCGCCTGCGCGGTCACGTCGGCGATCAGCGCGGCCGGCGTGGGCGTTCCCACCTGGTCGGCCACCACGCGCAGCACATCGCGCTCGGCACCGACACGCAGCATGGTGCGCAGGAAGTTGGCGCTGTGCGAGGCGTACACCCACGCGGTGCGGAAGATCATGTGGCGGCCACCGGCCGCCCGCACGGCATCCTCACCGGCCAGCTTGCTTTCACCGTACACGCCCAGCGGTGCGGTGGCATCGTCCTCGCGATACGGACGGCTGCCCTGCCCATCGAACACGTAGTCGGTGGAGTAATGCACCAGCGGCACGCCTGCCGCGGCACACCAGCGCGCGATCACGCCCGGCGCCTCGGCATTGGCGCGCCACGCCGCATCACGCTCGCCTTCGGCCCGGTCCACCGCGGTATAGGCCGCGGCATTGACCACCAGCGTCGGCTGGATCCGGTCGAGCACCGCCGCCAGCGCGTCGGGCGCGTTGAAATCGGCGACCTCGCACGGGCTGCCATCGGCCAGCTGGCCGCTGCGGGTGGTTGCCACCACCTCGCCCAGCGGCGCCAGCGCGCGCAGCAGCTCCTGGCCCAGCTGGCCATTGCCACCGAACACCAGCACCGTCATGCGGTGAAGACCGGCAGGCGATCTTCGGCGATGTCCTTCAGGAACGGTGCCGCTTCGTCCTTGGCCGACAGGGTCGGGCCGCTGATCGGCCAATCCACCGCGATATCGGCATCGTTCCAGCGCACGCCGGCGTCGAAGTCCTTCAGGTAGACCTCGGTGCACAGGTAGCTGAACACCGCACGCTCGGACAACACGGCGAAACCGTGCGCGAAGCCTTCGGGAATCCAGAACTGCTTCTTGTTCTCCGCGCTCAGCACCACCGCTTCCCACTGGCCGAAGGTCGGCGAGCCGCGGCGGATATCCACGGCCACGTCGTACACCTCACCTTCCAGCACGCTGACCAGCTTGCCCTGCGGGCGCGGCCACTGGTAATGCAGGCCACGCAGCACGCCCTTGGCGGAGGTGGAGACGTTGCTCTGCACGAACTTCGTGGGCAGCCCGTGCTGGCCGAAGCGCTCGGCATTCCAGGTTTCAAAGAAGAAGCCGCGTTCGTCGCCGAACACCGCCGGCTCGATCACCACGCAGCCGGGCAACTTGGTTTCAATCACTTTCACGGAACGACTCCACGCACGGCCAGGGCATGCAGGTACTGGCCATAACCATTCTTGATGAGGGGGGCAGCCAGCGCTTCCAGCTGTTCGGCGTTGATCCACCCCTGCCCGAACGCGATTTCTTCAGGGCAGCAGACCTGCAGGCCCTGGCGGGTCTGGATGGTCTCGATGAAGTTGGATGCTTCCAGCAGCGACTGGTGCGTGCCGGTATCGAGCCAGGCGTAACCGCGGCCCAGCGCTTCCAGGTGCAGGTTGCCCTCGCGCAGGTAACGCTGGTTGAGGTCGGTGATTTCCAGCTCGCCACGCGGCGACGGCTTCAGTTCGGCGGCGTGGTGGCTGGCATTGCCGTCGTAGAAGTACAGCCCGGTGACCGCATAGTTCGACCGCGGCTGGGTCGGCTTTTCGACCAGGTCGATGACCTTGCCGTTCTTGTCGAACTCGGCCACGCCGTAGCGCTCGGGGTCGTTGACCCAGTAGCCGAACACGGTGGCGCCGTTCTGGCGCTGGTCGGCACTGCGCAGCACTTCACGCAGGCCGTGGCCATGGAAGATGTTGTCGCCCAGCACCAGGCAGCTCGGCTTGCCGTCAACGAAGTCCTTGCCGATCAGGTAGGCCTGCGCCAACCCGTCCGGGCTGGGCTGCACGGCGTACTGGATGTTCATGCCCCACTGCGAACCGTCGCCCAGCATGGCCTGGAACAACGCCTGTTCGTGGGGCGTGTTGATGATCAGCACATCGCGGATTCCCGCCAGCATGAGCACGCTGAGCGGGTAATAGATCATCGGTTTGTCGTACACCGGCAGCAGCTGCTTGCTGACGCCCTTGGTGATCGGATAAAGGCGCGTGCCGGAGCCGCCCGCCAGGATGATGCCTTTGCGTTGAGTCATGGAAAAAAGTCCCTTCAGGCGCTGGTGCCGATGCGCTGCAGACGGTAGCTGCCGTCCAGAACGCCGTTGACCCATTCCTGGTTGTCCAGGTACCAATCGACCGTGAAGGTGATGCCCTGCTCGAAGGTGTACTTCGGCTCCCAGCCCAGCTGGTCCTTGAGCTTGGAGGCATCGATCGCGTAACGGCGATCATGCCCGGGACGGTCGGTGACGTAGGTGATCTGGCTGCTGCGCGGCTGGCCATCGGCGCGCGGGCGGCGTGCATCGAGCAGCGCGCAGATCGCGTGCACCACTTCGATGTTCTCCTTCTCGGAATTGCCGCCCACGTTGTAGGTCTCGCCGACCTGGCCCTTGGCCAGCACGGTACGGATCGCTTCGCAGTGGTCGGACACGAACAGCCAGTCGCGCACCTGCTTGCCATCGCCGTACACCGGCAGCGGTTCGCCGGCCAGCGCCTTGGCGATCACCAGCGGAATGAGCTTTTCCGGGAAGTGGTACGGGCCGTAGTTGTTGGAGCAGTTGGTGGTCAGCACCGGCAACCCGTAGGTGTGGTGGAACGCGCGCACCAGGTGGTCCGAAGCCGCCTTGGACGCCGAATACGGCGAGTTGGGCGCATACGGGGTGGTTTCGCTGAACTTGCCGGTTTCACCCAGGGTGCCGTACACCTCGTCGGTGGACACGTGCAGGAAGCGGAACGCCGCGCCCTTGTCGGCCGGCAGGGCCTTCCAGTAGTCACGCACGGCCTCGAGCAGGCCCAGGGTGCCCACCACGTTGGTCTGGATGAAGGCGCCGGGGCCGTCAATGGACCGGTCCACGTGGCTTTCGGCGGCGAAGTTCAGCACCGCGTCGGGCTGGTGTTCGGCCAGCAGGCGCGACACCAGGGCCTGGTCGCCGATATCCCCCTGGACGAACACATGGTCCGGGTTGCCCTCGAGGGGGGCCAGGGTTTTCAGGTTGCCCGCATAGGTAAGTACGTCCAGGTTGACGACGCGTACGCCTTTGGCGACAGCTTCGAGGACAAAATTACCGCCAATGAATCCGGCTCCGCCGGTTACAAGCCATGTGGGCACTTCCCGTTCTCCAGTTCGGTTTCTTCTTATGGGCACCGGCACGGCACCCGATTGAGCGTGACAGCATACATGCAGCGATGTTTCAGACTGTATTCAACCCGTTCATACGACGAGGTGTAGACGGTCGGAATTGCGCAGCGCAGCATTTCCATACGCATTCGCATGGTAGCGCGCGGGCAGTTAGAATCACCATCCCACCCCCGAACCGGCTGCTGCCCCAGGAGCCGGACGTTCCCCGTTATTGAAGGATTCCGCACCAGATGAAAATCCTCGTCGCGTACAAGCGCGTGGTGGACTACAACGTCCGCATTCAGGTCAAGCCGGACGGTTCCGGCGTGGTCACCGACGGCGTCAAGCTGTCCCCCAATCCGTTCGACGAAATCGCGCTGGAAGAAGCCCTGCGCCTGCGCGACAAGGGCATCGCCACCGAAGTGATCGTGGCCACCATCGCCCCGGCCGACGCCCAGGCGCACCTGCGCAACGGCCTGGCCATGGGCGCCAACCGTGCCATCCACGTGGTCACCGACCAGGCCATCCAGCCGCTGACCGCCGCGCGCACCCTGCTCAAGCTGGTCGAGAAGGAACAGCCGGACCTGGTGATCCTGGGCAAGCAGGCCATCGATGACGATGCCAACCAGACCGGCCAGATGCTGGCCACGCTGTGGGGCCGCCCGCAGGCGACCTTCGCCAGCAAGCTGGACATCGCCGACGGCAAGGCCACCGTGACCCGCGAGGTCGACGCCGGCCTGGAAACGCTGGAAGTGGACCTGCCGGCCGTGGTCACCACCGACCTGCGCCTGAACGAGCC
>DGIP01000324.1:27426-27770 GCA_002386405.1 Stenotrophomonas maltophilia
CGACCTGCGCCTGAACGAGCCGCGCTTCATCAAGCTGCCCGACATCATGAAGGCCAAGGCCAAGCCGCTGGAAACGCTGCAGCTGGCCGACCTGGGCGTTGAAGCCGCCGATACCTTCAAGACCACCCAGTACGCCGCGCCGTCCAAGCGCAGCAAGGGCGTGATGGTCAAGGACGCGGCCGAACTGGTTGCCGCACTCAAGCAGAAGGGGTTGCTGTAATGACCAAGATCCTCGTTGTTGCCGAACACCATGACGGCAAGCTCAACGCCGCCACCGCCAAGACCGTGAGCGCGGCCGCCGCGATCAGCGGCGCCAGCATCGACGTGCTGGTGCTGGCCGCCGA
>DGIP01000325.1 GCA_002386405.1 Stenotrophomonas maltophilia
GTAGGTCACGACCGTTGGTCGTGGCGCAATCCAAAAAAAAAGACAGGCGGCCGCAATGACGGCTTCCACCACCCGGAGATTTACATGACGTATTCCAATCACCGCACCCGCATGCCGGCCCGCCGCCTGCTGTCGAGCGCACTGGTCAGCTGCCTGTTGCTGGGCGCCGCACCTTCCCTGATGGCCCAGTCGGCCACCTCTTCGCTGCGTGGCCAGGTCGCCCAGGCCGAAGCCGGCACCGAAGTCACCGCCACCAACGTCGCCAGCGGCAGCGTCCGCCGCGCCAGCACCCGCGCCGATGGCAGCTACTCGCTGATGGGCCTGGACCCGGGCACCTATGACGTGGTGGCCAACGGCCAGACCCAGAAGGTGACGGTGACCGTGGCCTCGACCGCGACGCTGAACTTCAGCGGCGCCCCGGCCAATGGCAGCACCGCCAACGCCACCAACCTCGACACCGTGAACGTGGTCGCGCCGACCCTGCTGCAGGAAGTGCGCACCTCCGAAGTGGGCAAGACGGTGAGCCTGCAGCAGATCCAGACCACCCCGCAGGTCTCGCGCAACTTCCTGGAATTCGCCGACGCGGTGCCGGGCATGATCTTCACCCGTGATGCGAAGGGCAACACTTCGCTGCGCGGCGGTGCCACCAATGCCGACGGCACCAACGTCTACATCGACGGCGTGGGCCAGAAGAGCTACGTCAAGGGCGGCGGCGTGGCCGGCCAGTCCGGCAGCGCCGGCAACCCGTTCCCGCAGCTGGCCATTGGCGAATACAAGGTCATCAGCGGCAACTACAAGGCCGAATACGGCCAGGTCTCCAGTGCTGCGGTGACCGCCGCGACCAAGTCCGGCACCAACGAATTCAAGGGTGAGGCGTTCTACCGCTACACCGACGAAGACATGCGCGCCAAGACCCCGGCCGAGCGCCAGGAAGGCAAGTCGAAGGAAGTCTCGGCCGAGAAGGAATACGGCTTCGCCCTGGGCGGCCCGATCGTGCAGGACAAGGCACACTTCTTCGTGACCTACGAAGCCAAGCGCTTCGACCTGCCGGTGACCATCGCCCCGGAAGGCTCGGTGACCAACCGCGTCGGCCTGCTGCCGGCCGATGCCGCCGCCCAGCTGGGCCCGGCCAGCCAACCGTTCCAGCAGGACCTGATCTTCGCCAAGATCGACGTGGAGCCGACCGACAACGATCGCATCGAGCTGACCTTCCAGGACCGCGACGAGACCCAGCAGCAGTTCAGTGGGCAGACCGCGCCGTCGCACGGCAAGGAAACCGAGAACACCGACCGTCGCTACGCGCTGCGCTGGAACCACAGCGGTGAGCGCTACTACAACGAGCTGATGCTCACCCACGAAGATTCGTTCAACAACCCGGTGCCGCTGACCATCGCCAACGGCTACGTGTACACCGCACCGGATGGCACCGACGACCGCACCCTGGTGCAGATCGGCGGCGCTTCGGCGCTGGATTCGCAGGTGAAGGGCCAGAAGGGCTGGTCGATCGAAGACAACCTGACCCTGGACGGCATCGAATGGGCCGGCGACCACACCATCAAGATGGGCGCCAAGTACAAGGAAATCGACCTGTACGCGTCCGACGCGCAGGAGATCAACCCGCAGTTCACCTACACCTTGGGCGATCCGGACTTCCCGTCCGACATCCCGTACAAGGCGCAGTTCGTCAAGCCGGTGACCGGCGTTTCGGGCGTGACCGGTGAAGTGCGCTCGAAGGTCAAGCAGATCGGCCTGTTCATCCAGGACGACTGGCAGGTCAACGACCACCTGCAGCTGAACCTCGGCCTGCGTTGGGATTACGAAAAGAACCCGACGTACCTGGACTTCGTGACCCCGCCGGAAGTGGTGGCGGCCCTCAACAGCCAGGATCCGCGTGCAGCCGCAGGCCAGACCTACGCGCAGTCGATGGCGCTGGGCGGGCTGAACATCAACGATTACATCAGCAACGGCCACAACCGCAAGGCATTCAAGAATGCCTGGCAGCCGCGCCTGGGCTTCTCGTATGACATCAACGCCGACGAGCAGCACGTGATCCACGGTGGTGCCGGCCGTTCCTACGACCGCGACCTGTTCGACTACCTGCAGCTGGAAACCACCAAGCTGGCCCTGCCGCAGCCGACCATCTACTTCCGCAACCCGGCCACCGGCGCCTGCCTCAATGGCCAGGCCGCCTGCTACGACTGGGATCCGAACCTGCTCAACGGCATCCAGAACCTGCAGGCCCTGGTGGGTTCCACCAGCAATGCCGGGCTGGAAGTGGACATGCTCAACAATAACCTGAAGGCGCCGTACGCCGACCAGTTCAGCCTGGGCATGTCCAACCAGGTCGGCGACTGGCTGACCGACGCCACCATCGCCCGCACGCTGACCTATGACGGCTTCGCCTTCACCCTGGGCAACCGTTACCCGACCGGCGAGTTCTTCGATGACCCGCGCCTGTGCGGTGGCACCTCGCCGGGCCTGAGCCAGGCGTGGAGCTGCAACATCCCGGGCTTCGGCAGCCTGATCATCGGCCAGCAGGGCATCAAGACCCGTGCCACGCAGGTACTGCTGTCGGCGCAGAAGCCGTTCACCAAGGAAAGCGGCTGGGGCACCTCCATCGCCTACACCTGGACCACGGCACGCCACAACCGCGACATCAACGAGCATTACGCCTTCGACCGCGGCCTGATCGAGGATTACCCGACCATCCGTTCCAACGGTGCACCGCGTCACCGCATCGTGCTGACCGGTTCGTACGCGGGCTTCTGGGACATCACCTTCGGTGGCAAGATCACCCTGGCGACCCCGACCGCCGTGAACGACTGGTACCCGGTCACGCAGTCCACCGGCTTCGACCTGCCGACCCCGGGCGCAGCCGTGCCGGATGGCAACGGTCGCTTCCTGCTCGGTGGCAAGATCTGGGGCTACCGTTCGGTCGACCTGCAGGCCACGAAGACGTTCAAGATGCCGGGCGAAACCGAGCTGTACGCCCGTATCGACATCATCAACGTGTTCAACTTCGACAACTTCTCCAACTACAACTACACCAAGTCCAACGGCAAGCTGCTGGCCAGCTACAACGAGACCGGCGACATCGTCGGTACGCCGCGCCAGGTGAAGGCAGAAGTGGGCTTCCGCTTCTGATGTAACAACGACCGGTCCCCCGGTCCGCGTAGTGACACGCCATGCGTGTCAACGTGGACCGGGGAGAACCGGTTTTTAATGAACCCAAGCTGTAAACGATTTCACTCCAAGGCCCGCTATGCTGGCCTGAAATTTGAAGATTCCGGAGGGTTGGCACGATGAAGGTACCCCGCGTATTGGCACTGGCAGTACTGGCGGCAGCCGTGGTCGGCTGCAAGCCGCAGGCGCAGGACACGCCGGCCAAACCCAAGCCGCCGGTCATCCTCGTAGAGGCCGACGTTCCCCCGCGCCCGATGAAACCCGAACTTCCCCCGCTGTTCGACGATATCGAACGCCGCACGTTCCAGTTCTTCTGGGACACCACCAATGAAATCAACGGGCTCAGCCCGGACCGGTATCCGTCGCGCCCGTTCGCCAGCATCGCCTCGGTGGGCTACGCGCTGACCGCGTACCCGATCGGCGTGGAGAACGGCTGGGTCAGCCGTACCCAGGCCGTGGACCGCACGCTGACCACCCTGAAGTTCTTCCGCGACATGCCGATGGGCCCGCAGCGCACCGGCAAGGGCGGTTACAAGGGCTTCTACTACCATTTCCTGGACATGCAGCAGGGCCACCGCTATGACAGCTGGGTGGAACTGTCGAGCGTGGACACCGCACTGCTGATGATGGGCGTGCTGTTCGCCCAGTCCTATTACACCGGCGATGATTCGCGCGAGAAAGAAATCCGCGCCATTGCCGATACGCTGTACAAGCGCGTGGATTGGCCGTGGCTGCAGCAACGCGCCCCGCTGATCTCGATGGGCTGGTTCCCCGAGAGTGGCTTCATCGACCACGACTGGATGGGCTACAACGAAGCGATGATGGTCTACATCCTCGCGCTCGGTTCGCCCACCCACCCGGTGAGCCCGGATGCGTGGACCGTGTGGACGCGTACCTACGACAACGACTGGGGCGTGTTCCAGGGCCAGGAATACCTGTCCTTCGGCCCGCTGTTCGGCCACCAGTACACCCATGTCTGGATCGACTTCCGCGACATCCAGGACGCGTACATGCGTGAACGCGGCAGCACCTACTTCCTCAACAGCCGCTCGGCCGCGCTGGCCCAGCGCGAATACGCCATCGCCAACCCGGCGCAGTGGAAGGAGTACGGTGAAAACGTGTGGGGTTTGACCGCCAGCGATGGCCCGCAGAACACCACGCAGGAATTCCGTGGCGAGCAGCGCCAGTTCCGCCACTACTCGTCGCGCGGCGCCGGCCTGCGCGAGAACTTCGACGACGGCACCATCGCCCCGACCGCGGCGATCGCCTCGGTGGTGTTTGCCCCCGAAGAAGTGATCCCGGCCACGCTGGAAATGCACAAGCGCTACGGCGATTACCTGTATTCCAGCTACGGCTTCCTGGATTCGTTCAACCCCAGCTTCAACTTCGACATCCCGCTCAAGACCGGGCGCATCGTGCCCGACCGTGGCTGGGTGGCCAGCGATTACATCGGCATCGACCAGGGCCCGATCCTGACCATGATCGCCAACTACCGCAACGATTTCGTGTGGGACACGATGAAGAACAACCCGCACATCCGTCGCGGCCTGGAGCGCGCCGGTTTCACCGGCGGCTGGCTCACCCCGGAAGGCGAAGACCAGCCGATGGAGCTGGAGAAGGATGAAAAAGCGGCCTCGGCCCGCTCGATGGGCATCGCCGAATCCCGCGCGGCCGCCGCGCAGGAACAGAAGAACAATTCCAATTCGAACCGCAACCAGCCCCAGGGGAAGTAAGCAGTGCCATTGTCGTCGCGCCCCAAGCTGTGGGTGAGTGTTCTGCTGCTGGTTGCCGGCAGCCTGTTGTTGAGTGCCTGCCGGAAGGAACCGGAAGGGGTGACCGTGCGTTTCTGGGCCATGGGCCGCGAAGCGGAAGTGGTCAGCGAACTGATCCGCGAATTCGAAGCCGACAATCCCGGCATCCACGTCGATGTGCAGAACATCCCGTGGACGGCCGCGCATGAAAAGCTGCTCACCGCGTTCGCCGCCGATGGGCTGCCGGACGTGTGCCAGCTGGGCAACACCTGGATTCCCGAGTTCGCCGAACTCAACACGCTGACCCCGCTGGCGCCGTTCGTGGCCCAGTCCAAGGTGGTGGACCCGGCCGACTACTTCCAGGGCATCTGGGATACCAACGTCATCAACGGCGAGCTGGTCGGGGTGCCGTGGTACGTCGATACGCGCCTGCTGTATTACCGCAAGGACCTGCTGGCCAAGGCCGGCTTCGACCACCCGCCGCGCACCTGGGACGAGTGGAACACCATGATGGCGGCGATCAAGAAGATGCAGGGCCCGGACCGCTACGCGGTGCTGATGCCGATCAACGAATTCGAGCAGCAGCTGTCCTTCGCCCTGCAGCAGCCTGATCCGCTGCTGCGTGACCACGATACCCGTGGCAACTTCCGCAGCCCCGGCTTCCGCCGCACGCTGGCGTTCTACGAAAACATGTTCGCCCAGGGCTGGGCCCCGCGCATGTCCGAAACCCAGATTTCCAACGTGTGGGACGAGTTCTTCAAGGGTTTCAACGTGTTCTACCTGTCCGGCCCGTGGAACATCCGCGAGTTCAAGAAGCTGCAGCCCAAGGAACTGGAAGGCAAGTGGGGTACCGCCGCACTGCCGGGCCCGGATGGCCCCGGCGCCGGCATCGCCGGCGGCACCAGCCTGGTGATCTTCCGCGGTTCACAGCAGAAGGAAGCGTCGTGGAAGCTGATCGAGTTCCTGTCGCGCCCGGACATCCAGCAGCGCTTCCATTCCATCATCGGTGACCTGCCGCCGCGGCGCAGCACCTGGGAACACCCGTCGCTGGCCAACGACCCGCTGGCGCAACCGTTCCGCGACCAGCTCGAGCGCGTGCGGCCGACCCCGAAGGTGCTGGAGTGGGAACGAATCGTGCAGGAAATGCGCATCGTCACCGAACAGGTGGTGCGCGGTGGGCTGGACCAGGATGTAGCCGTGAATCGACTGGATGACCGCGTGGACAAGGTACTGGCCAAGCGCCGCTGGATGCATGAGCAGCGCACGCAGACCGAAGAAGGCGCCGCGCCGGAGGTGCTGCCATGAAGCAGCGTTCGCTTGCCGGCTGGATCTTCGCCGGCCCCTCGTTGCTGGTGATCGGCGTGTTCTTCGGCCTGCCGGTGTTCTCGGCGCTGGCGCTGAGCATCACCGACTTCGACCTCTACGCGCTGGCCGATGGCGGCAACCTGCGCTTCGTGGGCCTGGGCAACTACATCGACCTGCTGCAGACCCCGATGTTCTGGAAGTCGCTGTGGAACACCACGTATTTCGTGGTGGTCGGCGTGCCGATGTCCATTGGCGTCTCGCTCGGCGCGGCCATGCTGCTCAACGCCCCGGCCGCGCGCTTCAAGGCGCTGTTCCGCACCGCGCTGTTCGCCCCGGTGGTGACGACGCTGGTGGCGGTGGCGGTGATCTGGCGCTACCTGTTCCACACCAGCTACGGGCTGGTGAACTACGGGCTGGGGCATCTGGGAATCAGCCCGATCGACTGGCTGGGCGACCCGAACTGGGCCATGCCCACCATCATGCTGTTCGCGGTGTGGAAAAACTTCGGCTACAACATGGTGATCTTCCTGGCCGGCCTGCAGGCGATCCCGCATGACCTGTACGAGGCCGCGCGCATCGATGGCGCCTCGCGCTGGAAGCAGTTCCTGCACATCACCCTGCCGATGCTCGGCCCGGTGCTGCTGGTGGTGGGCGTGATCACCGTGTCCGGGTACTTCCAGCTGTTCGCCGAACCCTACGTGATGACTCGCGGCGACCCGCTGCAGAGCACCGTGAGCGTGCTGTATTTCATGTTCGAGGAAGGCTTCAAGTGGTGGAACCTGGGCCGCGCGTCGGCCGTGGCGTTCCTGCTGTTCCTGATCATCCTGGCGGTAACCAGCCTGATGCTGCGTTTCGGCCGCAAGAGGCAGTTGGTATGAGTCGTGAGATTGGCCAGTCGCGCTGGCATGCGTGGTGGGTGAATGGCGGGTTGCTGGTGCTCGCCGCGGTCAGCTTGGCGCCGCTGCTGTGGATGCTGTCGGTGTCGTTCATGCCGACCGGCGAAGCGGCGCATTTCCCGCCACCGCTGCTGCCTTCGTCGGTGACCACCAACAACTACCACGAGCTGTTCGCCCGTACCGGAATGGCCAACAACTTCGTCAACAGCCTGTTCGTCTCGCTGGCGATCACGCTGGGTTCGCTGCTGCTCAACACCATGGCTGGCTATGCGTTCGCCAAGCTGCGCTTCGTCGGCCGCGAGCGGATCTTCCAGGTGCTGCTGGCCGCGCTGGTGATCCCGGCGCAGGTGGCCATGCTGCCGCTGTTCCTGCTGATGAAGCAGCTGGGCCTGGTCAACAGCTTCGGCGGGGTGATCGTGCCGGCGCTGGCCAGCGTGTTCGGCATCTTCCTGGTGCGCCAGTACGCGCGTTCGATTCCCGATGAGCTGCTGGAAGCGGCCCGCATCGACGGGGCAGGGGAGCTGCGCATCTTCTTCCAGATCGTGCTGCCGATGCTCAAGCCGGTGCTGGTGACCCTGTCGATCTTCACCTTCATGGGTGCCTGGAACGATTTCATGTGGCCGCTGATCGTGTTGACCGACCAGGAGCACTACACTTTGCCGGTTGCCCTGGCCACGTTGTCGCGCGAACACATCATGGACGTTGAAATGATGATGGCCGGCGCGGTGGTCACGGTGGTTCCGGTGCTGGCACTGTTCCTGGTGCTGCAGCGCTATTACATCCAAGGTCTGCTGCTGGGGAGTGTTAAAGGGTGAAGCGTGCCGTCGTCGCGGGGGTTCTGGGTCTGGGTCTGGTGTGGTCGATGGCGGCGCCTGCCGCGCCCCCGGCAGTGCCGGCGGCGCCCAAGGTCCTGGACAGCTTCGACGACATGTCGCCCTGGAAGCTGGTGGTGTCCGACCAGGTCAGCGGTTCGCTGCGCAGCGTGGCCGGTGCCAATGGAGGCCGCGCGCTGTGCGTGGACTACGACTTCCACGAGGTCTCCGGCTACGTGGCGATCCGCCGCGAGCTGCCCATCACCTGGCCCGACAACTACCAGGTCGGTTTCCAGCTGCGCGGGGATTCGCCCGGCAACGACCTGCAGTTCAAGCTGATCGATGCCAGCGGCGACAACGTGTGGTGGGTCAACCGCCCCGGCTACGCATTCCCCAAGACCTGGACGCCGGTGCAGTACCGCCAGCGCCAGATCGACAAGGCCTGGGGCCCGGACCCGGACAAGACCCTGCGTCAAAGCGCGGCGGTGGAGTTCACCATCTACAGCAAGGTCGGCGGGCGCGGCACGGTCTGCTTCGACCGGCTCACCCTGCAGGCGCTGCCGCCGGCCGATACCTCGGCGCTGGCGCCGTCGGTGATCGCCGATACCGCCACCGCGCTGCAGAGCCGCATTGCCGATGGCAAGCCGGACACGGTGTGGATCAGCGGCGGCGTACCCGACCAGACCATCAGCCTGGACCTGCACAACGTGCGCGAGTTCGGCGGTGCGGTGATCCAGTGGGTGCCCGGCCTGGAAGCCACCCGCTACGTGGTGCGCTCGTCGGTCGATGGCCGCGACTGGCGCACCCTGCGCGAGATCACTGCCGGCGGTGGCGGCGAGCGCGACTGGCTGGCACTGCCCGATACCGAGGCGCGCTACCTGCGCTTCGACCTGAAGAACGGCAGGAGCTGGCGCTACGGCATCCGCGACATCGCGATCAAGCCGCTGGATTTCGCCGGCACGCCGAATGAGTTCGTTGAATCGGTCGGCGCCGACCTGACCCGGGGCTTCGTGCCGCGCGGCTTCAGCGGTGAGCAGCCGTACTGGACCCTGCTGGGCCTGGACGGCGGCCGCGAGCAGGCGCTGATCGGTGAGGACGGCGCGCTGGAAGTGGCCAAGGCCAGCTTCAGCGTGGAGCCCTTCGTGGTGGTCGACAAGAAGGTGCTGAGCTGGGCCGATGTCGAGGCCAGGCAGTCGCTGCAGGACGATTACCTGCCCATCGCCAGCGTCGACTGGGCCCACCCCCAGGCCGCATTGAAGGTGACCGGCTTCGTCCAGGGCAGCCGGGACAAGGCGCAGCTGGTGGGGCGCTACACGCTGCACAACCCGGACAAGGTGGCGCACGACTACACCCTGGCCCTGGCCGTGCGGCCGTGGCAGGTGAATCCGCCGCGGCAGTTCCTCAACACCGTGGGCGGTGTGAGCCGGATCGATACGCTGGATTTCGAACCGGGCCAGGTCGAGGTCAACGGCACGCCGCGCGTGTACACGGTGCAGGCCCCGGATGCGGCGTTCGCCAGCCCGTTCGATGGCAAGCTGGAGGTCACCCACCTGGCCAGCGGCAACCTGCCCACCGCCACGGAAGTGCGCGACGCCACCGGGTTGGCCTCGGGCGCGCTGCTGTACCGCTGGCGGCTGGAGCCGGGCCAGAGCAGGGAGGTGGCCATCGTGCTGCCGCAGACCGGCGCGTGGACCACCCCGAAGGACTTCGACGCCAACAAGGCCCAGCAGCAGGTGGCCTCGATGTGGCGCACCAAGCTGGACCAGGTGGCGCTGCAGGTACCGGCGGCGGGCAAGCCGCTGGCCGATACGCTGCGCACCGCGCTGGCGCACATGCTGATCTCGCGGATCGGCCCGAGCCTGCAGCCGGGCACGCGCTCGTACTCGCGCAGCTGGATCCGCGATGGCGCGATGATTTCCGAAGGCCTGCTGCGCATGGGCCGCAGCGATGCGGTGCGCGAGTACGTGAACTGGTACGCGCCGTACCAGTTCGACAACGGCAAGGTGCCCTGCTGCGTGGATCCGCGCGGCGCCGACCCGGTGCCGGAAAACGACAGCCATGGCGAGCTGATCTTCAACATCGCCGAGTACTGGCGCTACACCGGTGACAGCACCTTCCTGGAACTGATGTGGCCGCACGTGCAGGGTGCCTACCAGTACATGGAACAGCTGCGCCTGAGCGAGCGCACCGAAGAGAACCGCGCCCGCAACCCGGCCTTCTACGGGATGATGCCGGTGTCGATCAGCCACGAAGGCTATTCGGCCAAGCCGATGCATTCGTACTGGGACAACTTCTGGGCGCTGCGTGGTTACAAGGACGCTGCGATCATCGCCAGCACGCTGGGCAAGCTGGAAGCGATGCAGATCGCCGAATCGCGCGACCAGTTCCGTGATGACCTGCAGGCCTCGCTGCTGGCGGCCACGGCGCTGCACAAGATCGATTTCCTGCCCGGTTCGGCCGAGCTGGGCGATTTCGATGCGACCTCCACCACCATCGCGCTGGCCCCGGGCGGCGAGCAGGGCCGGCTGCCGCAGCCGTACCTGGACAACACCTTCGAGCGTTACTGGAAGCAGTTCGAGGAGCGCCGCGACGGCAAGCGCGAGTGGAAGGATTACACCCCGTACGAGTGGCGCAACGTGGCCGCGTTCGTGCGCCTGGGCTGGCGCGACCGCGCCTGGCAGGCCACCGAGTTCTTCTTCAAGGACCGCGCGCCGCAGGCCTGGAACCAGTGGGCCGAAGTAGTCTCGCACACGCCGCGCAAGCCGTTCTTCGTCGGCGACCTGCCGCATGCCTGGGTGGCGTCGGACTTCGTGCGCTCGGCGCTGGACATGTTCGCCTACAACCGCGACGTGGATGACAGCCTGGTGCTGGCCGCCGGCGTGCCCAGCCGCTGGCTGGACGGCGCCGGGGTCGGGGTGAAGGGCCTGCGCACGCCGAACGGACAGCTCAGCTACACGCTGGCCCGCAGCGACAGGCAGCTCACGCTGCAGGTTGCGCCGGGGCTGGTGGTGCCGCAGGGCGGGGTGATCCTGCCGTGGCCGTTCACTGGCGAACCCGGTGAAACCACCATCAACGGCGAGCCGGCGCAGTGGCTCAACGGCGAGCTGCGCATCACCCAGGTGCCCGCGAAGGTTGAAGTGCAGATCCCGGCATCGGTGCGGCGCGCCGAACGCAAGGCACCGTGAGCACGGTGCTGGCGCGCACCGGCATGCTCGGCGTGCTGCTGGCCTGTGCGCTGGCGGTGCTGCCGGCGCGCGCGGCCGAGCCGGCGGGGAAGGGCATGAGCATGGTGACCTTCAACCTGCACCATGACCGCGAAAACTGGTCGCAGCGGCGCGAGGTGATCCTGCGCGAGCTGGACGCGCTGCAGCCGGACGCGATCGCGCTGCAGGAAGTGATCCAGAAGCCGCACGTGCGCAACCAGGCCGCCTGGCTGGCGCGCAAGCTGGGCTACGACTACCAGTTCGTGTCGACCGACCCGCCGGGGCGCTTCAAGCGCTATGGCAATGCACTGTTGACCCGTCGACCGGTGCTGGCGCGCGGCGAGCACCTGCTGGCGCCGCGCACCGACTATCGCACGGTGGCGCACCTGCGCATCGACGTGGACGGGCAGGCGGTGAACCTCTACGCCACCCACCTCAACGAACGCTCGGATGAAAGCGGCAGCAGGATCCGCGGCGAGCAGGTGGCAGACCTGCTGAAGTTCATCGCCGGCACCGCCGGCGATGCGCCCGTGGTGATCGCCGGGGATTTCAATGCGCTGGTGGACGCCAGCGACCTGAGCGCACTGCGCCAACGCTATGGCGACAGCTACGGCAGCGTGCACGTCAACAACGAACTGGCGCAGGTCAGTACCTTGAACCGCCACTACTACGACGCTCCCTCGCGCATCGACCACATCTTCTTCCAGCAGGACAAGCTGCTGGCGCGCGAAGCGAAGCTGCTGTTCGACCAGCCCTATGCGGAAGGGCGGTGGGCGTCGGATCACTACGGCGTGTGGACCCGCCTGCAGTTCGCGCCGTAGGGAGGGGCACGCCCCACCTGCGCGCGGCTGAAGCTCGCTTGACGAAGAAGACGGTCAATACCGGGGCCATTCCTTGGGCTTTCTAATTTCGATGAAGCTTCTGTAGTGGTCGTCGGTCGTATACACGTCCTGGGGACCGTGCCTTTTCAGGCCACCCAGGACGATGCGACGTGATCCACGGAATTCAGATTTGTAGTCATCTACGGTGTACTCCCGGTAGTGCCCCGGACGCTTGATGGGGAGCTTGCCCTGGTCGTTGTAGAAAATGGACCCGTCCTTTCGACCGTGCTTGAACTTGTTGGAATTGCCACGTACGGCGTAGAGAAGCATCCGTCGTTCTTCGTTTTCCAGCTCGTTGAACGCCATGCTGCGCAACGGCTTTCCGTCATGCGTGACGACCTCGGCGGCAGGGGCCGCTCGAGGCGCCGCCCGTGCGCGGGCGACTGGGGCTCTGTAGCGTAGCGGGGGCGCCTCAAGCGTCATGGAAGATCCGTAGCTTGTCGTGTGTGCCACATCCTGGGTCGAACGCGCAAACGGGAGCAGGGGCATCTCGTCAGCGGCAGCGGAGCCCGACCGCAGCGCCCTGCTCAATCGTCCGGCGGCTTTGGCGCCCGCCTTCACGATGGAAGGCAGGGCGGTGGCAACTCCCAAGGCGGTGACACCCAGCCCCACCCAGCCCAGGATGCCGGCAACGGAATCATGCCCTGCGGCTTCGGCAGCAACGGCCCCGATCTCGGCCACGGCGCCTACCGTACTGACGGCCGCGCCGGCAACGGCAGAGGCCGTCAGCGCCGCGCTTCCCGCAACCAACGGGGCGGCCAGGGAGCCCAGGCTTGCGACAGCGGCCACGATACCAATCCCCGCGATCACCCATTTCCAGAAATGACCGGTTGGATCGGTTCGGTTGATCGGATCGCCGGCACAATAGGCGTAGGCATTCATGCCGCCATCGTCGAAGGGGCTCAGCGCATCCGGCGCCAGGAAGTAGTGAAGCGTTGGGCTGTATGGTCGGTGGTGACCAGCACCGAGCAGGTAACAGCCACTGGCGTGGTCGAGCAGTTCGCCGTTGTAGGCCGGACGAGGTCCGGTCGTTTCTGATGGCAGATAACCGTATGGCGTGTAGCACTGTGGGCGGACCTGCGTATCACCCTCGACCAGGATCGAGCCGGCCTGGTCTGCGCCGAGCAGCGTCGTGGCTGCATCCACGCCGGTGCGTAGGGTAGCGACCCGTTGGCTGCCCCAATGCGGCCAGCTCAGTTGCTTGTCCGCATCGACGGCGTTGGTGATGGCATCGCCGTTCCAGTAACGCCACAGCGGGTTGGCGGGCGTGCCGGTACAGACCAGCAGGTTCTCGGCGTCGTAGCGATAAGTGGCGGCGGGCGCATTCAATGCGCCGGAAAGAGAAGACATGGCATTCCCTCAGCGTGCGCCCCCGCAGGAGCGACGTTGCACCGGGATGCGTTAACGGCTTGTCGAAGTGGCTGCGGTTTTACGTTGCCCCAAACGCAGACAGCGGCCCTTGGGCCGCTGTCTGCGTTCTTGT
>DGIP01000326.1 GCA_002386405.1 Stenotrophomonas maltophilia
CGACCGTTGGTCGTGACCGCGTGAACCAACGGAAAACGGAGGGCCGGCGGAAACGCCGGCATTTCGCGTTTAGACCCCACGCATACGCCACCGGGCCTATGCTGGGGCGATCCCCTCCTGCAGGAGCGCCCATGCGGCCTTCCCATGCACTGGCGGCCAGCCTGCTGGCCGTGACCCTCAGCGCCTGCGGCGGCCGCGCGGCCGACAGCACGCTGCTGCGTGAATCCTTCGATTCGGGCGACATGTACTCGCGCAGCGTGCCGGGCACCCCGGCGCAGGCCTGCGAGGCGGCACGGCGCACGCTGCTGAGCCAAGGCTACGCGATTGCCCGCGCCGATCCGGACGCGGTGGAAGGCAACAAGAATTTCCAGCCACGCGAGGATGAGCATGAGCAGCTGGTGCTGCGTGTCTCATGTGCGGCGCGCGGCGACGAGGCACTGGTGTTCATCAGTGCCGTGCAGGACCGCTATGCGTTGAAGAAGAGCCCCACCTCGGCCAGCGTGGGCGTGGGCGCGCTGGGGTCGGTGTCGCTGCCGTTCGGCAGCAATGACGATTCGCTGGTGAAGGTGGCCAGCAGCACCGTGCAGGACGGCGACTTCTACCGCCGCTTCTTCACCCGCCTGCAGCAGTACCTGCCGGCAGCCAAGGCCAGCACGCCCGAGCCGGCAGCCGCGCCGGTTCCGCCGGCACCCGCGCCGCCGGTCACCCCGGTGCCCGAGCCGGAGCAGGCGCCGGTTCCTGCATCGGTCCCGGTACCGTCTGCCACACCCATACCGGCGCCGCCTGCGGTTCCAGCCAGCGATACCCCTGGCGACGCGCACTGAGCGGACGCGGAGCATGCCGGGCAGGGGCCGTCATCCATCGCGCAGGTGGCGCGCCGTGGGCGTCCTGCTGGCAACGATGATCGCCCTGCTTCCGGCCGCGGAGGGGCGCACCGACCCGGGCAGCTGCGTGCAGACGCTGATCGAACGCCTTGGCTGGCAGCTCCAGGATGCTGACATCGCCGCGCCGCGCGTGCACGGCGGCCCCGTCTGCGAGCGGGCCGACCTGCCCCAGGCGCAGGCGGCCGGCGATCTGCGCGTGCAGCTGCCGCGTGCATGGCCCACCGCCCAGCGCGAGCGCTTCCTGCAGACCCTGCTGGACGATCCGGCGACCGTGTGCGCCTACGCCTTCGAACTGGGCAAGGCCACCCGCCGCGCCGCCACGCGGCTGCAGGACAACCCCGGATACCGTTTTTCGGCGCTGCAGCTCGGGTGGATCGGATTTGGTCCCGGCGGTGCACGCGCGCAGGGCTGGGAAGGCTTCCGCAGCTTCGGCCGCGGCTACCAGCCGCAGGGGGCCAACAGCGCGGCCGTGCAGGCCTTCTATGCCGGCCGGGTGCGCAGCGAATGCGGTGTCGGCCGGCAGGTGGCGCAGCTGGCCACCCAGCGCGAGCTCTATGGCGATGCCGCGTTCGATACAGCGTTCACCCCCGGCGAACTGTCGATCGGTACCTTCCTGACCCTGCACGACACCGACAGCATCCTGCTCGGCCACCACGCTGGCGAGTTCTTCGCCGACGGCAAGGCGGTGCGGACCTCGCGGCGCGGGCGCCAGGCGTTCGTCGGCGCGCCGGGCTTCATCGAGCATGTGTTCGATCCGGTGTACCTGGACGACATCAACAACCAGGCCGAGAACTTCGTCATCGTCGATGTGGGCGAGGCTGCCGCCGAGGCGCTCCGCGTGCACGAGGGCTTTGCCTACTACGACCGCATCAACCGGCGCATCTGGGAGGTGGCCGGGCGCATGCCGGGGCCGGGGCTGCGTCGCTTCGAACGGCTGCTGGCCGAGCGCGACCCGGTGCTGCGCGCCGCGCTGCCGGCCGACCAGCAGCCGCTGCTGGCTGAACTGGACGCGCTGCTGGACGATCCGTTCTACCGGGAGTTCGTGATTTATGTGCACCCACGCGGTATACGTCCGGTGGGCTATCACATCGCACGCCTGCTCGACCGCAATCCGCGCACGCCGTTCGCGTTCGAGCTGGGCCTGCACAACCTGCATACCACGCTGTACCACCGCTGGATCCAGACGCAGCTCCAGCAGTGCGCCGCAGCGTCAACGTATTCGCAACCCGAGCAAAGGTGAGTCATGGAAATTGCAATGATTGGATTGGGGCGCATGGGCGCCAACATGGCCGAGCGGCTGCACCGCGGCGGCCACCGCGTGATCGGCGTGGACCCCGGTGAAGCGGCCCGAACCAGCGCCGCTGCGCGCGGCTTCGAAGTGAGCGCAACGGCGGCCGAAGCACTGGCGAAGCTGTCGGTGCCGCGCGTGGTGTGGCTGATGGTGCCGGCCGGCGAGGTGGTCGACCAGACCCTGGCCGCGTTGTCGCCGCACTTGTCCGAGGGCGACGTGGTGATCGACGGCGGCAACTCGTACTACAAGGATTCGATGCGCCGCGCCACGCAGCTGCTCGAAGAAGACGTGACCTACCTCGACTGCGGCACCAGCGGTGGCGTGTGGGGCCTGCAGGAAGGCTACAGCCTGATGATCGGTGGCGACGCCGCGGCCGTCGAGCGCGTCGGTGCGATCTTCCGCACCCTGGCCCCGGCCGAGGATCGCGGCTGGGTCCACGCGGGGCCGAGCGGGGCAGGGCACTTCTGCAAGATGGTCCACAACGGCATCGAGTACGGAATGATGCAGGCCTACGCCGAAGGCTTCGCGCTGATGCAGCGCAAGACCGAGTTCAACCTCGACCTGGGCCAGGTCGCAGCGGCCTGGCAGCACGGCAGCGTGGTGCGTTCGTGGCTGCTGGACCTGAGTGCCGACGCGTTGGCACGCAACCCGCAGCTGGACGGTATCGCGCCGTTCGTGCCCGATTCCGGCGAAGGCCGCTGGACCGTGGCCGAAGCCATCGATCTGGACGTCTCCGCGCCGGTGATCACCCTGTCGCTGCTGGAGCGGCTGCGCTCACGCGAAAAGAATTCCTTCAGCGACCGCATGCTCTCCGCACTGCGCAACCAGTTCGGCGGCCACGCGATGGTCAAGGAATAGGTTACCGAAGATCCACGCGCCGGCCGCTGTCGGCGCTTTCGCGGCCTGCTTCGAGCAGCCGCATCAGTTGCAATGCTTCTTCAGTACTGACCGGCGCTTGGCCTTCGCCGCGAATCGCATCGCGGAACGCCGCGTAGAACCGGCGGTAATCGCCCACGGCGTTGTCCACGCTGTGGCGATGTGCCTTCCCGTCGGCATCCACCTGCACCCGCTGCCCATGCTGCGGGTCCAGGCCCCAGCCCGGTGCGCCCGGGGCGATGCCTTGGCGCAGCTGGTCTTCCTGCACATCCAGGCCGTCCTTGAGGTAACTGCCGGCGCTGCCATGCACGGCAAAGCGCGGTGCCGACGCGGCCACCAGCGAACCGGCGTGCACGATCGCGCGCATTGCAGGGTAGTGCAGCACCGCATGGAAGTAATCGTCACTGCGCGCGCCGTCGCGCTGCGCGGTGATGTCGGCAGTGATCGCCTCGGGCCAGCCGAACAGCTGCAGCATCTGGTCCAGCAGGTGCGGGCCCAGGTCCATCCACAATCCGCTGCCCGGTGCATCGCTCTCGCGCCAGCGGTCGCGCACCTGCGGCCGGTAACGGTCGAAGTGCGAATGGACTTCCGCGATGCGTCCCAGCGTGCCTGCCGCCAGCAGGCCGCGCAGCGTGAGGAAGTCGGCATCGAAGCGCCGGTTCTGGAACACGCACACCACGCGCCCGGCCTCGCGCGCGGCATCGACTACCGCCTCCGCTTCGGCCGTGCTCAAGGCAAACGGCTTGTCGACCAGCACATGCTTGCCCGCACGCAATGCCGCCAGTGCCAGTGGTGCATGCTGTTCATTGGGCGTGGCGATCACCACCGCATCCACCGCCGGGTCGGCCAGCAGCGGCGCCACGTCCGCGTGGATGTGCACATCGGTGAAGCTGCGCAGCAGCCGCTCGCGTTGCGAACTGACGATGCTGTGCAGGGCCAGGCCCGGCGTGTGCTGGATCAGTGGCGCATGGAAAACGCTTCCAGCCAGTCCGTATCCGATCAATCCCACCTGCGCGATCGTCGCCATGTGTGCACCTGATGCGTTGTGTCGCGTAAGAATAATTGCAAATGATGCAGTGCGGAAACCTGAACTGTTGGGGTTGAACCTGAGCGGTTCACGGCAACGTGATCTTGCAGCGACGTGCTGTCCACGCCTCGCCGCCGACACTGGGCCCACTAACCAGGGAGACACCGCACATGACCAACACTACCCGTAATCTGCTTGCTGCTTCGCTCGCTTTCGGCATGCTGCTGGGCACCTCGGCGGCCATGGCCAAGGATCCGCCGAAGACCACCGACAAGGCCGCCATGACCCATGCGGACATGCATGATTCGGACGAGCCGGTCACCGACACCTGGATCACCACCAAGGTCAAGAGTGACCTGCTGGCCAGCAGCAACGTTCCCGGCACTGAAGTAAAGGTGGAAACGGTGAACGGCGTGGTATCGCTGTCGGGCACCGTGGCGACCAAGGCCGAGCATGACAAGGCCGTTGCCAAGGCCAAGATGATCAAGGGCGTCAAGAGTGTAGACGCCAGTGCACTGAAGGTCTCCGCGGCCGCTGCCAAGCGCTGATCCGCGACAGCACCGCACAGACACCGGGGCGCGCCGTCAGGCGCGCCCTTTTTAGTGTGCCGTAACCGCTGTCCGGTCCTGTCCCGTATTCACGTTGGTGTGGAGTATATTCAGGACTTCGCCCCTGTCGGCGTCGCTCCTGCACGGGGGCGTACCGGCGGGGAGGGGGAGCATGCAAGCCAACGAGGGTCTATGGCACTGGTTTTCAGTGATGAACTCTGGGACCGCTGGCGGTTGCCGGCCCTCGGCCTCGCGGCCGTGGCCATCATCGTGGTGCCATGGCTGACCCTGCGCCGACTCTCCGACGAGAACCTCGACGCGATGCGCTGGGTGACCCACACCCAGGACGTCGGCGTCGCCGTGTATCAGTTGCAGGCGGACGTGCGCGACGTGGAATCGGCGGCGCTGACGCTGTCCAAGGGCATCGATGCGCCCGGGCTGCGCGAGCGGCTTGGCCAGGCCCGCCACATTCCGGCACGGCTGGCGCGGCTGACCGAGCTGACCCGCGACAATCCCGAACAGCTGGTGCGCATCGGCCGCATCCAGTCGCTGCTGGACCGGCGCATGGAACTGGCCGCCGAGCTGGCCCGTTCCAGCCCCGACGGCGACCAGCGCCAACTGGTACAGGACCTGACCACCCGCTATCCGATCCGCGGCCTGATCGAGGAACTGCAGGACCGCGAGGAAGAACTGCTGGCCCAGCGTTCGGCGGTGTTCGCCCAGCAGCAGCGCCAGAGCGAGCTGGTCTCGTGGACCGCGCTGGTCGTCCAGCTGCTGCTGCTCGGCCTGGTGTTGTGGCTGCTGCATCGGCAGATCCTGCACCGCGCCACCGCCGAGCGGGCCACGCGGCGCGCCTCGGCGCGCGCGGCATCGGTACTGCATACCGTGCGGGAGCCGATCGTGCTGCTTGACCGCGAACTGAAGGTGCAGCTGCACAACCCGGCGTTCTCGGAGTTGTATGGCCTGCACGATGACGCGACCACCGACGGCCGTGCCCTGGAATCCCTGGGCGAGGGTGCCTGGAGCGATCCGGCGGTGCAGCAGCGGCTGATGGATGTGCTGCTGCGTGGCCGCGAGCTGTGGGACTTCGAACACGAACAGCGCACCGACGATGACCAGGTGCGCACCATGCTGATCAACGCCCGGCGCATGCCGCTGCCGGACCGCGACGACGAAGTGGTGCTGATGACGGTCACCGACGTGACCGTGCAGCGTGCGGTGCAGCAGCGCGTGGAAGAACTGAACCGCCAGCTGGAAGGCAAGGTGGAGCAGGTGTCGGAGGTCAACCGCGAGCTGGAAGCCTTCAGCTATTCGGTGTCGCACGATCTGCGCGCCCCGCTGCGCCACGTGGCCGGCTTCTCGGACAAACTGGCCCGGCACCTGGGCGAGGGCGCGGACGAGAAATCGCGCCACTACCTGGACGTCATTGCCGGCTCGGCGCGACGCATGGCGGCCCTGATCGACGACCTGCTGGTGTATTCGCGCCTGGGTCGCGCGGCGATGCGGCTGCAGGCGGTGGACATGCAGTCGCTGGTGGCCGATACCCGCGCGCTGCTGGATGCCAATCTGAAAAGCGAGGCCGAGCACGGCGGCGCGGCGCGGCGCATCGAATGGAAGATCGCACCGCTTCCGATCCTCGTCTGCGACGACAACATGATGCGGCAGCTGTGGCTGAACCTGCTCGGCAACGCGGTGAAGTACTCGGCCAACGCCCATCCGGCGCGGATTGCGGTGGAGTACGAACGCCAGCCCGATGGCAGCCACCTGTTCAGCGTGCGCGACAACGGTGCCGGCTTCGACATGGCCTACGCCGACAAGCTGTTCGGCGTGTTCCAGCGCCTGCACAAGGCCAGCGAGTATTCCGGCACCGGCATCGGCCTGGCCAGCGTGCGCCGGGTGCTCGCCCGCCACGGCGGCCGCATCTGGGCCGAAGCGGCGGTGGACCAGGGCGCCACGTTCCACTTCCTTCTTCCTTCCTCCCTCGACGCACTCAACAACAAAGGCCCCGTCGCATGACCGCTCTCCGCACCATCCTGCTTGCCGAGGACAGCCCCGCCGATGCTGAAATGGCCATCGATGCCCTGAAGGAAGCGCGCCTGGCCAACCCCATCGTGCACGTCGAGGACGGCGTGGAAGCGATGGACTACCTGCTGCGCCGCGGTGCCTTCGCCAACCGCGAGGAAGGCCTGCCGGCGGTGCTGCTGCTGGATATCAAGATGCCGCGCATGGACGGGCTGGAAGTGCTGCGCCAGATCCGCAGTGCCGAGGAGCTCAAGCGGCTGCCGGTGGTGATCCTGTCGTCCTCGCGCGAGGAGAGCGACCTGGCCCGCAGCTGGGACCTGGGCGTCAATGCCTATGTGGTCAAACCGGTGGACGTGGACCAGTTCTTCGGTGCCGTGCAGACGCTCGGCAAGTTCTGGGCGCTGATCAACCAGGCTCCGGAGGTCGAATAACCCATGCCGCTCACCGGCCCCTCGCTGGGACACCTGCGCATCCTGCTGGTGGAGGATTCGCCCGAAGATGCCGAGCTCATGTGCGGGCAGATGCTCGACGCCGGGCTGGAGGCCAGCTTCGAGCGGGTCGAGACCGCCGCCGAACTGCGCGATGCGCTGCTGCGGTTCGCGCCGGACATCGTGCTGTCCGACCTGGCCATGCCCGGTTTTTCCGGCAACCAGGCGCTCGAAATCGTGCGCGGTTGGCACCCGGACGTGCCCTTCATCTTCGTGTCGGGCACGATCGGCGAAGAGAATGCCGTGGCCGCGCTGCACCAGGGCGCCAACGATTACATCATCAAGCACCAGCCGGCGCGGCTGCCTTCGGCGGTGGCGCGCGCCGTGCGCGAGGCACGTGGCACCATCGACCGCCAGCGGGTGGAAGCCGAGCTGATGCGCGCGCAGCGGCTGGAAAGCCTGTCGCTGCTGGCCGCCGGGCTCAGCCACGACCTGCGCAACATCCTGCAGCCGCTGCTGATCATGCCCGAGCTGCTGAAGGCCCGCACCGACGATCCGCAGCTGCACCACCTGGCCGACGTGATCGCCGAATGTGGCCGGCGCGGGCATGAAATGGCCGAATCCATGCTGTCGTTCGTGCGTGGCTCGCGCAGCCCGAGCGAGCGGATCCAGATCGCCCATCTGTTCGAGGCGATGGAGCTGCTGCTGCGCAGTACCCTGCCGGCGCAGGTGAGCCTGCACCTGGACGTGGACGACCCGGCCCTGGCGGTGGATGCCAACTACACCGAGCTGCAGCAGGTGCTGCTGAACCTGGCGCTCAACGCGATCCAGGCCATGCCCAATGGCGGGCGCCTGACCCTGCGCGCGGCGGCCGACCCGGATGCGCACGGCCAGGACTGGCTGCGCATCTCGGTGACCGACGAGGGCGTGGGCATGAGCGCCGAGGTGCTGGCGCACCTGTTCAATCCGTTCTTCACCACCAAGGCCAACGGCACCGGCCTGGGGCTGATCTCCTGCAAGCGCATCATAGAAGGCGCCCAGGGCAGCATCCGGGTGGAAAGCACGCCGGGCGTGGGCAGTCGGTTCGAACTGCGGCTGCCGATGCGCGAGGAACCGGTCGATGCGGTCCCGCAGGCACAGCCGATAGCGGCCGGTGCCGGGCAGTCGATCCTGGTGGTCGATGGCGAGGCCACCCGGCTGTCGCTGCTGGGCAATGCGTTGTCCAGCCAGGGCTACCACCTGCAGCTGGCCTCCGATGGCGGTGCCGCGCTGCGCTGGATGCAGCAGGAGGCGATGCCGGCGCTGGTGATTGCCGATGCCGGGGCCAAGCTGCTTTCAGCCAGCCACCTGCTCGATGAGATGGCCGCGCTGGGCTATCGCGGCCCGGCGCTGGTGCTGGAGGACGTCGAAGTTCCGGTACCGCTGGAAACCTTCCCGGACGGTGTCGAGGTGCACGTGCTGCGCAAACCGCTGGAAATGCAGCAGGTGTTCCGCTCGGTGGCCGAGGCGCTGGCGGGCTAGGGCGCGCCTACCCGTCTTCCCACGGGAAGCTGGGCAGGCTGGCCACGGCATGTTCCAGCCGGCGCGACCAGTTGCCGTGGATTTCGGCGTACAGCGGGCTGTCGCCGGCCAGGCGCATGCGGTGGCTGATGCGCAGGTCGCCGGCGCGCAGCAGCACCAGGTCGACCGGCAGGCCCACTGAAAGGTTGGAGCGGATGGTCGAATCCAGCGACACGATCGCCGTGCGCGCCGCATCGTCCAGCCGGGTCTGCGGGCGGATGATGCGGTCCAGGATCGGCTTGCCGTACTTGGATTCGCCGATCTGCAGGAAGGGCGTTTCCGGCGAGGCGGCAATCGCGTTGCCCAGCGGGTAGATCATGTACATGCCCGGGTGTTCACCGCCCACCTGGCCGCCCAGGATCAGGGTCGCCTGGGTGTTGACCCCGTCATGGCCGTGTTCCGGGTTGCTGCATTTGACCTGGCTGTCCACCAGCACCCGGCCCACGTACTCGGCCACCTCGAACAGGTGCCGGTAGGCGCGCAGGTTTTCCGGCCGCTGTTCCTCCACGTCGCGGTGCAGCCGCGAGATCAGCAGCTGGGTGGTGGCCAGGTTGCCGGCGGCCATGATCACGAAGGCGGCCTCGCCGGGAAACTCGAATTCGTGCAGCTTGCGGTGCACGCGTACGTCGTCCAGCGACGCGTTGGTACGGGTATCGGCGGCGAAGACAAGGCCCTCATCCACCGCAATGCCGACGCAATAGGTCATGTCGGTGTCCTATGATGTGCACCCCGATTCTATGCGGAGCCCCTGTTGGCCCCGTGTAGATTCGCCCCACGTACGCTGAATACCATGACCACTGTGCTCCTGAGCCTGGGCAGCAACCTGCAACCGCAGCAGCATCTTCACGCTGCGGTGGCCGCGCTGCGCGGGCGTTTCGGCGATATCCGGGTCTCCCCGGCCTACCGCACCGCCGCCGTGGGCTTCGACGGCCCGGCCTTCCTCAACAACGCGGTGGCGATCGAGACCGACGAGCCGCTGGAGGCCCTGGACCAGTGGCTGCATGCCGTGGAGGACGCCCATGGGCGGGACCGCAGCGGGCCGCGTTTCAGCGACCGTACGCTGGACATCGACGTGGTGTTCTACGGCGACCTGATCGTGGAAGGGCCGGGGCACCTGCGGATTCCGCGCCCGGAGCTGAAGCACGCGTTCGTGCTCAAGCCGTTGGCGGATATCGCGCCGGACTTCATCGACCCGGTCAGCGGCCTGGACCTGGCCACGTTGTGGCGGGCGCACCGGCAGTTCGACGACGCATTCGAGGTGGTCGAGCTGTGACGACGCCGGCAATCAGGTCAACTGCCGGCCGCCATCCACCCGCAACGTGTGCCCGGTCACGAACGGGGCGTCGTTGACCAGCCAGTACACGGCCTCGGCGATCTCTTCCACCGTGCCGGTGCGGCCCAATGGGGTCCGCGCCAGCAGCGCCTGCTGGGCGAAATCATCCTTGCCCTGCTCGGGCCACAGGATCGCGCCCGGCGCCACGGCATTGACCCGGACCTTCGGCGCCAGCTCCAGCGCCAGCGAACGGGTGATCATTTCCAGCGCGGCCTTGGCCGCGGCGTAGACCGGGTGGTCGCGCATCGGCTGGGTGCCGTGCAGGTCGGTGAGGTTGACGATGCAGCCCTGGTGGCGGCGCAGCTGTGGCGCGGCGGCCTGGGCCAGCAGCAGCGGCGCGCGGGCGTTCACCGCGAACAGGTCGTCCCACTGGTCGGCGGTGATCTGGCCGAGCAGGGTGGGGTAGAAGTTGGAGGCGTTGTTGACCAGCGCATCCAGCCGCCCGAACTGGGCCACGGTCTGTTCCACGAGGTCCGGCAGGGCCTGCGCGTCGCGCAGGTCGGCCTGCAGGGCCAGCACGCTGCCGGGGCGCAGCATGTCCAGGTCGAAGGCCATCTGCTGCAGTTCGGCGGTGGAGGTGTGCGCATGCAGCACCACCGACCAGCCGCACGAATGGAACTGGCGGGCAATGGCCGCGCCGATCCGGCGCGCACTGCCGGTGATCAGCACGACGGGTGTGGTGGCGGTCATCGGGGCTCCTTCCTGCTCGGCTATGCTGTGCATTGTCACCGCAATCGCCCGCACCATGCATTCTTCCCTGCCCACGCCCGATGCCGACGCCCTGGCCCACAGCGACGAACTGGCCGCCGCCCTGCGCGCGGAAATCCTTGCCAATGGCGGCGCCATGCCATTTGCCCGGTTCATGGAACTGAGCCTGTATGCGCCGGGCTGGGGCTACTACAGCGCGGGCGCCAGCAAGTTCGGTGCGGATGGCGATTTCACCACCGCCCCGGAGCTGGGCCCGCTGTTCACCGCCACCCTGGCCAACGCCATCGCCCCGGTGATGCAGCAGCTGGGCCCGCAGGCACGCTTCCTGGAACTGGGTGGCGGCAGCGGCGCGTTCGCCGAGATCCTGCTCAAGCGCATGCTTGAACTGGATGCGCTGCCGGAGCGCTACGCGATCCTGGAACCCAGCGCAGACCTGCGCGAGCGCCAGCGCGAGCGCCTGGAAAAGGCGCTGGTGCCGCCGCTGTTTGCCCTGGTGGAATGGCTGGACGGCCCGTTCGACGATGACTGGGACGGCGTGGTGTTCGCCAACGAAGTGATCGACGCCCTGCCGACCCCGCGCTTCCTTGCGCGCGACGGCATGGTCTATGAGGAAACCGTGGAGCTGGATGCCGACGGACGCTTCATCCGCGGCGCGCAGCCGGCCGACGCCATGCTGACCTCGGCCGTGCGGCACCTGGAGCGCTACCGGGAAAAGCCGTTCGCCGATGGCTACCGTTCCGAGCTGCTGCCGCACCTGCCGTACTGGATCCAGGCGGTGGCTGGCGGGCTGAAGCGCGGCGCGATGCTGTTCGTCGATTATGGCTACCCGCGCAACGAGTACTACCGCGATGACCGCGACGACGGCACCGTGCGCGCCTTCTACCGCCACCACGTGCACAACGACGTGTTCCTGTGGCCGGGCCTGCAGGACCTGACCGCGTCGGTGGATTTCACCGCGCTGGCCGAGGCCGGCACGCATGCGGGGTTCGAGCTGGCCGGGTACTGCACCCAGTCCAGCTTCCTGCTCGGCAATGGCCTGGATGGGTTGCTGGCCATGGCCGAGGAACGTGCCGACGAGATCGGCAAAGTCCGCCTGCGCGACCAGGTCAAGAAGCTCACCCTGCCCAGCGAGATGGGTGAGCGGTTCCAGGTGATGGGCTTCCAGCGCGACGTGGATTTCGACCCGGCGTTCCTGCTGGGCGACCTGACCTGGCGGCTCTGAGATGACCGCAGCCGGCATGCTGAAGCCGCTGCGCTTCCCGCGCGTGTGGCTGGGGCTGTGGTGGCTGGCGATCGTGGTGACGATCGTGGTCTGCCTGATCCCGCCACCGCCGCTGGCATTGTCGCAGAACAGCGACAAGGTCGAGCATTTCCTGGCGTACTTCCTGCTGGCCTCGGCGGCGGTGCAGATCTACCGCACGCGCGCGGCGCTGCTGTGGGCTGGCGCCGGGCTGGTGCTGCTGGGCGTGGGCATTGAGTTCCTGCAGGGCGCACTGACCACCGACCGCATGGCCGACCCGATGGATGCGCTGGCCAACAGCGTCGGCGTGGTGGCAGGCATGGCGGTGGCCTTCACGCCGCTGCGCGATCTGCTCATTCGGATGAAAGGCTGATCGGGGTAGGGTCGGTTCCCAAACGACCGCCGATAACGGTTGTAACCCCGGTAACGCATTGCAATCAACGACAACGGCGTTTGCTTCGTTGCAGGTCATGCGTTACCGGGCGTTGATACGTTCACTGCGGTCGTTTGGGAACCGACCCTACCCACCCTCTCATCATCAACGCGGTACCAGCTCCAGCGTGTCCAGCACCCACATGGTGGGCCGGGTGTCACCGGTGAAGCGCACGCACAGGTCCTGGCGGCCCTTCAGTGAACGCGGCACGGCCGCTTCCAGCGTGATGAAACCATCGGCACCGGGCGTGGCCGGCAGCGGCACGCTGGCCAGCGGCTTGCCATCGCACTGCGCGTTGAGGATGTCCATCTCGCCGTGTGCGCTGCGCGCCGGCACGAAGCGCCGCTGCGGCTCGTCGTGGGCCAGCTGGAAGTAATACGGAATCTGCCCCGCGCGTACCCGCAGCTTCGCAATGCCCTCCACATCCGCGCCTTCCCACAGCCAGCACGGGTTGAAGATGTTCACGTTGAAGATCGCGCGCTGGCCGTCGGCCGGGCCATCGTCCTCCAACCGCAGCAGCAGCTTGCCTTCGCCCGGACACATCGCCAGATGCTCGTCGGTGCGGGTCAGCAGCGACTGCGCGGTGATGTCGAAGCGGCTCGCCGCCTTGGCCAGTGCCTGCCCATTGAAGAAGGTCGCGGCCTGTACGCCCACCGGAAGCGGCCGGGTCAGCGGCGCGTCGTAGCGCGGCGACTGCGCGGTGACCGCGCTGCCATCCACGCTGTAGCGGATTTCATAGTTGAGCGGATTGCGCAGGGCCAGGGTGGCGGTGCCGGCCTTGCGATCGTTGGTGACATCGGCTTCCACTTCGAACGGCGTCTGCGCATACGCGATGCCCATCGCCTGCCAGCGCTGCAGCTGCGAGGGCAGCCGGGCCAGGAAATCGGCGAAGTTGCGGCGGTCACGCGGCGTCCAGCCGGTTTCGGCCACCGCGGCAAGGCGCGGGAACACGTTGTGGTGCAGCCGCGCGACGCTGCGGGTGTGCTCGGTGAACATGTTGGCCTGCAGGCCGAGGATGTGCTGCTCCTTGTCCCTGGCCAAGGCATCCGGCACCGGCTCGAAGCCATACACGCGGGCCAGCGGGGTGGTCAGTGGGCGGCCTGGCGGCTCGTTCTCCGAATTGGTCTGCAGGTAGTCCATGTACATGTCGGTGACCGGCGACATCACCACGTCGTGGCCTTCGCTGGCGGCCTTGAGGCCACCCTCGGTACCGCGCCAGGACATTACCGTGGCCTCCGGCGGCAGGCCGCCTTCGAGGATTTCATCCCACCCGATCAGGCGGCGGTCGTGCTGCTCCAGGAACGTCTCCAGGCGCTTGATCAGGTGCGCCTGCATTTCATTTTCAGTGCCCGCGCCCACTTCGCGCATGCGTTCCTGCACGCGTGGGCTGGCCTCCCACTGGTCCTTGACGGCTTCGTCGCCGCCGACGTGGACGTACTTGGCGGGGAACAGTTCGATGACCTCTTCAAGCACGTTCTCCAGGAACTGGAACGTGCTCTCCTCGGTGTTGAACAGGTTCGGGAACACGCCCCATTCGCTCAGCGGCCGCAGTGGCGTATCGATCGTGCCGAGTTCGGGGTAGGCGGCAATGGCGGCCGTGGCATGGCCGGGCACGTCTATTTCCGGAATCACCTGGATGTGGCGCGCGGCGGCGTAGGCGATCACCTCGCGGATCTGGTCCTGCGTGTAGAAACCGCAGTAGGGTCGCGGCGCGCCGGTGGCCGGATCGCGGCCGCCATCGCCGGCCGGGATGCGGCAGCTGCCGACACCGGTCAGCTTCGGGTAGCGCTTGATCTCCATGCGCCAGCCCTGGTCATCGGTGAGATGCCAATGGAAGGTGTTGAGCTTCTGTTCGGCCATCGCGTCGAGCACGCGCTTGATCTCGTCCAGGCTCTGGAAGTGGCGCGCCGAATCGAGCATCAGCCCGCGCCAGCTGAAACGCGGCGCATCGTCGATCTTCAGTGCCGGCACGACACCGTTGCTGCCGCCGGTGAGCAGCTGCGACAGGGTGGCCGCGCCATAGAACAGGCCCGCTTCGGTGGCGGCCTGCACGGTCACGCCGCGCGCATCGCTGCGCAGCTGGTAACCCTCGGCACCGGTCTTCAGGGTAGCGTCGAGCACGAAGCGGATACCGTCATTGCCGCGTGCGGTGGCCACGACCAGGGCCGGACCGCCGCTGTGCTGCAGCTGGGCCGCGAACAGGCCGGCCACGCGCTGGGCGGCCGCGCCCTGCGCGCGCAGCGCGGTCGTGGAGGTGACGGTGTAGCCCGCGCCCTCAAGGCGTTGCAGCTGGGCGGGGGCGGGAATCAGCGGCAACGAGCCGGGCAGGGCGCGCGGGCCATCGGGGGCCTGGGCATCGGTGGCATGTGCCAGCGGGGCCAGCGAGAGCGCCAGGGCCAGCGGCAGCAGCGACAGCGAGGTACGACGGGTGCGGGTGTGCATCGGGTCATTCCTTTGGTGCGGGTTAAAAAAAACGGGCCCGGATGTCCGGGCCCGTTTCAGGTGTACAGCTTTACCACATGGCGCGGAACGATCAGTACTTGAAGCGGAAGTTCAGGTAGTACTGGCGACCGTTGGAGTAGAACGAGGTCGGGATCGCCGCGCTCTGGTAGTACTTGTAGGTCGGGTTGTTGAGGTTCAGGCCATCCAGGGTGATGCTCAGCCAGTCGGTGGCCTTGTAGCTCAGCGAGGCCGACAGCGTGCCGAAATCATCCTGGTAGTACGGGTTGGCGCCGGACAGGCTGATCAGGAACGAGGAACGGCGGGTGTAGGTGACGCGTGCGCCGAAGGTGTCGTTCTCGAAGTAGGCACCCACGTTGTAGGTGTTCTTCGAGGTGCCCAGCAGGTTGTGGCTGCCGTCGGCCCAGGTGTGCGCCGAGCTGCCGTTGGCGTAGGTGTAGTTGGCGGTGAAGCCGAAGTTGTCGCCGATCGGCTGTTCGTAGGCCGCTTCCACGCCGGTGACCTTGCCGTCGGCGTTGATCGGGGTGGACACCGCGTAGGTTTCAAGCTGGTTGGTCAGCTCGCTGTAGAGCTGCTTGTTGACCACGTCGAAGGCGATGTAGTCCTTCATGTCCATGTGGTACGCACCGATCGACAGCAGGCCGCGCGGCATGAAGTACCACTCCAGGTTGGCGTCCAGGTTGGTCGACAGCGTCGGCTTCAGGTCAGGGTTGCCGCCGCCACCGGTACGGTTCAGGTCCGAGCCCCATGCAGAGGCACCCAGCGCCGAGTAGTCCGGCAGGGTCTGGGTCTGCGACGCGGCCACGCGCAGCACCAGGTCCTTGTCCAGGTCGAACTTGATGTTGGCGCTCGGCAGCACGCGGTCGTGCTTGTTCTCGAAGGCCTGGCGCTGCCACATGCCGAACAGGCTGCTCACATCGGCGCGCGCCGCATCAGACACCGCCAGGTAGGTGTCGATGTCCTGCTTGATGTTGACGTAGCGCAGGCCGACGTTGCCGCTCCACCAGTCACCGGTGAAGTTGGCCTGCACGTAGCCGGCGAAGTTCTTTTCCTTCACCTTCCACTCGGCGCCGTAATTGTGGCGGCCGGTCGGGCCGTCATTGTTGGACAGCCAGGTGGAGTTGTTGAGGATGGCGGTCTGCAGCGCGTCCGGCGTGTAGTACCAGATATCGCGCGGGAAGGTGCCGCCGATGCCGCTGGCGAAGTTGCTCGGGTACTGGCCGGTGGCGCTGCCCTGCAGGGCCGACCAGATGTCGCCCGGGCTGGCGCCTTCCGGCGACAGCGCTTCACGCTCGTGGTCGGCGAAGCGAACGCCGAAGTCGATCGAGCTCAGCGCGCCGCCGTTGGTGAAGTACTGGTTGAAGTCCAGCGAGGCCCAGTTCTCTTCGTCCTCGGCCTTGACCAGCTGGTTGCCCCAGGTGCCGAAGCTGCTCACGCCGCTCGGGCTGATGTCGCCGCCCACGCTCCAGTCGGCCGGGGAACCGGCGCCATGGGTAGCCCAGCTGGCGCCGCCGCCCTGGCCCAGGGTGACTTCGGCGATGAACTGGCGCGGGGTCTCGCCGGTGCCCTTGGTGGTACCGGCCTGGAACTTGGCGGTCAGGTTGTCGTTGATCGCCCAGTCGGCATCGAAGGTGACGTAGCTGGTCTTGGCCGTCGCCTCGCGGTAGATCATGTCGTACACGGCGTAGTTGGTGCCCGGCACGCCTGCGTAGGTGGCGTTGGTGAGCACGCCGTCGGTGACGGTGTAGCCCGGGTTCGGCGCCTGGCTCTTGGCGAAGTTGCCGCCCCACAGCATGAAGTTGCGGTTGTAGTTGTTCGCCTCCAGCTCGGAGGAGAAGCCGCTCAGGCCCAGGGTCAGGCTGTCGATCGGCTTCCACTGCAGGGTGACCAGGCCGCCCTTGCGCTCACGGGTCTGTTCGAACAGGGTCGAACCCAGCAGGCCCGGCACGCTCACGCCGATCAGGTCCGGGTTGGTCGCGGCGACCGGATCGGTAGCCGAGATCTTGGTGAAGCCACCCGGGATTTCCTGCGCTTCGCGGCGCAGTTCGCGCTTCTGGTAGAAGCCCTGCACCAGCACGCCGAAGGTGCTGTCGGCATTCTTGTAGTTGAACAGGCCCGAGAACTGCGGGTCGTTGGAGTCGGCCTGGTCCGAACGCACCACGCCCAGCGACGCTTCGGCGCTCAGCTGCTTGGAGAACTGCAGCGGGGTGCGGGTGATGATGTTGACCGTACCGGTGGTGCCGCCGTCCTGCAGCTTGGCCTGCGAGGACTTGTTCACTTCCACCGAGCTGACCAGTTCGGAAGGCAGCAGCGAGTAGCTGACGCTGCGGCCGACGTTGTTGCCCTGGCTGAGCACGAACCAGTCGGCCGAGCCGACGGTGTGGCCGTTGATCAGGGTCTGGGTGAGGCTGGGGCTGGTGCCGCGCAGGCTGACGCGGTCGGCTTCGTCGAAGCCGCCTTCGTCGGCGCTGGACGAGCTGATGTTCACGCCCGGCAGGCGCTGCAGGGTGTCGGCCACGTTGTGCGCCGGCAGCTTGCCGACGTCTTCGGCGGTCACCACTTCCAGGCGTGCATTGGCTTCACGCTTGGTGTCGAGGGATTTCTCCATCGAACCACGGATACCGGTGACGGTCACGGTGTCCAGGTCGGTGGGGGACGGCTGTGCATCCTGGGCGTGGGCGCCGAAGGCGATACAGCTGAAAATGGCTGCCGAAAGCAGGCTCTTGCGGTGGTTCATGATGTCTCTCCTCATCAATCGTTGGTGCGCCAGCGACGGCGTGCGGTTTGCGATGCGTGCGTTCAAGCGTCCGTGCGGCCGAGGTACCAGCTTGCGGCGCCGATGACGCCCAGCTGCCCGTGCTCGACCACCTTCACGGGTATGCGTTCCAGCGCCTCGCGCATCGGTCCCTTGTTGAGGTACCGGGACACGAAGGTGCTGTTCAACAGGAATTCGCGGATCTGCGGCAGGATCCCGCCAGCCAGGTACACGCCACCGTGGGCGCCGTACTGCAGCGCCATGTCACCGATGGTGCTGCCGAGCAGGCCGCAGAACACATCCAGGCTCTGGCGGGCCAGCGGGTCCTGGTTGCTGACGGCGGCCGCAGTGATCGCATCGGGCGTGGCCAGCACGGCCGGCTGGCCTTCGATCGCGCACAGGGCACGGTAGAGATTCATCAGGCCCGGGCCCGACAGTGCATGTTCCACCGAGACGTGCGCCAGCTCGCGCTGCATCTGCCGCACGATCGCCATTTCCAGTTCGGTGCTCACCGCCAGCGTCGGCTGGCCGGCCTCGGTGGCCAGCACCACCGCACCGTGCGCGGTCGGGATCCACAGCCGGCGAAA
>DGIP01000230.1 GCA_002386405.1 Stenotrophomonas maltophilia
TCCCTACAGGGGCTGCCCGCCTGCCTCCCCGACGGATTGCGTGCGCGGTTGGGGAAAGCAGCCACGCAGGGCGTGGCTCTACGGGCTTGCCGTTGCCTTCCCCATGGCCACCAACACACTGTCAGAGGGTCGGCGGGTGTGGGGGTACGGGGGCTTTGCGAAACATGGATGTTTCGCAAGAGCCTACACGTACGTATTCACGGCGCCCCCCGTACCCCCACCACCGCCGGCCCTGCGCGCAGCATCCTGGACACGACGGCTGTTGCTTGAAGGCACTTGCTTGAAGGCTTTTGAAACAAAAAAAACGCCCCCTTGCGGAGGCGTTCTTTCATGCACTACAGGAGCTGATCAGCCCTGGTAGTCACGCACGTCGTGGCCGGTGTAGACCTGGCGCGGGCGGCCGATCTTCATTTCCGGGTCGACCTGCTGTTCCAGCCAGTGCGCGACCCAGCCGGAGGTACGGCCCAGCGCGAACATGACGGTGAACATTTCGGTCGGGATCTGCAGCGCCTTGTAGATGATGCCGCTGTAGAAATCGACGTTCGGGTACAGCTTGCGGGCAACGAAGTAGTCGTCCTGCAGCGCGGCCTGTTCCAGCTTCACGGCCACGTCCAGCAGCGGATCCTGCACGCCCAGCTGCTTGAGCACCTTGCCGGTCATCTCGCCGATGACCTTCGCGCGCGGGTCGAAGTTCTTGTACACGCGGTGGCCGAAGCCCATCAGGCGGAAGCCCGAGGTCTTGTCCTTGGCCTTGAGCACGGCCGATTCGACGTTGTCGGCCGAACCGATTTCTTCCAGCATCTTCAGCACGGCTTCGTTGGCACCGCCGTGGGCCGGACCCCACAGCGCGGTGACGCCAGCGGCGACCGACGCGTACGGGTTGGCACCGGTCGAACCGACCAGGCGCACCGTCGAGGTGGACGCGTTCTGCTCGTGGTCGGCATGCAGGATGAAGAGCAGGTCCAGCGCCTTGACCACGTCCGGGTTCAGCTCGTACTGGCCATCGGCCGACTCGAAGGTCTGCTTCAGGAAGCGGCTGACGTAATCCAGCGAGGTGTCCGGCTTGTTGGCCGGCAGGCCCTTGCCGTGGCGGTAGATCAGCGCCGACAGGGTCGGCACCTTGGCGATCAGGCGCACGGCCGACTGGCGACGCTGTTCGGCATCGGACAGATCCAGCGAGGCGTGGTACTTCGCCGACAGCTGCGCGATGGCAGCGGCCAGGATGGCCATCGGGTGGGCATCCTTGTCGAAGCTGGCGATCAGGGCATTGATCGAGGCATCGACGTTGGCTTCGGCAGCCAGCTCATCGGTGAAGGCCTTCAGCTGCTCGGCGCTCGGACGCTCGCCGTTGATCAGCAGGTAAGCCACTTCGACGTAGCTGGACTTTTCCGACAGCTGCTCGATGGGGTAGCCGCGATACAGCAGCACGCCCTTGTCACCGTCGATATAGGTGATGGCGGACTTGCAGCTGGCGGTGGCGGTGAAGCCGGAGTCGTAGGTGAAGAGACCGGTTTCCTTGGTCAGCTTCGAAATATCGACACAATCGTTGCCGAGCGTGGGTTTGATGACAGGCAGAACAACCGACTTGTCGCCGGCGTTGAGCGTGACCTGATCAAGATCGGACACTGTGTGCGCTCCTCAGGGGAAGGCGCCCACCCAAGCGCGTGGGGCGGGCACGTGAAAGAAGTCCACAACCTGTGCTGTGGATCACGTCATTATCGCACAGCAACATTTGCCACGCCCTAGGACGGAAGTCGTAGACGAAGGGCCGCCCTGCCCTGTCAGCACAAGCCTGGCGGTGCTCCGACCGGGCTGATATGGACACTGCGTTCCGCCCGGCAGGCACAATTTATGAACCGCCGTTCATCCACCAGCAGGGTTCGACGCGGGCAAAAAAAAACAACGGCCGCCTGGGCGACCGTTGTTTTCATGCAGCAGTGTCGACCGCTTATTCGGCAGCAGCAGCCGCAGCCGGCTTGCCGAAACGCTTCTGGAACTTGTCGATACGGCCGCTGGTGTCGATCACCTTGTGCTTGCCCGTGTAGAACGGGTGCGAAGCAGAGGAGATTTCGATCTTGACGAGCGGGTACTCGTTGCCGTCTTCCCACTTCACGGTTTCTTTCGTCGCCATGGTGGAACGGGTCAGGATCTTGAAATCGGAGGTAACGTCCTGAAACACGACGTCACGGTAGTTCGGATGGATATCGGCCTTCATGGACACACCGTAGAGAATATGAAAAACGTAAGCGCGGCATTATAGTCCCGGCGCCCTGCGAGGGCAAGCCGGGACCACCGCTACATGAACAGGCCCGCCGTGGCGGCCTTACCGGACCCCAAGGGCTGCCCGGACCTGGGCTTCGAAACGCCCCTGGTCGTAGGCCATCAGCAGCTGGGTGTTGTCCGGCTGCCCCGTCTGGCGGTTCCAGTCGACAATGGTAGCACCCCGGCTGTGGGTGCCGGCCAGTTCGACGTTCAGCGGGCGCGATTCAACCCGCAGCGCGCCTTCCGGCTGCAGCGCCCAGGCCATGGCCAGGGCGTCGGCGGCGAACCAGCGCTCGCCCCGGCTGTCTTCGGACCACAGGCGGGTCTGGCGCGAGATCAGCTCGTAGAAGCGCGCCTTGTCGCTGTCGAAGGCCAGCCACTGCTCGACATCCTTGTGCAGCAGGCCGTGGGCGACGGTGGCCTCCCAGTCGGCCACTTCGATGTGCGGGAAGCCGGTGAACACCACGTGTGCCGCTTCCGGATCGAAGGCGATGTTGAACTCGGCTGCCGGGGTGATGTTGCCGTGGCAGGTCACCGCCCCGCCCATGACCAGGAAGCGCTTCACGCGCTGCGGCAGGGTCGGGTCGAGCTTGAGCGCCAGGGCCAGGTTGGTCAGCGGGCCGAGGGCGACCAGGAACAGCTCGCCGGCGTACTCATGGGACAGGCGCAGGATGGCCAGCGCGGCGTGTTCGGCTTCGGCCTGGCGCTTGGCGGCCGGCAGGTTGACGTCGCCGAAGCCATCGGCACCGTGCACGTGCGCGGCATCGACCGACGGGTGCAGCAGCGGATCGGCGGTACCGGCGAACACCGGCACGTCTTCACGCCCGGCCACTTCACACAGTTTCAGCGCATTGCGGACCGTGTGGTCCAGGCCGACATTGCCGGCGGCAATGGTGAGGCCGACCACGTCGTGGCGTTCGTCGGCAAAGGCCATCAACAGGGCCAGGGCGTCATCGACACCCGGATCGGTGTCGATCAACAGCGGAATCTTCTTGGTCATGCGTGCCGTCTTTATCTAGCGGCAACGGAATGTCTCACCCGCAGATGACAAATACAAGGGGAAGCGCCACCGCATGCGCGCTGCCGCCCCACGCCTTGCTGCGCAACGCGCGGGCCCCTCTTACCATCACCCACACCCCCGCCGCTTCGCGGCCGCCCCCTGACTCAGGGGGCTTTATGCGCCAGCGTATCGAACAGCGCTGCCAATCCATCTATGCACGATTCTGTCGGCCACCACCGGTGCCTCGGCCAGCAGACGCTCGGCCAGCGCATGCACGCCCGGCAGCAGGTCCGCGTCGCGGGCCAGGTCGGCCATGCGGAAGCCGGCCAGGCCGGTCTGGCGGGTCCCCAGCAGTTCGCCGGGACCGCGCAGTTCCAGGTCCTTTTCGGCGATGACGAAGCCATCGTTGGTCTGCCGCATGGTTTCCAGGCGTTCGCGCGCCATCGCCGACAGCCGCGCCTGGTACAGCAGCACGCAGCGCGACACGGCCGAACCGCGCCCGACCCGGCCGCGCAGCTGGTGCAGCTGGGCCAGGCCGAGGCGTTCGGCGTTCTCGATCACCATCAACGAAGCATTGGGCACGTCCACGCCGACTTCGATCACGGTGGTGGCCACCAGCAGGTCGATCTGCCCGGCCTTGAACGCGACCATGGTGGCCAGCTTCTCGCTGGCCTTCAGCCGCCCGTGCACCAGCCCCACCCGCACGCCCGGCAGCAACGCCTGCAGCGATTCATAGGTGGCCTGCGCCGGGGTGGCGTCCAGCTCGTCGTTCTCTTCGATCAGGGTGCACACCCAGTACACCTGGCGGCCTTCGCGGCAGGCCAAGGCGATGCGTTCGATCAGTTCGGGACGGCGATCATTGTTCAGTGCAACGGTCTGCACCGGGGTGCGCCCGGGCGGCAGTTCGTCGATCGCCGACACGTCCAGGTCAGCGTATTCGGACATCGCCAGCGTGCGTGGAATCGGCGTGGCGGTCATCACCAGCTGGTGCGGTACGCTGCGTCCGCCCGGCCCCTTGTCGCGCAGGGCCAGCCGCTGGTGCACGCCGAACCGGTGCTGCTCGTCGACGATGGCCAGCGCCAGGTCATGGAACACCACCGCCTCCTGCATCAGCGCATGGGTGCCCACCACCACCTGCGCCTGCCCGTTGGCGACCTGTTCGAGCACCTTCGCGCGCGCCTTGCCGGTGACCTTGCCGGCCAGCCAGGCCACCTGCACGCCCAGCGGTTCCAGCCAGCCGCGCAGGTTGGTGAGGTGCTGTTCGGCCAGCAGCTCGGTCGGCGCGGCCAGCGCGACCTGCTTGCCCTGCTCCACCGCCAGCATGGCCGCCAGCGCGGCCACCACGGTCTTGCCCGATCCGACATCGCCCTGCACCAGCCGCAGCATCGGGCGCGGCTGGGCCAGGTCTTCGCGGATCTGGGTGAACACGCGTTTCTGCGCGCCGGTCAGGGCGAACGGCAGCTGCTTGAGCAGGGCCTTGGCCAGTTTTCCGGGTCCGGCCAGCGGCGGGGCGTGGTGCGCCTGCAGCGCAATGCGCTGGCGGCGCAGGCTCAGGTGATGGGCCAGCAGTTCTTCCAGCGCCAGGCGGCGCTGCGCGGGATGGGTGCCTGCGGCAAGTGCGGCCAGGTTGGCATCCGGTGGCGGGCGGTGCACGGTCAGCAGCGCGCTGCGCAGCGAGGGCAGCGCCAGGCCATCGAGCCAGCCGGGCGGCAACAGCTCCAGCGTGGATTCTTCAGGCAGGCGGTCCAGCGCCTGGCCGATCAGGCGGCGCAGCGTGGCCGGGCCGATGCCTTCCACGGTGGGATACACCGGGTCCAGGCTGTCGCCCAGCGCCGGGTCATCGGTACGGCCGAGCACCTGGTAACTGGGGTGGACGATTTCCAGCCCCAGCAGGCCCGGCTTGGGCGTGCCGAAGCAGCGCAGGCGGGTGCCCACTGCGAACTGGGCCACCTGCTGCTGGCGGAAGTGGAAGAAGCGCAGCACCAGGGTGCCCTGCCCTTCGTCTTCCACCGCAACTTTCAACGTGGGCCGGAACCGCATGCCACGGTCCACCGCGACCACGCGGACTTCCACCTGCGCCGGCACGCCGTTGCGCAGGTCCTGGATGCGGGTCAGCGCGGTACGGTCTTCATAACGCAGTGGCAGGTGCAGCCACAGGTCCTGCAGCGAGGCCAGGCCGCGGGCCGCCAGTTTGGCGGCCACGGCCGGACCCACGCCGGTGAGCACCGCCAGCGAAGCTTCGCCGGACGGCGCCAGCGCCGGGGTGACCGCCGGTCTGCGTGCCACGTGGCGGTCAGTCGATGACCATCACCGCATCAACCTCGAAGTTGGCGCCCTTGGGCAGGCCGGACACTTCGATGGTGGAGCGGGCCGGGAACGGCGCCTGGAAGTAGTCCTGCATGACCGCGTTGACCTTGGCGAATTCGGCCAGGTCGGTCAGGTACAGGCCCAGGCGGACCACCTTGTCCAGCGAGCCGCCGGCGGCTTCGGCCACGGCCTTGAGGTTGTCGAAGGCGCGGCGGGCCTGCGCTTCGACATCACCGGCGCCGACGATGTCGCCGGCGGCCGGGTCCAGCGGAATCTGGCCGGAGAAGTACACGGTGTTTCCGGCACGCACGGCCTGCGAATACGGACCGATCGCGGCCGGTGCGTTTTCGGTGTTGATGATCTGGCGGGACATGGTGTGCCTCGTTATGTCGAACAATGGTGGGCCATTGTATCGGTTTCGATCATTGCCGCGCTTTGCGCGGCCAGCCACGCAGGGCGTGGCTCTACGTCATTGATACGTGCCGATCATTGGCGGCGTACGGACTGCACCACGGACAACCTGCGCAGCCGGCGCATGACTTCGGCCAGGTGGTTGCGGTCGCGGACCTGGATGTTGAAGGCCAGCACGGCGGCGTTGAAGTCGCGGTCCAGGTAGTCGACCCGTTCGATGTTGGAATGGCTCTGCGCAATCGCCGCGGCCAGCTGGGCCAGCACGCCGGTGCCGTTCTCCACTTCCACCACCAGCGCGGTGTCGTAATCGCCGGAGACGGTGGTGTCCCAGCCGATCGGCACCCAGCGCTCGGGCGACTTGCGCAGCTCGGCCAGGTTCGGGCAGTCCAGGCGGTGGACCACGATGCCCTTGCCCGCAGTGTGGTAGCCCATGATCTCGTCGCCGGGGATCGGCTGGCAGCAGTTGGCGAAGCTGACCACGCCGCGTTCGCTGCCGTTGATCAGGATCTTTTCCTGCGAGTGCTTGGAATGCGCGCCGCCGCGCAGTTCGGCATAGGCCATCAGCGCCTGCGCGGCCTGGTTCGGCATCCAGTTGCCCAGGGCCACCTCGGCCAGCAGGGCCTCCAGGCGCGGGTAGCGGTGTTCGGCCAGGAAGGCGTCCAGGCGGCCCTTGGGCAGCCGTTCCAGCGAGCTGTCCATCGCTTCCAGCGCGCGGTCGAGCATGCGGTGGCCCAGCTGCACGGCGTCTTCGTGTTCGAGCTGCTTGAGCTGGTGGCGGATCGCGGTGCGTGCCTTGGAGCTGACCACGAATTCGAGCCACTGCGGCTTGGGCGTGGCCGAGCGCGCGGTGATCACTTCCACGGTCTGCCCGCTGACCAGCTTGGTGCGCAGCGGCACCAGTTTCTTGTCCACGCGCGAGGCCACCGCCATGTTGCCCACGTCGGTGTGCACCGCATAGGCGAAGTCCAGCGCGGTGGAGTTGCGCGGCAGGGCCAGGATCTTGCCCTTGGGGGTGAACAGGTAGACCTCGTCCGGGAACAGGTCGACTTTGACGTTGTCGAGGAATTCCAGCGACGAACCGGCGGCGCGCTGCGAATCGATCAGCTCCACGATCCAGGCATGTGCACGGCTCTGCGCGCTGTTGGGGGTGTCGCCACCGAACTTGTAGGTCCAGTGCGCGGCCACGCCGCGCTCGGCGATGAGGTCCATTTCCTCGGTGCGGATCTGCACTTCGATCGGCGAGCCGTACGGGCCGAACAGCACCGTGTGCAGCGACTGGTAACCGTTGGCCTTGGGAATGGCGATGAAATCGCGGAAGCGGCCATCCAGCGGCTTGAAGGTGGCATGCACCGAGCCCAGCGCGTGGTAACAGTTGGGCACGCTGCGCACGACCAGGCGGAACCCGAACACATCCATGACCTGGTCGAAGGATTTGTTCTCGTCGCGCATCTTGTTGTAGATGCTCCACGGGGTCTTGATCCGGCTGACCAGGCGGTGTTCCAGCCCTTCCTTGGCCAGCCGCTGCGACAGCTGCACTTCCACCTGTGCCATCGCCTCGCGGCGTACCACCGGCTGGCTGCGGATGTGCTTTTCCAGGATCGCGTGGCGCCACGGGTACAGCGCCTTGAAGCCGAGGTTCTGCAGCTCGCTCTTGACCAGGCTCATGCCCAGCCGCTGCGCGATCGGGGCGTAGATCTCCAGGGTTTCGCGGGCGATGCGGCCGCGCGCCTCGGTGCTCTGCGCGCCCAGCGTGCGCATGTTGTGCAGGCGGTCGGCCAGTTTGATCATGATCACGCGCAGGTCGCGCGACATCGCCAGCAGCATCTTGCGGAAGCTCTCGGCGGCCGCTTCCTGGCGGTCGCGGAACTTCAGCTTGTCCAGCTTGGTGACCCCATCGACCAGCTCGGCCACGGCTTCGCCGAATTCGGCGGCCAGCGCTTCGCGGGTCAGCGGGGTGTCTTCGATGGTGTCGTGCAGGATCGCGGCGATCAGCGCTTCCACGTCCAGGCCCAGCTCGGCCAGCACCTGTGCCACCGCCACCGGATGGGTGATGTACGGCTCGCCCGACTTGCGGGTCTGCCCGGCATGCGCGGAGGCCCCTACCTCCCAGGCACGGCGCAGCAGCGGCAACTGCTCGGGCGGCAGGTAATGGGCTGCGCGTTCAAGCTGGAGGACATAGTCGGGTACGGCCGCGCCGGGAGACGTGGCGACCTTGGCAGAGGGGCCTGGGTTCATGGCTGGAAGACTATTCCAGCGACGGGATAACGGCAAACTATTGCGTACGGGCAATCGTCAAATGCGTCACCACCAACGGTGGTGCCCTACCGCTCAAAAGCAGACAGCCCGCACTTGGCGGGCTGTCTGTGGCAACAACGAATGATCGGGTGCGATCAGTCGTCGTTCTTGGACATGTCTTCGTCGGCAACGACTTCGGCAGCGGCCCATTCCAGTGCTTCACGCTCGGCACGCTCGCGTTCGGCCTTCTCGACTTCGTCGATCAGGGCGTTGTCGATCTTGCGGGCGGCAATTTCGCGCAGCGCCAGCACGGTCGGCTTGTCTTCGGTTTCGCTGTTGTCCAGGGTGGCCTGGACGCCATTGGCCAGCTGACGGGCGCGCTTGGACGCCATCATGACCAGCTCGAAACGGTTATCGACGACTTCCAGGCAATCTTCTACGGTGATGCGGGCCATGCGGGCTCCCGGCAGCCGGCAAGGGCTGCTCATCGAATGAGGGAAAGGGGACGGATTGTACCGGCCAGGGCTGGACAAAATCAAGCCGACCGGCTACCCGCCCCTTGTGAATCAGTCAGTTGCCGTTGCGTCCTGGGTCAGCAGGGCCTGGATCAGGCCCGCGTGGCGGACCTTCTGGGACTCCCGGCGCAGGCGGCTGGCCGTGAAGATGGCGCACAGCTCGTCCACGGCGGTCTCGAACACCTCGTTGACGATGACGTAGTCGAAGTCGTTGAAGTGCAGCATTTCCTCGCGGGCGGCGGCCAGGCGCTGGGCGATCACCGCCTCGCTGTCCTGCCCGCGCTTGCGCATGCGGTCCTGCAGGGCCTGCTTCGACGGCGGCAGGATGAACACCGTGACCGTGCCGGGGACCAGCTGGCGCACCTGCTGGGCGCCCTGCCAGTCGATCTCCAGCAGCACGTCCTGGCCGGCCGACAGCTGCGGCTCGACCGACTGGCGGGCGGTGCCCTTCCAGTCGCCGTGCACCCAGGCATGTTCGAAGAAGTCGCCGGCGGCGATCATCCGCTCGAACTCGGCGGCGCTCACGAAGTGGTAGTGCTCGCCGTTCACCTCGCCCGGGCGCATGGCGCGGGAGGTGAACGAGATCGACAGGGCAATCTGCGGGTCGCGCGCCAGGGTGGCGTTGACGATGCTGCTTTTGCCGGCCCCGGACGGGGCGGCCACGATGTACAGCGTGCCGCGGGCCGGTTCCGGGCTCTGGAGGGGCTGGCTGCTCATTCGATGTTCTGCACCTGTTCGCGGATCTGGTCGATCAGCACCTTCAGCTCGACGGCGGCATTGGAGGTGCGGCTGTCCACCGACTTGGAGCCCAGCGTGTTGGCCTCGCGGTTGAACTCCTGCAGCAGGAAGTCCAGGCGGCGGCCGACCGGCTCGCGCTGCTTGAGCACGCGGCGGATTTCCACGATGTGGCTGCGCAGGCGGTCCAGTTCCTCGTCCACGTCCAGCTTCTGCAGCCACAGCACCAGCTCCTGCTCGGCACGGCCGGGATCGACCGGGTGCGGCAGGTCGGCCAGCCTGGCCGACAGCTTGGCGCGCTGGCCATCGCGGATCAGCGGAATCAGGGTGGTGACCTCGGTGGCGATGCGCTCCACGCCATCCACCCGTTCCTGGATCGCCGTGGCCAGCTTGTCGCCTTCACGCTCGCGCGCGGCAACGAACCCATCCAGGCTCTCGTCCAGCAGGGCCAGCGCTTCGGCCTGCAGCGCGGCGGCGTCGACCGCCTCGCCCTGCATCACGCCCGGCACCTGCAGCAGTTCGGTGAAGCTCACCTGCAGGCTGGGGAAGCCCGGCGCCAGCCGGCTGGCCAGTTCGCCGAGCTGGGCCAGCAGCGCATCGTTGACCACCAATGCCCCGGTGACCTCCGGCGCGCGCAGGCGCATGACCAGGTCGATCTTGCCGCGGCTGCAGCGGTTCGCGACACGCTCCCGCAGTTGCGGCTCAAGCGCACGCAGCTCCTCGGGCAGGCGAACGCCCACCTCCAGGAACCGGTGGTTGACCGAGCGCAGCTCACAGGCCAGCGTGCCCCAGGGCGTGGCGCGCTCGCCGCCGGCATAGGCGGTCATGCTTCGAATCATGCGGGTTTCCGGTGCTCTCAAAGTGCAAATGGTACCCTAGCGGTTCCTTTGGAGCCTCCTCGCCTGCCGGTCCCCGGTCCGGGCGCGGTCCCGCATCCCTCGTCTTACCGGAAGCCATCCATGTCCGATCCCCGTCCCAGCGGCCGCCAGGCCGACCAGTTGCGCGAAGTGCGCATCGAACGCGCCTTCACCCGCCATGCCGAAGGCTCGGTGCTGGTCAGCTTCGGTGAAACCCGCGTGCTGTGCACCGCCAGCGTGGAGAACCGCGTGCCGGGCTTCCTGCGCGGCAAGGGCGAAGGCTGGGTCACGGCCGAATACGGCATGCTGCCGCGCTCCACCCACACCCGCAACGACCGCGAAGCGGCGCGCGGCAAGCAGGGCGGCCGCACCCTGGAGATCCAGCGCCTGATCGGCCGCACCCTGCGCGCCTGCATTGATCGGGGCGCGCTGGGCGAGCGCACCATCACCCTGGACTGCGACGTACTGCAGGCCGATGGCGGCACCCGCACCGCCGCCATCACCGGTGCCTACGTGGCGCTGGTGGACGCGGTGAACTTCCTGATCAAGCGCGGCGACATCAAGCGCAACCCGATCTTCGGCGCCGTTGCCGCGGTGTCGGTCGGCATCTACCGCGGCACCCCGGTGCTGGACCTGGACTACGCCGAAGACAGCGACTGCGACACCGACATGAACGTGGTGATGAACGACGGCGGCGGCTTCATCGAGCTGCAGGGCACCGCCGAAGGCCACGCGTTCCGCCGCGATGAGCTGGACGCGCTGCTGGCCCTGGCCGAAAAGGGCATCACCGACCTGTTCGCGGCCCAGCAGGCCGCGCTGGCGCAGCCGTGAGCCGGCGCCTCGCCCTGGTCACCCTCGTGGTGGCCGATTACGACGAGGCGATCGCCTGGTACACGGGCAAGCTCGGCTTCCACCTGATCGACGATATCGACCAGGGCAGCAAGCGCTGGGTGGTGGTCGGCCCGACCGATGGCAGCGCCGCGGCGCTGCTGCTGGCCCGCGCCAGTAACGAAGAGCAGCAGAGCCGGGTCGGCAACCAGACCGGTGGCCGGGTCGGCTTCTTCCTCAACACCGACGATTTCCACCGCGACCATGCCGCGATGACCGCGCGCGGCGTGGAATTCCTTGAAGCCCCGCGCGAAGAGCCCTATGCGACCGTCGCGGTGTTCCGCGACCTGTACGGCAACACGTGGGACCTGCTGGAGCCCAAGCAATGAAACTGGTACTGGCCAGCGGCAACGCCGGCAAGCTGAAGGAACTGCAGGCCATGCTGGCCGGCCTGCCACTGGAGATCGTGCCGCAGGGCGCGCTGGGCGTGAGCGATGTGCCGGAAACCGGCCTGACCTTCGTCGAGAACGCACTGATCAAGGCGCGGCATGCCTGCGCCAGCACCGGCCTGCCGGCACTGGCCGACGACTCGGGCCTGATCGTGGATGCGCTGGACGGCGCGCCGGGCCTGTACAGCGCGCGCTACGCCGGCAGCCCGACCGATGACGCGGCCAACAACGCCAAGCTGCTCCATGACATGCGCGCCGTGCCGGCCGAGCGCCGCACCGCGCGCTTCTACGCGGTGATCGTGCTGCTGCGCCACGCCAACGACCCGCAGCCGCTGATCTGCGAAGGCAGCTGGGAAGGCGAGATCCTGGACGAACTGCGCGGCACCCACGGCTTCGGTTACAACCCGCTGTTCCTGGACACGGTGCTGGGCCAGACCGCCGCGGAAATGGCGCCGGACGTGAAGAATGCGATGAGCCATCGCGGCAAGGCATTGCAGGTGTTGAAGCAGAAGCTGTCGGCGTTGATCTGAATCGACTGTTGATGATTTCCCGAGGGCCGGCCAACGGCCGGCGCTACCGATGAGCACGATGTCCGACCACGATTGCCACCACCTTCCCGGCGAAAGCTGCGACCACGACCACGCGGTGTCGCTGGTGCCGCCGCCGCTGTCGCTCTACGTGCACCTGCCGTGGTGCGTGCGCAAGTGCCCGTACTGCGATTTCAACTCGCACCAGGCCAAGGGCGAACTGCCGTTCGAGGCCTATATCGATGCGCTGGTCCGCGACCTCGACCAGGACCTGCCGCTGGTCTGGGGCCGGGTGGTGAACAGCGTGTTCTTCGGTGGCGGCACGCCCAGCCTGTTCCCGCCGGAGGCGATCGACCGCTTCCTGCAGGCCGCCTCGGCACGGCTGCGCTTCGCCCCGAACCTGGAAGTGACCCTGGAAACCAACCCGGGCACAGCCGAGCACGGCCGCTTCGACCGCTACCGCGCGGCCGGGGTGAACCGGATCAGCTTCGGCATCCAGACCTTCAACGATGAGGCGCTGCAGCGGCTGGGCCGCATCCACGACAGCGGCGAAGCCGAGCGCGCGGTGAAGCTCGCCCAGGATGCCGGCTACGACAACTTCAACATCGACCTGATGTACGCGCTGCCGCAACAGACCCTGGCCCAGGCCGAACACGACCTGGAACGCGCGTTCGCGCTGCAGCCCACCCACCTGTCGCACTACCAGCTCACCCTGGAGCCGAACACGGTGTTCTTCGCGCGGCCGCCGCAGGGCATTCCCGAAGATGATTCGGCCTGGGACATGCAGGAACACTGCCAGCGCCTGCTGGCCGAGGCCGGCTATGCCCAGTACGAGGTGAGCGCCTACGCGCGGCCCGGGCGGCAGAGCCAGCACAACCTGAACTACTGGCGCTTCGGCGATTACCTGGGCATCGGCGCCGGCGCCCACGGCAAGATCAGCTCGGGCGCCGGACAGCACGTGCTGCGCCGCTGGAAGCACAAGCACCCGCAGACGTTCATGGACACCGCCGGCACGGCCGCGTCGATCGGCGGCGACGAGGTGATCGGCGCCGACCGCCTGCCCTTCGAATACATGCTCAACCTGCTGCGCCTGCACGAGGGCTTCCGGTTCAAGGACTTCGAGTCGCGCACCGGGCTGGACCGGGCGACGATCGCCGCGCCGCTGCAGACCGCCCTCGCCAACGGCTGGATGACCGTGCAGGGCGACCACGTGCAGCCGACCGAGCTGGGCCGGCGCTTCACCAACGACGTGGTGGAGCTGTTCCTGGGCTGAGGGCGTCGGGAGATCCCTTCTGGCGGGGACTCCGGGAAAACGTTAGATTCTGTGCTCTCAGGGGAGCCGGAACCTACAACGGATGTCTGCGTCCGCACCTTCATCGCCACCCGATCTGACCCGGTTCGCCAGCGTCAATGCGCCGCCGCGCGTGCGCCGCCTGCTGGCGGTGCTGCATGCACTGGCCGTGCAGACCCTGAGCACCCCGCTCAAGCTGACCATCGTGGAGCTCGAGCGCGAGCTGTTCCGCGATGCCGAGCGCGCGCGCAACAGCCAGATCCAGGCCGACATCTACGCCCAGGCCCGGCGCCTGCACGACATCAATGCGCAGTTCGCGCCGCGCTTCCTGGACGCGCTGGCCACGGCCCTGGCCAACCTGCGCGAACCGCGGGTGCGGCACGTACCGGCCCCCAGCGCGCCGGTGACGGCCACCACGCTGACCCTGGTGACCGACACCGATATCGACCGCGACATCGTGCTGGCCGACATCACCCGCCGCGAGGCGCAGCGCTCGGCCAGTGCGCTGCAACTGCTGGGGCAGCGCTTCGGCGTGCTTGCCGCCGGCCCGGCGTTCGACGCCGAGGACCTGCCGTTCGGGCCCTACGTGCTGTGCCGGATCACCCGTGAGCTGGGCGAGGAATTCGCGCTGGGCCTGGAAACCCAGCTGGCGCTGTTCCGCGTGTTCGACCGCCAGCTGCTGGAACGCCTGGGCGAGCTGCTGGAACGCGCCAACGTACTGCTGACCCATGAGGGCGTGCTGCCCGGCCTGGTCTACACCCCGTACCTGGCGCGTTCGGCCACCACCCGGCGGATCGTCACCGGGCCCGAGCGCGGCACCGGCACGGCGCCCGCGCGCGAACCCGGCGGTACGGCCGTCGGCCCGCTCAC
>DGIP01000001.1:0-2556 GCA_002386405.1 Stenotrophomonas maltophilia
ACCAGACTGAGCTACACCCCGAAGGAGCCGACAAGGATACGGTGTGAAGACCTTATCGGCAACCTTTTTTTACCGTGTGTCGCGCTCGGCTGCGGCCGCCTCTCGCGCTTCAAACCACATGCCGTTGAGGATGGCGGCGGCCGAGGCCAGGCCGGTGCCAAGGATCCAGGCGAAATACCACATTGTCGTTCTCCCAATATGTGTACCGACCAACGGTCGGTACCTACCGTTTCAGGGGTATCAGTAAGCGTTCGGGTTGTCGGCCATGTCTTCGGCCGTGGTCTTGCCCTTCATCACCCGGTAGACCCAGCTGGTGTAGGCAATGATGATCGGCAGGAAGATCACGGTGGCCACCAGCATGATGAACAGCGTGAGCTGGCTGGACGAGGCGTCCCACACGGTCAGGCTGCCGCTGGGCTGGCTGGAGGAGGGCAGCAGGAACGGGAAGATCGCAAAGCCCACGGTGAGGATGATGCCGGCAATCGAAGCGCCCGATGCCAGGAAGGCGGCCATGCCACGGCGGGCCCGCAGCAGTACCGCGCTGGCCAGTGCACCGGCCAGGCCCAGCAGCGGGAACACCAGGGTCAGCGGCATGCTGCTGTAGTTGCGCAGCCAGCCACCGGCCGCCGTGCCCACCGCAGCGGTCTTCAACAGCGGGTTGGTCGGGCCGTCGGTCACCACCTGCGAGGTGATCTCATAGCCCGGCAGGCCGAAGGCCACCCACGCACCGCCCGCGGCGAACAGCACGAAGCTGGCCAGCGCGGCAATGCTGCCGTAACGCGCCGAACGTTCGGCCACCGGGCCGTCGGTCTTCAGCACCAGCATGGCCGCGCCGTGCGACACCATCATCGCCACGCCCACCAGCCCGGCCAGCAGCGCGAACGGGGTGAGCAGGCCGAAGAACGAACCGGTGTAGAAGATGCGCATGCTGTCATCGAAGTGGTACGGCACGCCCAGCAGCACGTTGCCCACCGCCACGCTGGCAATCAGCGCCGGCAGCAGCCCACCCACGAACAGCACCCAGTCCCACGTGTCGCGCCAGCGCTTGCTCGGCATCTTGCTGCGGTACTTGAAGCCGACCGGGCGCAGGATCAGGCCGAACAGCATGGCGAAGATCGCAAGATAGAAGCCGGAGAAGCTCACCGCATACAGGGGCGGCCATGCGGCGAAGATCGCGCCGCCGCCCAGTACCAGCCATACCTGGTTGCCTTCCCACACCGGGCCCACGGTGTTGATCACCAGCCGGCGTTCTTCATCGGTTTTCGCCACGAACGGGAGCAGGGTGCCCACGCCCAGGTCGAAGCCGTCCATCACCGCCCAGCCGACCAGCAGGATGCCCAGCAGCAGCCACCAGATCACGCGCAGCGTGGTGTAATCAAGTCCAAGAATATCCATCTGGGTTCTCCTGCCTTATGCCTGACCGGGAGCCGGTGCGGCGGCATTGTGGGGAAGCGGCGTGCGCGAAGGCTGCAGCGAAGGAAGGATGTCGGCCGGGCCGGTACGGATCGCCTTGAGCATCAGCTTCACCTCGATGATCAGCAGCACCGTGTACAGCGCAGTGAACACCGCCAGCGTGGTCAGGATTTCATGCAGTGCCAGGCCCGATGCGGCATAGAAGGTGGGCAGCACGCCATCCACCGCCCACGGCTGGCGGCCATACTCGGCCACGAACCAGCCGCATTCGATCGCGATCCACGGCGCCGGCATCGACCACACCGCCAGCCGCAGGAACCAGCGCTTTTCGTGGAAGGTGTTGCGGCACGAGAAGTAGAAGGCCACCGCGAAGAACGCGATCAGGTAGAAGCCCAGCCCGGCCATGATGCGGAAGGTCCAGAACAGCGGCGCAACGCGCGGCACGGTATCCATCGCCGCCTTGGAGATTTCCTCCGGGGTGGCGTTGAGGATGTCATCGCGGTAGCGCTTGAGCAGCAGGCCATGGCCCAGATCCTGCCAATGGCGGTCGAACATCTCGCGCGCCTCGACATCGTTCTTGTCCTTGCGCACGCGTTCCAGCGCACCGTAGGCCAGCTGTCCGCCCTTGATGCGGTGCTCGGCGCGTTCCACCAGTTCCAGGATGCCTGGAATGGGCTGGTTGAACGAGCGCGTGGCGATCAGGCCCATCAGGTACGGAATCTTGATGGCGAAATCGTTCTGCTGGGTCTGCTGGTTGGGAATGCCGAAGGCGGTGAAGTCGGCCGGGGCACGCTCGGTTTCCCACATCGCTTCGATCGCGGCCAGCTTCATCTTCTGGTGTTCGCTGGCGGCATAACCGCTCTCGTCACCCAGCACCACCACCGACAACGACGACAGCAGGCCGAAGGCCGCCGCCACCGCGAACGAACGGCGTGCCATGTCCTTGTGCTTGTCGCGCAGCAGGTAGAACGCGCTGATGCCCATCACGAAGATCGCGCCGGTCACGTAGCCCGCACTGACCGTATGCACGAACTTGGCCTGGGCCACCGGGTTGAACAGCACGGCGGCGAAATCCACCACCTCCATGCGCATCGTTTCCGGGTTGAACACCGCCCCGGTGGGGTTCTGCATCCAGCCGTTGGC
>DGIP01000001.1:2728-3696 GCA_002386405.1 Stenotrophomonas maltophilia
GTTCTGCATCCAGCCGTTGGCGATCAGGATCCACACTGCCGACAGGTTGGTGCCCAGCGCCATGAACCAGGTCACCGCAAGGTGCTTGACCGGGCTCAGCCGCTTCCAGCCGAAGAAGAACAGGCCAATCAGCGTGGCTTCCAGGAAGAATGCCATCAGCCCTTCAATGGCCAGCGGCGCACCGAAGATGTCGCCCACGTAGTGGCTGTAGTAGGACCAGTTCATGCCGAACTGGAATTCCATCACCAGGCCGGTGGCCACGCCGATGGCGAAGTTGATGCCGAACAGCGTGCCCCAGAACAGGGTCATCTGGCGCCAGACCGGTTTACGGGTCATGACGTACACGCTTTCCATGATGGCCACCAGGAACGAGAGGCCAAGCGTTAGGGGGACAAACAAGAAGTGGTACATCGCGGTCAAAGCGAACTGCAGCCGCGACAGTTCTACGACTGTCGAATCGATCATGGCCTGGCTACCTCGTTGGGGGTTTTGCCGTATCAGGTGGCGGGAAGGGGTCTACGGGATGAATTCTGTGACCAGCAACTTCAAACAGCCTTGATTGAGATCAATGTATGAACAGGCAGATGCGCGGATCGTAGGCAGTCCGTGCTGCGACCGACTGCCGCACGGGGAAGGGTAGCCGGCGCCCATTACAATGGTCGGCACCTCCCTGTGGCCGCCAGTGACCCGCTTTGAGCATACCCCCCGACGCGCCCGCCATCGAGTCCAGTGACCTTCGCCGCCAGCGCCTGCAGTGGCTCAACGGGCTGGCCGGCAGTGCCCGCAGCCGCCAGCGCTTGGCCGCATTGTGTATCTGTACGTCCGGCGCGCTGCTGATCGGACAGGCTGCGGCCATTGCCTGGCTGATCCAGGAAGTGCTGGTTGTCCACCGCCCGCTGGCCGACACCACCCCGGTGCTGCTGGGGCTGCTGCTGGTCCTGGCGCTGCGCGCCCTGCTGGGCAGCGCC
>DGIP01000127.1 GCA_002386405.1 Stenotrophomonas maltophilia
CGCCACGCCGGCGCTGGAAACGCCCGCGGCAACCGCACCGGCGGCGTCGATGAAAGGCGTCTGGGGCCGGCTGGCGCGCGACCGCACGGTGTGGGCGCTGGTCGCCTCGCGCGCGGTGGCGGATCCGGTCTGGTACTTCTACCTGTTCTGGTTCCCCAAATACCTGGGCGACGCCCGCGGCATGAGCCTGGCCGCGATCGCCTCGCTGGCGTGGATCGTCTACGTCGCCGCCGACATCGGCAGCGTGGGCGGGGGCCTGATATCAGGACGGCTGGTCAAGCGCGGCATGAGCCCGGTGCGGGCACGCCTGACCACCATGATCGGTGCAGCCTGCCTGGCGCCGATCGGCATGCTGGTGGCGCTGCATCCGCCGATTCCGCTGCTGCTCGCGCTGGCGTGCGTGGTGACCTTCGCGCACCTGACCTACCAGATCAACCTCACCGCGATGACGGTGGATCTGTTCCCGTCGCGCTACATCGCATCGGTGGCGGGGCTGGTGGGTTGCGGCAGCGCACTTGGCGGCATGGTCTCGGCGCAGGTGGTGGGCCACTTGGTGGCCGACGGCAACTTCGACCGTGCGTTCGTGCTGATGGCGTTCCTGCACCCCATCGCAGTGCTGCTGGCGTGGACCGCGCTGAGAAAAGCCAAGCGTTCGCGAATGACGCTGGTTGGCCCGGACGCCGAGGCCGTGGCGGCAGGTTGAGAAGGGCCGGACCGTGTCCGGCCCTTCTGCTCAGGCTACGAGTTCCGCGTGTTGCCAGAAGCGCGCGTTCGGCTGTGCACCCAGGCCATGACCGGAGGGTAGCGTGTAACCCTCGCGCGCATACGCCATGTCGGTGTCGAGCATCTCCACCGAGCGCGAGAAGATCGAGTGCTGCCACTCGTGGCGCCACAGGCCGTCGATGACCGCTGATGCATGCAGGCTGGCGGCCATGAAGATGCCGCCGCCGATGGTGGCGTGCGGCGCGACCTGCACTCCGTGCGCTGCGGCCAGGCCTGCAATACGCAGGAACTGGGTGATGCCGGTGTGGCCCATCTCCGGCTGCACGTAGGCCAGCGTACCGCCGACCAGCCGCAACCGTGCGACATGGTCAGTGGGCCACTCTTCGCCGGCCGCGACGGGAATGGGGCTGTCGCTTCCCAACGCGATCAGCCCGGCCACATCCTCGGGCTTGAGCGGTGCTTCGATGAAGGTCAGCTGCGCCGGCAGCAGTTGCCCTGCCAGGGCCAATGCCTGCGCGTGATCGAACTTCCAGTGCAGGTCCACCATCAGGTGCACCGCATCGCCCAGCTCGGTGCGCAGCGCCTGCATTTCTTCGACGATGCCGTCATGGCTCACCACCGCGTGCACCTTGAAGGCATCGTGGCCCTGCGCCGCAAACGCGCGCGCCATCGCCACCTTCTCCGCGACCGTTGCCGCCGGCAGGCCAGACACATAGCCGGGAATGGTGTCGCGCCGCCGCTCACCCAGCAGCGCCCACAGCGGCTGGCCGGCCGCACGCGCGCGCAGGTCCCACAGGGCGATGTCCAGCGCCGCCAGCGCATCGGTGTGGAACCCGCTGCCGCAGCCACGCACGCGCATCAGCCCGTACAGGTCGTCCCAGATCTGCTCCACGTCGTCCGGCTCGCGCCCGATCAGTTCCGGCGCAAGCAGGTCGTTGATGATCTCGCAGGTCGCGCGCGGCGCGCAGATGCCATAGGTTTCACCCCAGCCCACCGCGCCATCGGCGGTGGTGACGCGCACCAGCACCGAGCGGTCCACGGTGGGGTAGAGCGTCCCGTTGCCCCTGCGCACCAGGTAGCCGCGGGAGTTGACCCGCTCGCCCGGCCCCAGCGGCCCCAGGTAGGGCGTGGTGCGCGGAACGGTGAGGATGAAGGTTTCAACCTGGGTGACCTGGCTCACGCGTGGCTTCTCCGTGCCTGCCCGGGGACGGTGTCCAACGGCAGCAGGTCGCTGATGCGATCCAGCAGGATATCCAGTTCGCGTTCGTCGAAGCGGTCCAGTGCCGGTCCCGGTGCACGCACATGGTCGCTGCCGATCAGGCCGCGACGCAGCAGGATGGCCTTGGTCAGGCGCCAGCGGAACACCGCCTGCATGCTGAGCAGCGGCAGGGTGCGTTCGAACAACGTTCGCGCACGCGACTGATCGCCTGCCGCCCAGGCCGCCAGCATCGCCACGTGGACCTCGGTGATTTCGCAGGCCGGCATCGTGCCGACCGCCCCGCGCGTGAGTTCATCCAATACATAGCGGGCGCCGGCACCGCCGAACACCGCGCGCACGCTGCTGCCGGCGCGTTCGGACAACGCGGTGATGCGATGCCCCGAGGGCATCGTTTCTTCCTTGACGTATTCAATGGCGGGGACGCGCGCGGTCAGTGCCACCACCTCGTCGACGCCCAACCCGACGCCCATCGGCGCCGGTGCGTTCTGCAGCATCACCGCCACGCCCGATTCGCTGGCCAGGCGGCTGAAGAACGCGGCCATGCCCTCGGCATCACCGGCCAGCGCGTGCGGGGTGAGCACCATCGCAGCGCTCGCACCGGCCTGGCCACCGGCCTGGGCCAGCCGCACCGCGTCTTCCAGCGTGCGCGCGCTGGCGCCGACGATGAACGGCACGCGGCCGCGGTTCCAGCGGCCGATGCAGGCCGTCAGGTGCAGGCGCTCATCCAGCGTGAGCATGTCGTACTCGCTGGCCAGCCCCGGAAACACCACCCCGGCCGCGCCGGCGGCCAGGATGTACTCGAACACGGCTTCGGTCCCGGCCTCGTCGAGCGCGCCGTGCGCGTCGAAGATGCTGGGCAGGATCGGGAAGACACCTTGCAGAACGGCCATTGCGCCGGGTCCTTGTTGGAAAGCGTGTGCCATGGATAGCAACACTATGGAAGGGAAGTGGCCGCAGACGCTACAGGCGGGTCTTGATTCTTCGCTGCATTGCAGCGTGCGCGGTCAAATCATATTGCTATATTAGCTACACGCTGCCAAGCCGCAGCGCAGCAGCAACGACGAAAAAGCGCTGGATCCAGCTGGGCAGGTCGGGGGCCTGCAGCGGGATCCCTACCTTGGGAGAGGGCCGATACATGCTTCGTTTTCGACGTTCCACCTTGTTCACCGCCTTGGGTACCTGCCTGCTGGCGCCGATGCTGGCCGCCGCACAGGATGCTCCGCCCGCCACCACCACCACCGCCGGCGACCAGCAGGCGCAGACGCTCGACGCCGTGAGCGTGGTCGGCATCCGCGGCAGCCTGGAAGCCTCGCGCGACCTCAAACGCGATTCGCCGCAGATCGTCGACGCGATCGTGGCCGATGACATCGGCAAGCTGCCCGACACCAACGTCGCCGAATCGCTGGGCCGGGTGGCCGGCGTGCAGCTCGAGCGCGGCATGGGCGAGGGCAGCGACATCCTGGTGCGCGGCCTGAAAGAGAACGTGCTGCTGTATAACGGCCGCCAGATCGTCGATGCCACCGGGCGCGGCGGCAACGGCCTGGACCAGCTGGCCACCTCCACCTACGGCCTGCTCTCGCTGGTGCCCTCCGAGCTGATCTCGCGGCTGGAAGTAACCAAGCTGGCCGGCGCCGACCAGATTTCCGGCGGGCTGGGTGGCATCGTCGACATCCACACCCGGCAGCCGCTGTCGGGCGACAGCGACCAGAACGTGGTCAGCCTGGCCGGTACCTACGACGACATGGCCGATTCCTGGGGCCATAACGCGTTCGGGCTGATCTCGCGGCGCAACGAGGACCGCACCTTCGGTGCGCTGCTGTCGGCCACGTACGGCCGCCGCAACGTGGTGCAGCAGGGCCTGGATACGTTCTCCGGGTATGCCCGCTTCAACGACCCGACCGACCCCACCCGCACGCGCTTCGGCAGTACCGACATGCGCGCGCAGAACATCGACGATGACCGCACCAAGGTCGGCCTGAGCGCGGTGCTGCAGTGGCGCCCGGCCGATGGCGTGGAGCTGTCCTGGGATACCTTCTATTCCCGGCAGAAGGCCGAGCGCGACCGCTACTGGATCGCCTTCAACCCCTCCGCCGGCCTGAGCAACGCGGTCTACTCCGACCACGACATCCTGCTGGCCGGCCGATCCACCGGCACCGTGCTGCTCAACACCGAAGTGGCCGACATCGATTCGGACACCCTCTCCAGCGCGCTGCGTGCCAGCTTCCAGGTCGGCGAACGCGTAACCGGTTCGGCCGAACTGGACTGGGGGCGTTCCACTGCCAGCTACAACCAGCGCTACATGCGGCTGGCGCCGATGGCCGGGCTGACCTCGGTCACCGACTTCGACCTGCGCAGCGGCAGCTTCGGCAGCTTCAATGTCAGTGGCGTCAACGTGGTCGATCCGGCGCAGTGGCGCATGACCATCCTGTTCGACAACGACTGGCGCGCGCAGACCGACTCGCGCGCGCTGCGCACCGACTGGAGCCTGGCCTTCGACAACGGCCCGCTGCGCTCGCTGGACGTCGGCGCGCGTTTCAGCCGCCTGGAAAGCCTGCAGGACCCGCGCCGCGCCGACATCCGCCCGGCCGGCGGCATTCCGGTCACGCAGATGGATCCATACATCCGCGTGTACAGCAACAACGACTTCCTGCCGGGCGAGTTCGACGGCCTGCCGCGCGATTACCTGGGGGCGTTCCGCGGCACCTTCGGCGGCTGCGGCAGCTTCACCACGTTGCCGCAGATCTCGCAGAACCCGCAATGCCTGGATCCGGCCAATACCGCGCTGGCCTATTCGGCCACCTTCAGCGTCGATGAAGACTTCCTCGAGGCCTACGCCAAGCTCAACTGGGATACCGAGGTGGGCGGCATGGCACTGGGCGGCAATGTCGGCCTGCGCTTTGTGGGCCGTGACCTGACCTCGCGCGGCAACTTGATCAGCGGCACCGGCGTGCTGACCCCGTCGAACTTCGAACGGGATGACCGCAACGTACTGCCGTCGGCGGTGGCCAAGCTGCAGATCACCGACAGCCTGGTGCTGCGCGGCGGCGCGGCCAAAGTGGTCGCCTTCCCCAATACCGAAGACCTCAACAACGGCGTCACCCTCAACAACAACGCCGTGTTCGACGCCAACGGCGTGCAGACCTCGCCGGGCACCGGCAGCGGCGGCGCACCGGACCTGGACCCGTTCAAGGCCACCCAGTACGACCTGTCGCTGGAGTGGTA
>DGIP01000126.1 GCA_002386405.1 Stenotrophomonas maltophilia
GATCTCGAATTCACGCGGGATGCCAGCCATGAACTGCGTACGCCGCTGGCGGTGATCCGCAGCGCCTGCGAGCGCATGCAGGCGCGCGGCGACATTGCCCCGGACCATCGCGTGCAGGTGGACCATATCGCGCAGTCGGTGCAGCAGCTCGAGCGCACCGTGAGCACCCTGCTCATGCTTGCCCGGGAAGAGCACCTGCAGGAGCCACCAACGCATGTCACGCTGCTGCCGCTGATCGAGCGCGTCATCGTGGACCAGGCGCCGTTGCTTGAGGGTCGAGACATATGCGTGGATCTGCGGGTGGACGCGGATGCACTGGCGTGGCTGCCGCCCGCCGTGCTGCACGTGTTGCTGTCCAACCTTGTCGGCAACGCCTTTGCACACACCCTGGAAGGCACCGTTTCCATTGCGGTTGATGGCGACTGGTTGGCCATCTCCAACCCGGGTGCCGGCGTTGGCGCCGGGTCACTGCTTCCGTTCGCGAAGGGCGCGACCAGCAGCGGGCACGGACTAGGCCTGTCGATCGTCCAGCGCCTCTGCGCACGTCACGCCATCGGCCTGCGCTTCGCGGTGCTGCAGGCCAGGACCACGGTGGCCATCCAGCTTCAGGGAATGCCACCCGCTGACCCCTCGTGACCGTCAGGCCAATGAGGGGTGCAGGGGCGCCCGGGTTCAGGACCCCGACGAACTCTCCTTCATCTTGTCCAGCACCTGATCCAGGCTGAAACTCGCCGATTTCTGGCGCGGCGGGAACTCCTTGAAGGTTCCGATGAACTCAGCGATCACCGCCTGTGCCGGCACCAGCAGGTAGATGTGCCGGAACATCCAGTCGTAGAACGTATTGGAGGTGATCTGTGCACGCTCGTAGGGATCCATCCGCATGTTGAAGATGTAGGGCGTGCGCAGCACCACGAAGGGCTCCTGCCAGATCTTCAGGGTGCCCGGCACGCGCTGTTCCATGAACAGCATCTTCCAGTTGTCGTAGCGCAGCGCGGCCACGTCGCCATCGTCGGTGAAGTAGATGAAGCCCGGGCGTGGGCTCTTTTCTTCCTTGCCGGTCAGGTAGGGCACCAGGTTGTAGCCATCCAGGTGCACTTTGTAGGTGGTCTTGCCGATCTTGTAGCCCTTCTTGAGCTTGTCCTTGATGTCCGGTTCGCCGGCGGCGGCCAGGATGGTGGGGAACCAGTCGAGATGGCTGACGATCTCGTTGGACTCGCTGCCCGCCTCGATGCGACCCGGGAAGCGCACCATGCACGGCACGCGGTAGGCACCCTCCCAGCTGGAGTTCTTCTCGTTGCGGAACGGGGTGGTGCCCGCATCCGGCCAGGTATTCATGTGCGGGCCGTTGTCAGTGCTGTACTGGACGAAGGTGTCATCGGCAATGCCGAGCTCATCCAGGAAATCGAGCATCTCGCCAATGCACTTGTCGTGGTCGATCATCACGTCATGGTATTCGGACTGCCAGCGGCCGGACTGGCCGCGGCTTTCCGGCTTGACGTGGGTCCAGGCGTGCATATGCGAGGTATTGAACCAGACGAAGAACGGCTCACCGGCATCATGCGCCGCCTGGATGAACTTCTTCGCTGCCGCCAGGAACTCATCGTCGCAGGTTTCCATGCGCTTGCGGGTGAGCGGGCCGGTATTCTCGATCTTCTGACCGCCCTTGCCGTCAGCCCAGCAATGCAGGACGCCGCGCGGGCCGTACTTCTTCCTGAAGTCCGGGAAGTCCTCCTTGTTCGGATAATCCACTTCCTCGGGCTCTTCTTCGGCATTGAGGTGATACAGGTTGCCAAAGAACTCATCGAAGCCATGCGCGGTGGGCAGATGCTCGTCGCGGTCACCAAGGTGGTTCTTGCCGAACTGCCCGGTACGGTAGCCAAGCGGCTTGAGGGCTTCGGCGATGGTGATGTCTTCGGCCTTCAGGCCCAGCTCGGCACCCGGCAGGCCGACCTTGGTCAGGCCGGTGCGCAACCCGCACTGACCGGTAATGAAGGATGCACGGCCGGCGGTACAGCTCTGCTCGGCGTAGCTGTCGGTGAAGATCATGCCTTCCTTGGCAATCCGGTCGATGTTCGGCGTGCGGTAGCCCATCAATCCCTTGGTATAGCAGCTCAGGTTGGCCTGGCCGATATCATCGCCCCACATGACCAGTATGTTCGGCTTCTTGGCTTTGGTTGCCATCTGCGGTTCTCCCGTGTGATGAAACAAATGAATGGCGCGACGGGGATGCCGCGTCGGGTGATGTCTCCCCCTACGTGGTGTGGGGTGACGGGGGGGTTCTGCGCCGACGCCATTGGACGTAAGGAATGGCCAGTACGGTCACCACCAGCAGGTACAGCACGATGGTGGCGTCAAGGAACGGCTCGTTCGGAAAGTTGGTCTTGGCGATGGCCAGCGCGATCGCCGGGTGGCGGCTTGCGGTGGACAGGGCGAGCACGGTCTGTCGCTGTGGAACAGGTCCGGCGAGCAACTGCCCGACCGCCAGGCCGATCACCACAAAGGCGATGAGTGCTACCAGGGTGCCGCCATGCAGCAGGTTGACCACGATAGGGGTGACCTTGGACAGAATCAGTGCCGCGATCACCACCAGCAGGACCAGCGACACCAGCGCGATGGGCCGCGCCAGGCGGGCCGCCAGCGCCGGTGCAATGGCCCGCACCACCATGCCTGCCAGCAGCGGCAGCACGATCATCACTACGATGACCTTGGCAATGGCCTGCGGCGGCATCTTCAGGTCGCGATCAAAGTAGTTGCCCAGCAGCCACAGCAGCAGGGGCGCCATCACGATGGCCAGCAACCCCATCACCACCATCAGCCCCAGCGCATGGGCGCCCTCACCGCCGGCCTTGCTTTCCTTCTTGGGCAGCAGCGGCGGGATGGGTGCCAGCGCCAGCACCACCAAGGCGATCTCGGTGGCATGCGGCAATGCGAAGATCTCCACGATTATCACGGCTGCCACCGGCATGACCACGAATATGGCCAGCACTGATCGCACCAGCTGCCCGGGGTTGCGGACCAGGAACAGTGCATCGGTGACAGCGGCCTGCAAACCGTACGAGAACACGGTGCCGAGGATGCTTGCTTGAAGACAGTGCAGGACCAGCGCCTGGGTGTTCATGGTCGCCCCTATTCCTCGCGCGCTGGTGGCGCGCGCTCTGGCGGGCGTTTCCAGGGCCAGAAGCCTTCCACTTCCAGCACCACCGACCAGCTCAGGAAGGTGCGGATGATCACCAGCAGACCCAACGACAGGATCGCGTTCATGGTGCTGTCCAGCGCCACGGTGCGCACGATGTCAGCGGCCACCAGGATCTCAAGGCCAAGCAGCAACGCACGGCCCAGCCGCCGGCGGTAGCGTTCGTAGCTTTCCACCCGGTCCTTGTGCTGCACGGCAAGCGCCAGCACGTACACCACGGTGGAGACCAGGATGGTGGCGACGATCAGCGCAATCGCCAGCAGCTCTATGCCGAGCGCGGACCATTCGACCCATTGGATTGCCGCTTCTTCGCTGGGCATGTCGCGTTGTCCGATACCGAAGAGTGGCCATCAGAGTGCCGCGCATGTGGAGTGCCAACCAGCGTTTTACTACCGATTGCCGCTCAGTAAATCTACCTGCGGCTCAATTGCCTGATGCCGTCACGGTACACGGCACGGTAACCACCACGTTGCCGCCCACAGGCAACAGGGGAATGGTGACACCGGCGCCGAACAGGGCAGCCGCCGGAATGCTGGCGGGGCATGTGGCACCGCCATTGGCGGTGCAGCTTCCGGCGGCGGTGCAGCTCAAGCCGGGGCCTGGCGTATCGGCCAGCACCGCGTTGTTGACATCCACCGCCCCCGTGTTGCTGGCGGTGAGGGTGAAGGTCACGGTGCCGCCACTGGCGACCGCGGCGGGGCTGGCCTGCTTGGTGACCGCAAGATCCGGCTGGATCTGGGTGTTGGTGAATGTGCAGACCAGGGTCACCCCGGCCTGCAGGTTGGCGGCAGCAATCACCAGGGTGTTACCGCCGAGTGTGCCGATGTCGCCTGCTATGGTGCCGCTGGTGTCCACGCAGCTGGCGCCGTCGAGGCTGAACTGCGGGTTGGCGGTTTCGGTGAGGGCGACCGGCAGCCCGGAACTGGTCACGGTGAATACGGCTGCTGAAGCTGTCGGCGTGCCGGCCACCGTGGTGGTGATGCTGTCGCTGGCGCCGTCCAGGTTGGTCATGGTGAAGTCGAAGCTGCCTACCCCGCCCTGGCTGGTCTTGGCCAGCTGCACGCTCTGCGCGCCGGCGGCAAGCGGCAGCGCCGCGCACAGCAGCACGGCCCAGATCCTGCGCCGGCCCAACGCGCTGTCACCAATGGGGTTGCTCATCATGCGCCCTCAGTATGTGCCCACCATGTTCAGGAACCAGCCTTCATGGTCGTAGTCGAAATCGGTCAGGTCATCGCTGAACCGGGTGAAGTTGTAGCCCACGCCCAGGCGGAAGTTCTCGCCGATGTCGCGGTCGATGCCGACCAGGAACCCGGATTGGGTGCCGCCATTGTCCACGTCCAGCCAGCGGTACTCGCCCAGCGCATACCACTTCTGGTGCAGCTGGTAACGGGTCTGCAGCACGCTCAGGGTGGTAGCCGAATCGAACCACGGGCCGCTACCGCGACCCAGCCGGACCTCGCCTTCGCGGCGGGCCAGCTTGGCGCCGAACTCCCACTGGGTATCGTGCTTGTACACGCCTTCGAAGGACAGGATGCGGGTCTTCTGGTCCTGGTCGGCGCCGCCGAGCTGCGCCTCGGTGGCCAGGTCGTACAGATAGGTGTACCTGCCGAACAACGCCCAGCGCTGGCTGTTCCAGGGCCGGTAGGCGAAGCCGATATTGGCCTCCCAGAAGCGGGCGCCGGCCAGCGCGTTCAGTTCATCGGTGGTGCGCGAATAGTTCAGGCGGCCGGCGATGCGCCAGCTATCGTTGAAGCGGTGGGTAAGCCGGTTGGTGGTGACCCACTGTTCGCGGCGCTCGCTGCCGGTGTCCTTGCGCCATTCAACCTTGCTGCGCCAGTCGGTATCGGCCGAGGTGCGCCCGCCGCTGACGCTGACCGCGCTGCGATCCACATGGCCGCCATCGACCGTATCCAGCTCGCCCGACTGCAGCGTGAAGCCCAGGTTCCAACCCTGCGCAGGATAGAAATCCATGCCCATGGTGTGCGCCAGCCCGGATTGATCCGGCTCCTTCAGGAACTGGCTTTCGTTGAACAGGTTGGCGCGGCTCGACAGCCGCCAGCGCTGGCCCAGCGACCACCCGTTCTGGCGGGTGGGGTTGAACAGCGATTCGTACTGCGTGGTGTCGGTGGAGTACGTGTAGGCGCCATACAGCGAGTGGTCGCTGTCGAGCTTGTACTCGGCATCCACTGTGGCCGAATCACCGCGGTCGCCGGTGCTGACTTCCGCGCCCACGCTGGCACGGTCATCCAGCAGGTAATCGCCACCGACCGCCACCGCGTTGTTGTCCGCGTAGCGCCCGCCGTCGTCGTCGAGGGTGCCCTGCACCAGCCCATACAGCTCCAGCGCGGTACTGAAGCGGTGGCTGTACTTCACCGCACCCAGCAGGCCGGCGGCGGGGTCGTCGGTGCTGCCCTCCTCCACGCGGCGCAGCTCGGCGCTCAGGGTGTTCCAGTCATCCGGGCGCCATTCCAGCGTCGCCTGGGCCTGGGTGAACTGCTCGTCGCCGCTCTCGGCCTTGCTGTAGCGCGCATACAGGCCCAGCTCACGGGTGATCCGGC
>DGIP01000028.1:0-154 GCA_002386405.1 Stenotrophomonas maltophilia
TCGAAGAACTCCTCGCCGCGCGCCGAGGCCGGGGCCACGCCCTGGTACTTGGCTTTCAGGTCCCACCACGCCTTGTTGTACTGGTCCGGGGTGATCGAACCATCGAACACGCCCCAGCGCCAGCGGTCGATCATCAGCCCGAACGGCAGGAACG
>DGIP01000028.1:365-725 GCA_002386405.1 Stenotrophomonas maltophilia
TCAGCCCGAACGGCAGGAACGATACGCCGCTCAGCGCCATGCGCATCTGCGCGTTGATGGTGGCCTCGCGGCTTTCCTGCGGCTTGTCGACCAAGCCGATCGAGTTCAGGTACTGCGGGGTCATCGCCAGCACGATGGTGTCGCCGATCGCTTCGTGGAAGCCATCGTTGGCACCGCCCTGGAACAGCGGCGGCAGCGGGTTGTAGGCCAGGTCGTAATAAATGTGGCCCAGCTCGTGGTAGATGGTGGTGAAGTTTTCTTCGTTCGGCTTGATGCACATCTTGGTGCGCACGTCGCCTTCCATGTTCATGTCCCACGCGCTGGCGTGGCAGACCACGTCACGGTCCAGCGGCTTGATGA
>DGIP01000028.1:947-5162 GCA_002386405.1 Stenotrophomonas maltophilia
ACGGTCCAGCGGCTTGATGAACTGGGTCTTGTCCCAGTAGGACTTCGGTAGCGCCGGCATGCCCAGCGACACGTAGAAGTCCTGCGCGCGTTCGGTCATCTGCTTGGCGGTACGCAGTTCGGCGTCACGCTGCGCCTTGTACAGCGCTTCCACGTTCGCGTTGCTGCCACCTGCCTTGGCAAGCGCACCGCTCAGGTTGGCCTGGTACTGCTTTTCCAGCGCGGCGGTGATGTCCAGGCTGCCCGCGCCCGGGTACGGCTCGAGCTGGTCCCACAGGTTGGACCAGTCCTGCTGCCACATGTTGCCCAGCAGGTGCGCGGCGATCAGGCCGCCTTCGGTTTCCGCCTTGTCCTTGCCATAGGTGCCGTCCAGCTTGGTACGCGCGTAGCAGTGCAGCTGCTCGTACATCGGCTTGACCTGTTCCCACAGGCGGTCGGTTTCCGGGCCGATCTGCTCGGGCGGCATGTCGTAGCCGCTGCGCCACATCTGGCCGGCGTCGGCGAAGCCCATTTCCTTGGCGCCTTCGTTGACCAGGCCGACGAAGCGCTGGTAATCGGCGCGCATCGGCTTGGTGGTGGCGTGCCAGCCCTGCCAGGCATCCAGCTGCTTGTCGTAGTCGCGGCTGCGCGCCAGCACCTGTTCCAGGTCGCCGAGCTGGCGGCAGGTGGCCGGGTTGGCCTCGTCGGTGCAGTACTTGCCCGACCCGTAGGCGCCTTCCATGCGGCTGGCGATGCGGGTCAGCTCGCCCAGCTTGGCCGGGTCGCGCGGCGCTGGCATGGCGGTCATCAGCTTGAGCAGGTGGATCTGGCGCTTGGTGTCTTCGCTCATCGGCTGGCCGTCGTACGTGCCGGCCTGGGCGATCCAGCCATTCAGGATGGTCAGCCAGCGCTCGTTGGCCTTGGCCGCCACGCGCTCGGAATCGTCATTGATGTAGGTCGAGGACAGCCACTGGGCCGAGGTCATTTCCGGGTACAGGGCCTTGTACTCGGCGTTGACGCGGGCGATGAACTGGTCCGCGGTTTCGGTCGGCGCGGCGGTGCCTGCGGCCGGTGCATCGGCCTTGGACGGTTCCTTCTGGCAGGCCGCCAGCGTCAGTGCGGCAGCACCGACAGCCAGGGCCAGCAGGAGCGGGCGGTGGTTCACGGGGACATCCTTGGGTGGTGACAGACCGGCGAAGGCTAGTGGGGCCGCCGCCGCACCGCAAGGGCCACAGGTCCCGTCAGCGCCCGCAGCCGGCGAACAGGTCGCGGTCGCGCTCGTACAGCGCGGTCTTCACCTGCATCAGGCCCAGCACCGACGGGAACACGTTGTCATGGTCGGTGTACTGGCTGGCACGCCGGCGCACGCAGGCCAGGTCCAGCCCGCGGCTGGCGGCGAAGCCGGGCGAGAACCACATCGTCATCGGCACCCGGGTCTGTTCCTGCGGGGCGATCGCGTACGGCACCCCGTGCAGGTACAGGCCCTTCTCGCCGAGCGATTCACCATGGTCGGACAGGTAGATCATCGCCGTGTCGTAATCCTGCATGCCCTGTAGCGTGCCGATGGTGTGGGCCAGCAGCTGGTCGGTGTACAGCAGCGCGTTGTCGTAGCTGTTGGTGATTTCCTCGCGGCTGCACTTGCCCAGGTCCGGGGTCTCACAGGTCGGCGTGAAGCGTCGGAAACGGGTGGGGTAGCGCTCGAAGTAACTCGGGCCGTGGTTGCCCAGCTGGTGCAGCACCACCACGCGGTCGCCCGGCTTGGCGCGGACCTGTTCGGCGAGGTTGTCGATCAGGATCTCGTCCATGCAGCGCCCGTTGGCGCACAGGGTGGGGTGGGTGGCATCGTCCAGCGCCTGCATCGGCAGGCCTTCGCACACGCCCTTGCAGCCGGACTGGTTGTCGCGCCACAGCGTGCCGATGCCGGCGTGGTCGAGCACGTGCAGCAGCGACTGGTGCGCACGGATCTTCTTCTCGTCGTAGTCATGGCGGCCATACGGTGAGAACAGGCAGGGTAGCGACACCTCGGTGCTGGTGCCGCACGAATGCATGTCGGGGAAGTTGATCGCGCTGGTCTGCGCCAGCTGCGGCGTGGTCTGCCGCGCGTAACCGTTCAAGCCCCAGTTCTGCGCACGCGCGGTTTCGCCCATCACGATCACCAGCAGGCGCGGCTTGCTGTCGGCCGCGCGCGGCGTGGCCTTCGCATCCAGCCCGATCGGCAGCTTCGGCGCGCGCTGGATCGGGTTGTCGCCGCGCAGCGCCTTGGGCATTCCCAGCAGGTAGTTGCCGGGCGTGGCCAGGTAACGCACTTCGCGCTGGTTGCGCATCAGCGCCGACATTTCCTGGAACGACAGCAGCGAGCCGCCCAGTGCCACCGCGGCCGACAGCAGCAGGAAACCGCCGCGCCACAGCAGCGCCTTGCCCCAGCTGCGGCGCAGCAGCTGCACGCGCCACAGCACGACCATCGGCAGCGCCGCCAGCAGGACCAGCGGTGCGACCAGGCTCGGCGTGATCAGCTCACGGCTTTCCTTGTGGTCGGTCGCCAGCACATTGCGCAGCATGTCCGCATCCAGGTAGATGTGGTAGCTGCCCATGTAGTGCGCGGCCATGGCCGTGCCCAGCAGCAGCACCCCGATCATCACCTTGGCGTTCCAGCGCCACACCAGCAGCCCCATCAGCAGGCTGTGCGCGCCGACCAGCAGCAACAGCAGCGACAGGCCGAAGCGCAGGCTGCCCGGGTGGGTGGCCATCGCGCTGTGCCAGAACAGGCCGTTGCAGGCCAGCGCGAAGAACACGCTGGTGAGGGCGATCAGGGTTTCGGTGGACCAGGTCGGGCGCCAGTGACGCACGGCGGTGAACGCGGTCAGGCGCGGCATGCGCGATGCGACGGTGTTCATGCGCGTACTCCGCGGGCGGTGATGCGGCGAACCAGCAGGAACAACAGCAGCGACACCGTCCAGCAGGTTGCCAGCGTCCACAGGTCATGCGACAGGAAATGCGCGCCACGCAGCTGCTGCGCGGCACCGAACACGCCGCCGGCGACCAGCCCCACGGCAAGGCCACGCCATCGCCATGCAGGGCGCACCAGCAGCGCGAAGAAGTACAGGCTCACCCAGGCAAACCCGGCGCTGGAATGCCCGGCCGGAAAGCACACCCCGCGCGGCATGCCGTGCGGGCGGGTGGCGAACAGGCCCACGTAGTCGCGCAGGCCGCCGTAGCGCGCCAGGTCCCACGGGCAGTCCATGTTGGTGAGTGACTTCAGCAGCGACACCACGCCGGTGCCCAGCGCGACGGCTAGTACCAGGTACAGCAGCGGCCAGCGCCATGCGGCCGCGCGTTCGTGCCGCCAGGCGTGGAAGCACAGCACGATGGCCAGCAGCGTTGCCGCTGCGCTCAGCCACTTGCCACCCTTGTGGATCAGCTGGCTGGTGGCCCATGCGTTCTGCAGGAGCCAGTGATGGCCTTCCATGCGGTACAGCTGGTCCGCAAGCCACTGGTCACCTCCGCCGACCATCAGCACGGCACTGGTGGCCAGCACGGCCAGCAGCGGCCAGCCGAGATGGTGGCGCAGGAACCCGGACGCCTGCGCAGGCGCATCGGAAGCAAGCGGGACAAGTGCAGGGGAAGCAGGAAGCATCAGGCAGGGCCGGCGGGGAAACCGGCGCCATGGTCGTCAGCGGCGTGTCGGAGACCGGTCGGAGCGATGTTCCCCGCGCGTTAATCGGCCGCGCTGTGCATCTGCGATTCAGTCACCGTCGTCCACGCCGGCGGCTGCATCCTTCGACAGCTCCGCGTGGCAGGCTGCATTCCATGCCGTGCCGGGTACCAGCCACCAGCGGTTGCGGTTGGCACTGCCGATCATCGCTGCCTGCGCGCGATCCACGCAGGGACTGATCGCCTGTTCCAGGACCAGCAGCCAGCGGTTGTGCGGCGCCTGCGCCAGCCACGGACCAGCGTCATGCCATTGTTCGTCCCATGGGCGCTTGAACCCGAAGTCGGTCACCGGCCGGTCGGCCTGCAGCAGGTTCTGCTCGCGCCAGGCCAACGCGCCCAGCTCGGCCGACGGGCCGATCCGCTCGCCGACCTGCTGCATCAAGGCCGACGAAGAACTGTACGGACCCAATGCAGGCATCAGGCCCCAGCCGTGCAGGTTCCACAGCAGCACCGCAGTCAGCACTGCAAGCATGCCGGCACGCCGCTGGCGCAGCCAGGCGGCCAGCAGCAGCACCACGATGCCGAA
>DGIP01000028.1:5409-5658 GCA_002386405.1 Stenotrophomonas maltophilia
AGCAGCACCACGATGCCGAAGCCGAGCAGCCAGCCGCCCAGTACCGGCAGCAGGTTCTCCGGCATGCCGCGCTTGGCCAGCTGTGCGTGCGCCCACGCACCGTCGCCCAGCAGTTGCACGCCGATCCCCAGCGCCGCCGCACCCAGTACCAGCACGTAGGCCAGCAGCAGCCAGCGCGGACCGGGGCGGCGCAGCAGGCCGGGCAGCAGCGGCGCCGCGGCCACGCACAGCGCCGGCAGCATCGGGAAG
>DGIP01000278.1 GCA_002386405.1 Stenotrophomonas maltophilia
CAACGACTGGGCGCCCGCGGTGCCGGCGATGGCGATCGCCAGGCCTGCCGCGAGCGGCAACCATCGCCGACTCATGTTCGGAATCCGTCTTTCCAGCCCCGCAGACCTGCCAGGACATCGACTTCATCGGTGACGGGACGGCCGAGGTGCTGGCTGACGGCAGCACGGACAGCGGGAGTATCGGTTCGCAGGAACGGGTTGCATTCCAGCTCGCTTGCCAACGTAACGGGCAGCGTGGGGCGTTCATCGCGGCGCATGGCCAGTGCCTCCTCTTGGCGTCGCGCGAGCGCGGCGTTGGCGGGGTCGACATGCCGCGCGAAGACGGCATTTGACACGGTGTACTCATGGCCGCAGCACAACAACAGGTGCGGCGGCAGGGACGCCAGCTTGTGCAGGGAAGCCAGAAGCTGGGGTGGCGTACCTTCGAACATCCGGCCACAGCCCAGGCTGAACAGCGCATCGCCACTGAAAAGATGTTCAGCGCTGTGAAATGCGACATGCGACCGGGTGTGTCCGGGCACGGATACTACGTCCAACTCCAGCCCCAATGCCTGAATGCGTTCACCTTCGCCCACCCGGCGGGTGGCGCCGGGAATGCGCGGATCGTCCGGGGCGATCACCTCCAGCCCCGGAAACCGGGCCTGCAGCTCCGCCACGCCGCCGATGTGGTCGTCGTGGTGGTGGGTGAGCAGGACCGTGTGCGGGCGCCAGTTCTGCTGCGTTGCGGCGGCCAGCACGGGGTCGGCCTGGCCGGGGTCGACCACGATCGCGCGGCCGTCGTCGGCGACCAGCGCCCAGATGTAGTTGTCCGCGAATGCGGGTAGGGCAGTCAGTCGCATAGAATTGGACCATGCCCGCCGCGCCGAGCCCCCGTCAAGCTTCCGTCGCATCCTGGTTTGATACTGAACCGGCGCAGGCGCTGCGTGAGCTCGAGCGCAAGGCCCTGGAACCGGTGCTGGCCTCGCACCCTCTGAACCCCTGGTTGTGGATCGCGCCGACCCCGGCGTGGCTGGAGGATGCCGCGTTGCCGGGGCAGGGCGTGCGCCTGCACCGCAGCGTCGGCGGCTACACCGGCGACGTCACCTGCGCGCTGCCGCTGCCGTTCCAGGATGAGAGCCTCAACGCCATCGTGCTGCAGCACGTGACCGCCCGCGACGCCGAACAGCTGATCGGCGAATGCGCGCGGGTGCTGATGCCCGGCGGGCGGCTGTGGCTGTCCACGCTCAATCCGTTCAGCCCGTACCGCAGCCAGTGGCGCCGGCACGGGCTGGTGGTGCGCACGCCGCAGCGGCTGCGCCACACCCTGGAGCGGGCCGGGCTGGCCTGCGACGAACTGGCCTGGCTGGGGCCGATGTGGCGCGACCGCGCGCCCGAGCGCGGCAGCATCGCCGCCCTGCGCGCGGCCTGCCTGTTCACCGCCGAAAAACGCACCCTGGCCCTGCCAGGACCTACGCCACTGCCGGTACGCCGTTGGCACGGCACCGTGGCGACCTGATCTGGAGTTGTATTGAAAACCATTGAAATCCACACCGACGGCTCCTGCCTTGGCAACCCCGGTCCCGGCGGCTGGGCCGCGTTGATGCGCTACAAGGGCCACGAGCGCGAGCTGAGCGGCGGCGAAGCGCACACCACCAACAACCGGATGGAGCTGATGGCGGCCATCTCCGGCCTGGAAGCGCTGACCGAACCGTGCGAGATCGTGCTGTTCACCGATTCGCAGTACGTGCGCCAGGGGCTGACCCAGTGGCTGCCGGGCTGGATCCGCAAGAACTGGAAGACTGCCGGCGGCGACCCGGTCAAGAACCGCGACCTGTGGGAGCGCCTGCATGCCGCCACCCAGAAGCACAGCATCGACTGGCGCTGGGTGAAGGGCCATTCCGGCGATCCGGACAACGAGCGGGTGGATACGCTGGCGCGCGACGCCGCGATCCGGATCCGTGCCGCCGGCCCGGTACACTAAGCCCATGCGTCAGATCATCCTCGATACCGAAACCACCGGCCTGGAATGGCGCAAGGGCAACCGCATCGTCGAAATCGGCTGCGTGGAGCTGCTGGAGCGCCGCCCGAGCGGCAACAACTTCCACCAGTACCTCAAGCCGGACTGCGAGTTCGAACAGGGTGCGCAGGAAGTCACCGGGCTGACCCTGGAGTTCCTGGCCGACAAGCCGGTGTTCGCGCAGGTGGCCGAAGAATTCCTGGCCTACATCGACGGCGCCGAGCTGATCATCCACAACGCTGCCTTCGATCTGGGCTTCCTGGATTACGAGCTGTCGTTGCTGGGCGACCAGTACGGCAGGATCACCGACCGCTGCACGGTCATCGATACGCTGAAGATGGCGCGCGAGCGCTATCCGGGCCAGCGCAACTCGCTGGACGCGCTGTGCAAGCGGCTGGGCGTGGACAACGCGCACCGCCAGCTGCACGGCGGCCTGCTCGATGCGCAGATCCTGGGCGATGTGTACATCGCACTGACCTCCGGCCAGGAGGAAATCGGCTTCGGTTCGGCCGATGACGCCCGCCCGGGAACCGCACACGCGCAGGCCTTCGATACCAGCCGCCTGCTGCCGCGCCCGCGCGTGGTGGCAACGGCCTCGGAACGGGAGGCGCACGAAGCGCGCCTGGCCAAGCTGCGCAAGAAGGCCGGCCATGCCATCTGGGATGGCCCGAAGGTGGAAGAGGCCGTCGCGTAAGCTTTAGTGGCAACGCACCAGGATGACGGTGATGTTGTCCGAACCACCGCCATCCAGCGCCGCCGCCACCAGCGTATCCACGCATTCCTGCGCGCTGGCGTCGTCATAGGCCAGGGTGCGGGCGATGCCGGTGTCTTCCACTTCCTCGGTCAGCCCGTCGCTGCACAGCAGCAGCTGCATGCCCGGGCGCAGCTCGCCGGCGGTGGTCGCCACGTTCAGGTGGGCCGGGTCGGTCACCCCCAGCGCCTGGGTCACCACGTTGCGGTGCGGGTGGGCGCGCGCTTCCTCCGCGGTCAGGTTGCCCTGCGCCACCATTTCCTGCACCACGCTGTGGTCCTGGCTCAGCTGCGCCAGCTTGCCGTCGCGCCACAGGTAGGCGCGGCTGTCGCCGACCCAGGCCACTTCATAGCGGTTGCCCTGGACCCGGGCGGCCACCACCGTGGTGCCCATCGGCAGGCTGTCGTTGCGGCGGCGCGAGGTACGGATGATTTCCTCATCGGCCACCCGGATCGCATGCGCCAGCGTGGCGCCCTGGCGGATCTCGCGCACGATGGTCTCGCGCGCCAGCGCGCTGGCCACCTCGCCACAGGCGTGCCCGCCCATGCCATCGGCCACCAGCCACAGTGCCAGCTCCCCGTCCCCGTAGTAGGTGTCCTCATTGAGGTCACGGCGCAGGCCAGGGTGGGTCAGGTGTCCGAATTCGATCATGGAGGTGCGCAGGCCAGGAGTGTATTGCTGAGGAATAACGGCATGATCGCGGCCCTGCGGACATCCGGCAAGGCATCGATACAGAAGAAATTCATCGGAAGCGCGGGAATGGCTTGCCGTCGGCGGCTCCTGACCGTATTATTCGCTCCCCGGTTCGCCGGGGACCATCTGGAGAGGTGGCAGAGCGGTTGAATGTACCTGACTCGAAATCAGGCAGGCGTTTATAGCGCCTCGGGGGTTCGAATCCCCCCCTCTC
>DGIP01000279.1 GCA_002386405.1 Stenotrophomonas maltophilia
CGCAGGGCGTGGCTCTACCGCAGCCCGAACAGCCGGCGTGCGTTGGCGGAGGTCTGCTCGGCAATCGCCTCCACCGTCTCGCCGCGCAACCGAGCCACGGTGTCGGCAATCACCGTCAACCGTGCCGGCTCGTTGCGCCCGCCGCGGATGCCGGCGTCCGGCTGGTCCGGCGCATCGGTTTCCAGCAGCAGCTGCTCAAGCGGCAGCTGCGCCACCAGGCGCTGCAGGCGCTGGGCGCGGTCATAGGTCAGCGGCCCGCCCAGGCCGACCAGGAAACCCAGCTTGTGCAGCTGCGCGGCCTGTTCCGGGCTGCCGGGGAAACTGTGGATCACGCCACGTAAACCGCCCACTTGCTTGATTGCGGCGATCACCGCATCCACCGCGCGTCGTGCATGCACGATCACCGGCAGGTCGAACTCGCGCGCGATCCGCAGCTGTCCGTCGAAGTAGAACTGCTGGCGGTCGGCGCCCAGCCCGTCCACGAAGAAATCCAGCCCGCATTCGCCCACCGCGCACGGCCGCTCGCGGGTGATCCACTCGCGCAGCTGCTCAAGGTGCTCGGGCCGGTGCTGGTCCAGGAACATCGGGTGCAGGCCGTACGCAGGGTAGAGGCCTTCGGCCAGCTGGCAGGTGTCACGCAGCTTGGGCCAGCTGGCTGCGGTAACCGCCGGCAGCACCTGGGCATGCACGCCCGCCGCCTGCGCACGGGCGATCACCTGGGCGCGGTCGGGGTCGAATTCGTCCGCGTCCAGGTGGCAGTGGCTGTCGACCAGGCTCACGCGTCGCGCCGGTCCAGGCGCGGCGGCAGGGTATCGCTGCGCCGTTTCCAGTTGGCCAGCAGCAGCGTGCCCAGCCCGAACAGGATTTCATCCACGAACGGAATCGGGTCTGGAATGAACAGCGTTACCGCGAACAGCGCGGCGGTGATCTTGAACAGCGTGGGGTAACGCAGTCCGCGCGCCCACTTCATCACTGGCAGCAGCAGGGGACCGGGCATCGCACTCTCCTCGACAAGTGGTGTAAACGCTATCACGAGCCCCGTAATGACAGAACCTGAATGGGTAAACGGGCCGTGTGCGTCATGTGGAGATACCGTTCAGGGTTCGCGTGCTGGAATCCGCATCAAGAACGTTGCGGATCGTCCGCAGGGAGTCGGATATGAAAAGCACAACTACTACTGTCCTGGTCGCCGCGGGCGCCCTGCTGGTCGGGGGCATCGCCACCGCCGCCTTCATGAAAAGCGGTAATTCCACCGACCCGGTTACCGCCGCGCAGACCCGCCCGAGCCTGGACACCACGCCGCTGGCCGACGATGGCGCTGCCACCGACGAAGTGGCCGTGGACAAGGCCGGCCGGCTGGAATACGCCGACGTGGTCAAGGTCGATCCGCTGACCCAGAAGGAAAAGGCCTACGCCACCGTGATCGGCACCGAGCCGGTGCGTGAGACCTCCACCACCCAGACCCCGCATGAGGTCTGCAATGACGTGGTGGTGCAGGAACGCCTGCCCGAGCGCGACGGCAACGTCGGCGGCACCGTGGCCGGTGCGGTCATCGGTGGCCTGCTGGGCAACCAGGTGGGCGGCGGTAATGGTCGCAAGGCCGCCACTGCAGCCGGCGCCGTCGCTGGCGGCGTGATCGGTAACCAGGTGGACAAGCGCCACGTCGGTGGCCGCGTGGTCAACCGCACCGAGCGCCAGTGCCACACCGAGACTGCGACCTCCGAGTCGACCAAGGTGACCGGCTACAACGTGACCTACCGCAATGAAGACGGCACCACCGGCACCATGCGCATGGCCAGCAAGCCTGGCAACCGCATCGCCATGGGCACCACCAACAACGTCACCGGCTACAACGTGACCTACCGCTATGACGGCGTTGAAAAGACCGTCAAGATGGCCAACAAGCCCAGCAGCGACCGCCTGCCGGTGGTGGATGGCCAGCTGGTCACCCAGACCGCTGCGCTGGATACCGCCCGCCAGTAATCGGGGCGCTGTGCAGTACGTACGAAGAGGCCGGCATGTTGCCGGCCTCTTTCGTTCTGCGAAGATGGCACCCGGCTTACCAACGGGGTACCCCATGAGCATCTTCGACCTGCGCCTGGAAACCGACCGGCTGATCCTGCGCCCGCCGCGCGCGGAGGACTTCGACGCCTTCCTGCAGTTCTGCACCGATCCGCAGGTGATGCAGCACCTGGGCGGCGTGCAGGCGCCTTCCCAGGCCTGGCGCAGTTTCAGCTGCCTGGTGGGCAGTTGGCACCTGTATGGCTTCTCGATGTTTTCGGTGATCGAGAAGAGCAGCGGCGACTGGGTGGGGCGCATGGGGCCGTGGCAACCGCTGGACTGGCCGGGCACCGAAGTCGGCTGGAGCGTGCGCCACGCCAGCTGGGGCAGGGGCTACGCACCGGAGGCCGCGGTGGCTGCCATCGACTGGGCGTTTGACACGCTCGGCTGGGACGAGGTGATCCACACCATCGACACGGCCAATGAGAACTCCAAGGCCGTCGCGCGCAAGCTCGGCAGCACGCTGCTGCGCATGGGTGAGCTGCCGCCGCCGCACGATGGCAAGCCGATCGAGATCTGGGGGCAGTCGCGGGACCAGTGGAGAAGCAGACGCCGCTAGGCCCTGTTTTGTGCACCTGCGCTTGGCAAGTGGCGGCGGTTGAGGCGATGCTCGGCGCGGTCGTCCGTTCGGCTCAGCTGGAGGGTGTGCATGGTTGCCGTGGTTCCCGATCCGATTCCCGCGCGCATGAAGGGCCTGAACCGGGCCGAGATCTGTGACGCCAACTTCATTGAGTTCGTGCAGCGCTGGGATGGCCCCGCCGGGCAACGCCCCGCCGACGATGCACCGATCCTGCCGGGCAGCACGCTGGATGCGCGTGGCTTCGATGCGCTGTTCGAGTCGCAGCTGGTCAGCCGCCACCTGGACCTGATGGCGCGCGTGCTGCGCGTGCAGAACAAGGTCTTCTACACCATCGGCTCGTCCGGCCACGAAGGCAATGCGCTGGTGGCGCGGCTGGCCCGGCACACCGACCCGGCATTCCTGCATTACCGCTCCGGCGCGTTCATGGCCGAGCGCTTCCGCCAGCTGCCGGGCATGGACCCGGTGATGGACGCGGCGCTGTCGTTCGCCGCCAGCCGCGACGATCCGGCCAGCGGCGGACGCCACAAAGTGTGGGGCAGCAAGCCGCTGTGGGTGCTGCCGCAGACCTCCACCATCGCCTCGCACCTGCCCAAGGCGCTGGGCACCGCGCTGGCCATTGAAACCGCGCGCCGCATCGGCCATGGCCTGCCGATCCCCGACGACAGCGTGGTGATCTGCTCGTTCGGCGATGCCTCGGCCAACCATGCCACCGCGCAGACCGCGTTCAACACCGCCGCCTGGGCCGCCTACCAGCGCCTGCCGGCGCCGGTGCTGTTCGTGTGCGAGGACAACGGCATCGGCATCTCGGTGAAGACGCCGGACGGGTGGATTGCCGACAGCTTCAGCCACCGGCCCGGGCTGGACTACTTCTTCGCCGATGGCCTGGACCTGGCCAGCGGCCACGCGCAGGTGCAACGCGCGCTGGAGCATTGCCGCCGCACCCGGCGCCCGACCTTCCTGCACCTGCGCACCACGCGGTTGATGGGGCACGCCGGGACCGATTTCGAGATCGAGTGGCGGCCGCTGCCGGAGCTCTGCGCGGCTGAAGCGGCCGATCCGCTGCTGCGTTCGGCGCAGATCGCGCTGGAATCCGGATGGATGACGCCTGCTCAGCTGCTGGAACGCTACGAAGCGATGCGCGCGCGCTGTTTTGCTGCCGCCGACGCGGCCGACCAGCGGCCCAAACTGGGCGAGCTTGCCGAGATCATGGCGCCGTTGGCGCCGTATACCCCCGCGGCCGTACATGCCGAAGCCCGCAGGGTGCCGGCGGCGCAGGCGCGCGAGGCGGTGTTCGGCAGCGCGGCGCAGCTGCCGGAACGGCAGCCACCGCGGCACCTGGCGATCCAGATCAACCAGGCCCTGCACGACCTGCTGTGCAAGTACCCCTCGTCACTGCTGTTCGGCGAGGACGTCGCGCAGAAGGGCGGGGTGTACACGGTCAGCAAGGGGCTGCTGAAAGCCTTCGGCCCGCGCCGGGTGTTCAACACGCTGCTGGATGAAACCATGATCCTGGGCATGGCCCAGGGCCTGGCCAACCTTGGCATGCTGCCGATTCCGGAAATCCAGTACCTGGCCTACCTGCACAACGCCGCTGACCAGCTGCGCGGCGAGGCCTGTTCGCTGCAGTTCTTCTCCAACGACCAGTACCGCAACCCGATGCTGGTGCGCATTGCCGGCCTGGGCTACCAGAAGGGCTTCGGCGGGCACTTCCACAACGACAACTCGATTGCCGCGCTGCGCGACATCCCCGGGCTGGTGGTGGGTTGCGCCTCGCGCGGCGATGACGCGGCGATGATGCTGCGCACGCTGGCGGCGCTGGCCCAGGTCGATGGGCGGGTGGCGGTGTTCCTGGAGCCCATCGCGCTGTACATGACCAAGGACCTGCACGCACCCGGCGATGGCCAGTGGCTGTTCCCGTACCCCGCGCCGGACCAGGCGCTGGTGCTGGGCGAAGGCCGCGTATACGCGCCGGAGGCCAACGACCTGGTGATTTTCACCTACGGCAACGGCGTGCCGATGAGCCTGCGCGCGGCGCGCACCCTCCAAGCCGAACTGGGCTGGCAGGTGCGCGTGGTCGACCTGCGCTGGCTGGTGCCGCTCAACGCCGGCTTCATCGCCGGGCAGGGGGCCGACGCCCGGCGGGTGCTGGTGGTGGACGAGGGCCGGCACAGCGCCGGGGTGGGCGAGGGGGTGATCACCGCGCTGGTCGAGGCCGGGCTGGGCCACCTGCCGCTGCAGCGCGTCTGCGGCGCCGACACCTACACGCCGCTGGCGGGGGCAGCAATGTGCGTGCTTCCAAGCGACAATGCGGTGGTAAGCGCCGCGCGGGTGTTGGCGCAGGACCATTGACGCATGTGTGGACTGGCAGGAATGTTGCTGGCCGCCCCGGTACGGGAGCAGGCCGCGTTGGAACAGCAGGCGCGCCGCATGGGCGATGCGCTGGTACACCGTGGGCCGGATGACAGCGGGGTGTGGGCCGACGCGGCCAGCGGCATCGCGCTGGCGCACCGCCGGCTGAGCATCCTGGACCTGTCGCCGCTGGGCCACCAGCCGATGGCGTCCGACGATGGCCGCTATGTGCTGGCCTACAACGGCGAGGTCTACAACTTCGCCGCGCTGCGGTTGGAGCTGGAGGAGCGCGGCCACGCCTTCCGTGGGCATTCCGACACCGAAGTGCTGCTGGCCGCGTTCGTGGCCTGGGGCCTGGACGAAACCCTGCAGCGTGCCAACGGCATGTTCGCCATCGCCCTGTGGGACCGCGCCGAGCAATGCCTGTGGCTGGCCCGCGACCGGGTCGGCAAGAAGCCGCTGTACTACGGCTGGGCCGGCGACACGCTGGTGTTCGGTTCCGAGCTGAAGGCGCTGTGGCAGCACCCCGCGTTCGACAACGACATCGACCGCGATGCGCTGACCCTGCTGATGCGGCTGGACTACATTCCCGCCCCGCACTGCATCCACGAACGCTGCTTCAAGCTGATGCCGGGCCGGGTGCTGCGCCTGGATGCCGCCGCGGTGGCCGCCGGTGCGGCCGCGCATCGCCCCGACCAGCAGCAGCTGCCGTTCTGGAACGCGCGTGAGCGCATGCAGCAGGCGCTGGCGTCGCCGTTCGTGGGCACCGACGATGAGGCGGAGAACCAGCTCGATGCCCTGCTGCGCGATGCGGTCGGGCTGCGCATGGTGGCCGACGTGCCGGTGGGCGTGTTCCTGTCCGGCGGCACCGATTCGTCGGTGGTGGCGGCGTTGATGCAGTCGCAGTCGTCCACGCCGATCCACAGTTTCAGCATCGGTTTCCAGGGTTCGGACCACGACGAGGCGCCGCTGGCCAAGGCGCTGGCCACCCATCTGGGCACCGACCACACCGAGTTGTACGTGAGCGGTGCCGATGCGTTGGCGGTGGTGCCCGAGCTGCCGGCCATGTTCGACGAGCCGTTCGCGGATGCCTCGCAGGTGCCGACCGCGCTGGTGGCACGGCTGGCGCGCAGCGCGGTGACCGTGGCGCTGTCCGGCGACGGCGGCGATGAACTGTTCTTCGGCTACAGCCGCTACCAGCGCGCGCTGCGCAACTGGACGCTGCTGGGCAGGGTGCCGGCGCCGTTGCGGCGCTGGATGGCGGCCCATTCGCAGACCCAGGGCGAGGCCTCGCGCACCGGCGGCCTGGCCGCGCTGCTGGCCGAAACCGGCGCGCGCGGCATTGGCGATGTGTACCGCAACCGCATTTCGCGCTGGCGCGACCCGGTGTCGGCGGTGATCGGCGCGCGTGGGGCGGGCAGCTTCTACGATCTGGCCGACCCGCTGCACGGCGCCGGCTCGCCGGCCGACGCGATGATGCTGGCCGATTTCAGCACCTACCTGCCTGATGACCTGCTGTGCAAAGTGGACCGCACCAGCATGGCGGTCAGCCTGGAGGCCCGCGCGCCGCTGCTGGACTGGCGCGTGGCCGAGTTCGCTTGGTCGCTGCCGCTGTCGATGAAGCAGCGCGACGGGGTGAGCAAGTACCTGCTGAAGCGGGTGCTGGGCCGTTATGTGCCGCAGGACATGGTGCACCGGCCCAAGCGCGGCTTTGGCGCGCCGGTAAGTGCATGGTTGAAGGGCGACCTGCGCGGTTGGGCCGATGAACTGCTGGATCCGGCGCGGCTGCAGGCCGAAGGGGTATTCCACGTGGATGCCATTGTTCCGCTGTGGAAGCAGTTCCAGCAGGGCGAACGCAAGTGGCACACCCACCTGTGGAACGTATTGATGTTCCAGGCCTGGCAGGCGCATTGGAAGCAGGTGCGGGCGGCGGTGGTGAACGCCTGACCGCGCATCGGTAGGGTCGCATCCCGATCGACTGCACGGGGTGGTGATTACATTCGATGGGGCATGACCTCCGAACGAAATCGCCTCTCCGGCCGCGGTCATGCGTCCGCGTGCCGATCTACATCGCGTGCGTTCGTTTGGGAACCGAACCTACCGCCGGGTGTCCGGCGCCGTCGTTCCTTCACCGCCCCGAACGCTGCTCCGGCCTAGGCTCGGTCTTCCCCTCAACGGAGACCCCCCATGGCCCAACCCACCATCGCCGTGCTGGTCGGCAGCCTGCGCACCGGCTCGCACAACCAGGCCCTGGCCCATGCGCTGGAGAAGCTGGCCGCCGGCAAGGCCCGCTTCGAGTACGTACAGATCGGCGACCTGCCGCTGTACAACCAGGACTTCGACAAGGCCTACCCGGCCGAAGGCCTGCGCCTCAAGGAGCAGATCCGCAAGGCCGATGCGGTGCTGTTCGTCACCCCTGAATACAACCGCTCGGTGCCGGGCGTGCTCAAGAACGCCATCGATCTGGGCTCGCGCCCCTACGGCCACAGCGCGTTCGCCGGCAAGCCTGCGGCGGTGATCGGCGCCTCGATCGGCGTGATCGGCACCGCGCTGGCCCAGCAGCACCTGCGCAACATCCTGGCCTACCTGGACATGCCGGTACTGGGCCAGCCCGAGGCGTTCATTCATTTCAAGGAAGGCCTGATCGACGGGCAGGGGACCATCAGCAACGAAGGCACCCGCGACTTCCTGCAGGGGTTCGTCGATAAATTTCTGGCCTGGATCGCCACCCACGGCGGTCAGCATTGAACCGGGCGGTTCTGCGATAATGGGGATACCGGCGCACGACCAACGGTCGTGCGCTACCCGGCATGGTCGGTATTCGTCCGGAACCGCAACCGGTAGGGCACGACCGTTGGTCGTGCTGCCTTGGCCCGGTGGCCACAGCTATCCACTACTTATCCACAGGGTTGTGCATGGCTGTGGCGGCCGCTCCGTGCCTACCATGTCCCACGCTCCACTCTGCAGGAAGAACACCCCCTCATGTCCGCCCGCTCCGGCTTCCGTTCCGACCGCAAAGACCGCGGTGACCGCTTTGATCGCGACGAGATGCGCATCGACGCGCTGCGCGTGCCTCCGCATTCGATCGAGGCCGAACAGGCGGTGCTGGGCGGCTTGATGCTGGCCCCGGAAAGCTATGACCGGATCAACGACCAGCTGACCGAAACCGACTTCTACCGGCGCGACCACCAGACCATCTACCGCGCGATCCGCGAGCTGTCCGAGCGCGACCGTCCGTTCGATGCGGTGACCCTGGGCGAGTGGTTCGAATCGCAGGGCAAGATGGAGCTGGTCGGCGATGGCGCCTACCTGATCGAACTGGCCAGCACCACGCCGTCGGCGGCCAACATCTCGGCCTATGCCGAGATCGTGCGCGACAAGGCGGTGCTGCGGCAGCTGATCCAGGTCGGCACCGACATCGTCAACGATGGTTTCCAGCCCGAAGGCCGCGAGAGCAGCGAACTGCTGTCGGCGGCGGAAAAATCCGTGTTCGCCATCGCCGAGCAGGGCGCGCGTGGCCGCACCGATTTCGTGGCGATGCCCGGCGCGCTGAAGGATGCCTTCGAAGAACTGCGCAACCGCTTCGAGAACGGCGGCAACATCACCGGCCTGCCTACCGGCTATGCGGACTTCGACGCGATGACCGCCGGCCTGCAGCCGACCGACCTGATCATCCTGGCCGCGCGCCCGGCCATGGGCAAGACTACCTTCGCGCTGAACATCGCCGAATACGCTGCCATCAAGTCCAAGAAGGGCGTGGCGGTGTTCTCGATGGAAATGTCGGCCTCGCAGCTGGCGATGCGCCTGATTTCGTCGAACGGTCGCATCAACGCCCAGCGCCTGCGTACCGGCCAGCTGGAAGACGAGGACTGGAGCCGGGTCACCGGCGCCATCCGCATGCTGAAGGAAACCAAGATCTTCATCGACGACACGCCGGGCGTGTCGCCGGAGATCCTGCGCTCCAAGTGCCGCCGCCTCAAGCGCGAGCACGACCTGGGCCTGATCGTGATCGACTACCTGCAGCTGATGAGCGTGCCGGGCAACAGCGAAAACCGCGCGACCGAAATCTCGGAAATCTCGCGTTCGCTCAAGGGCCTGGCCAAAGAGCTGAACGTGCCGGTGATCGCGCTGTCGCAGCTCAACCGCTCGCTGGAAACCCGAACCGACAAGCGCCCGGTGATGGCCGACCTTCGCGAATCCGGCGCAATCGAGCAGGACGCCGACATGATCGTGTTCATCTACCGCGACGATTACTACAACAAGGAAAATTCCCCGGACAAGGGCTTGGCCGAGATCATCATCGGCAAGCACCGAGGCGGCCCGACCGGCTCGTGCAAGCTCAAGTTCTTCGGCGAATACACCCGTTTCGACAACCTCTCGCACGATTCGGTCGGTTCGTTCGAATAATGGGCGGGCGCACGACCAACGGTCGTGCGCTACC
>DGIP01000192.1 GCA_002386405.1 Stenotrophomonas maltophilia
GACCAACGGTCGGCACCTACCACGAGCGTTGCCGGTAGGTACCGACCGTTGGTCGGTACGCACCGCGGGCATCATTTGAATTTATAGACCACGTTCATCGTGGTCAGGGTGTCGGTCTTGCGCTTGTCTTCGGCCACGTCGCTGTTGTAACGCGCCTGCCAGGCGGCCTTCAGCGCCAGGTGCTCGTTCATGCTCACCGACACGCCGAAATCGTTCTGGCCGAAGGTGTTGTACGAGCCCGATTCCACGAGCAGGGTGTTGATCAGGTCGGTATTGGGGGTCAGCGAATACTTCACGTCGAACAGCCCGCGGCCGATCAGGCCGGTACGGGTTTCGTCGTCTTCGGTGTTGTGCGTGCGGCGCACACCGGGGCCGATCTGCGCATCCATGTAGAAGCGGTCGCCTTCCACCAGCCGGGTGCCGTAACCCAGGCCGAACGAGCTCTGGCGGTCGTAGGTGGCGAAGTCGTCGCGCTCGTAACGCACGGTGGCGGTGATCTGGCGGTGTTCGCCCAGCTGCAGCGCGCTGCCTGCGCTGCCGGTGTAGCGGTTGGCGGTGGTGTTGCTGCGCTTGGTGATGGTGCCGTCGTCGGCGGTTTCGGTGTATTCCGAACGCGAACGCAGGCCGAACAGGTCCATGCTGTGCACCCAGTCGTCATCGGTATAGCGCAGGCGCAGGCGGCCGTTGGCGCTTTCGGTGTTGCTGTTGCCCCGTGCGGAGGCAAAGCCGAGTTCACCGCCGCTGCCGCTCCAGGGTGAGGTCATCGCGGCCAGGTCGGTGGTGTCCTGGGCAAAGGCGGCCGGGGCACTGAGCAGCAGGGAAGCAAGCAACGTCACGCGCAGGGACATCAACGGTTCTCCGGATCAACTGGGGGGAGGAGCAACGCGTGATGATACTTGATGCCTTCACGCGGTTTTTCCTTTTCCCGCCCGTGCTTTAGGAGAGGTTTGGACTTGTCGCCTGTTCAGGGCACCGCGATCTGCAGCGTCGGGTCGTCGAAACGGCTGTAATCCACCGTGACCTTGAAGGGCTTGCCCTGGGTCTGGCCCTGGCGTTCGATCCGCACCGGAAGGCCCGCCGCGTTGATCCAGTAAAGCATTCCGTCCGGTGCGGCGCTGGCATGGCGCACGCGATAGCGGCGGGTGGGCTGCCCGGCCACGCGTTCCTCGCCCAGCGCCTCGACCTGCAGTTCGGCAGCGGTGGCGTCGGCCGGCAGCGGGCTGCGCCATTGCGCCAGCAGGCCCGGCGGCACCGGTACCTGGCGCACTTCGCCGGCGCGCTGCAGGAAGAAGGTGTCGCCGATGATGGTCTGCACGCCCTCGTCGGTCTGCAGCCGGTAGCGGTCCGGCGCCACGAATTCCATGCTGGCGTCCAGCGTGCGTGGCCCCTGCATGTGCAGGCTGGCGTGGAAGCTGCGCAGTTGCCCGAAGCGCTGGCTGGCGGCCAGTACCGCCTGCGCGGGATCGCTGGCCACCGGAACCGGCGGCGGCACGGCGGCAGCAGGAGCGGCGGGTGCAGGCGCCTGCCCACAGGCAGTCAGCAGCAGGGACAGCACGGCAACGGCAGGCAGCAGGCGCATGGCGGGGTTCGGGCGGGCAGGGGGCCCCACGATAGCCGAAGTTCGGATCCGGGCCGCCACAACGGCGGCGACTCGGACATAATCGGGTCATGGACCGATATGAACGCATCAACGCCCTGCATCGTCTGCTGAAGTCCGCCCGCTATCCGGTCACGGTGGCGACCCTGCAGGAAAAACTGGCGTGTTCGCGCGCCACCGTCTATCGCGACCTGGCCTTCCTGCGCGATGCGCTGATGGCGCCGGTCGAAGGCGATGGCGAGGCCGGCTTCCGCTACCAGGACAACGAGAGCGAGCGGTTCGAGCTGCCCGGGCTGTGGCTCAGCTCGGAAGAACTGCACGCCCTGCTGGCCTCGCAGCACCTGCTGGCGCGTACCGGCGGCGGCGTGTTGTCGTCGGTGCTGGCACCGCTGCAGCAGCGCATCGAAGGGCTGCTGGCCGCGCAGGCTGGCGTGTCGACCTGGCCGGTGGACCGGGTGCGGGTGATCCCGCACCGCGGCCGCAAGTTCGATGAGGCGAGCTTCCGTGCGGTGGCCTCGGCGGTGCTGGAGCGCAAGCAGCTGGCGTTTGAATACCGCGCCCGTTCCACCGACGAGGCGACCAAACGCACCGTGTCGCCGCAGCGCATGACCCACTATCGCGACAACTGGTACCTGGATGCCTGGGACCACGGCCGCGAGGGCCTGCGCAGCTTCGCCGTGGACCGCATCTACAAGGCCCGCGTGGTCGACACGGTCGCGCGTGACGTGGACGACACCGAGCTGGACGAGCAGCTGGGCGCCAGCTACGGCATCTTCTCCGGCCCGCCCAAGGGCTGGGCCACCATCGTCTTCAGCGCCAAGGCCGCGCGCTGGGTGGCCGATGAGCATTGGCATTCCAAGCAGCAGGGCCGGTTCCTGCCCGACGGCCGCTACGAGCTGAAGGTGCCCTACAGCGTCTCGCGCGAGCTGCTGATGGACGTGCTGCACTACGGTTCGGATGCGGAAATCATCGAGCCGACCGTGCTGCGCGAGCAGGCCAAGGCGCTGCTGATGATGGCGCTGAGCAATTACGAATAACGGTCATTCCGAGGGGTAATATCGCCGGGATACCCGGCTGACCGGGGCTTGCGGTATGGTTGGCTGCTACGCAGCCCCCCCGGATTCCGCCCCCATGAAGAAGACCCTGTTGCTCCCGCTGCTGGCCGCCACGCTGGCCCTGGCCGCCTGCGGCAAGCCCGCCGCCGATTCCAGCAAGCTGGTGGTCGCGGCCACCGCGGTGCCGCACGCCGAGATCCTGGCGGTGGTCAAGCCGATCCTGCAGAAGGAAGGCCTGGAGCTGGACGTGAAGGTCTTCAACGACTACGTGCAGCCCAATGACCAGCTGGTGCAGAAGCAGGTGGACGTGAACTACTTCCAGACCGAGCCGTACCTGGACGCCTACAACCGCGACCGCAAGACCGACCTGACCAAGGTCATCGGCGTGCACATCGAGCCGTTCGGCGCCTACTCGCGCCGCTTCAAGTCGTTGGCCGACCTGCCGGTGGGCGCCGACGTGGTGATTCCCAACGACCCGAGCAACAACAGCCGCGCGCTGATCCTGCTGCACAAGGCCGGGGTGATCACGCTCAAGGACCCGACCAACGCACTGGCCACCCAGCGCGACATCATCGCCAACCCGAAGCAGCTCAAGTTCCGCGAACTGGATTCGGCGATGCTGCCGCGCGTGCTCGACCAGGTGGACCTGGCCCTGATCAACACCAACTACGCGCTGGATGCGGGCCTCAACCCGACCCAGGATGCGCTGGCCATTGAAAGCAAGGATTCGCCGTACGTGAACTTCCTGGTGGCCCGCCCGGACAACAAGGATGACCCGCGCGTGCAGCAGCTGGCCAAGGCGCTGACCAGCCCGGAAGTGAAGGCCTTCATTGCCGAGAAATACAAGGGCGCGGTGCTGCCTGCGTTCTGATCGGGCACGAGCCGACCAACGGTCGGCTCCTACCATGGTGAACCGACCAACGGTCGGCTCCTACCGTGGTGAACCGACCCGCGGTCGGTTCGCCGGTCAACCCACGCGGAATCCCATCGTGGCTTCCACCGCCTGTACCCATCCGGCGTACAGCGCTTCGCGTTCGGCCGCGGCCATCTGCGGCACGAACCGGCGATCCACCGCCCACTGCTCGGCAATCTCGGCACGGCTGCTCCAGAACCCGGTGGCCAGGCCGGCCAGGTAGGCCGCGCCCAGCGCAGTGGTTTCGGCCACCTGCGGGCGCAGCACGGGCACGCCCAGCAGGTCGCTCTGGAACTGCGCCATGAAGTCATTGGCGATCGCGCCCCCATCGGCGCGCAGTTCCTTCAGTTCAATGCCCGCATCGGCCTGCATCGCGGCCAGCACGTCGCGGGTCTGGTAGGCCATCGATTCCACCGCCGCGCGGATGAAGTGTTCCTTGGTGGTGCCCCGGCTCAGGCCGAACACCGCCCCGCGCACATCGCTGCGCCAATACGGCGCGCCCAGGCCCACGAACGCCGGCACCATGTACACCCCGCCGTTGTCGGCCGCGCGTTCGGCATAGGCCTGGCAGTCGCTGGACTTGCCGAACATGCGCAGCCCGTCGCGCAGCCACTGCACGACGGAGCCGGCCACGAAGATCGACCCTTCCAGGGCATATTCCACCTGCCCGTCGATGCCCCAGGCCAGCGTGGTGAGCAGCCCGTTGCTGGAGGCCACCGCGCGGGTGCCGGTGTGCATCAGCATGAAACAGCCGGTGCCGTAGGTGTTCTTGACCATGCCCGGTTCGAAGCAGGCCTGGCCGAACAGCGCGGCCTGCTGGTCCCCGGCGATCCCGGCGATGGGGATGTGCTGGTCGAAAAAGAACTGCGAACGGGTGGTGCCATACACCTCGCTTGAGCCGCGCACCTCCGGCAGCATCGCGCGCGGGATGTCCAGCAGGGCCAGCAGTTCGTCATCCCAGGCCAGGGTGTGGATGTTGAACAGCAGCGTGCGGGCCGCATTGCTGTAGTCGGTAACGTGCACCGCGCCGCCGGTGAGGTTCCACACCAGCCAGCTGTCGATGGTGCCGAACAGCAGCTCGCCGCGTTCGGCGCGGTCCTGCGCGCCTTCCACGTGGTCCAGGATCCAGCGGATCTTGGTCGCCGAAAAGTAGGCATCCACCAGCAGGCCGGTGCGCTCGCGGATCAGCGGCTCGTGGCCCTCGGCCTTGAGTCGTTCGCAGATGTCGTTGCTCTGCCGGGACTGCCAGACGATTGCATTGTGGATGGGCTGGCCGGTGGCTTTGTCCCAGACCACCGTCGTTTCGCGCTGGTTGGTGATGCCGATCGCCGCGATCTGGCGCGGGTCGACCTGCTCGCGGTTGAGCAGTTCGGTCAGGGTGGTGTAGACGCTGGTCAGGATCTCGCGCGGATCGTGTTCCACCCAGCCGGGTTGCGGGAAGAAGAGGTTGAACGGGA
>DGIP01000193.1:0-493 GCA_002386405.1 Stenotrophomonas maltophilia
CGACCGTTGGTCGTGCGCCCGGGTCAGTCAGCCCAGCGGCCTGCCGCGGTCGACTGCGGCAGCACCTGCGCCGACAGCGGGCGGTCTTCGGCCAGCAGGTTCACCGCATCGGCCAGGATCGCGGCCGACTCGCGCAGCAGCGGGTCCGGACGCTTCTCGGCGGCCTTCTCGCGGGCGGCGTCCTTGACGATGTCGCGCTCGTTGCCGGTCAGGCCATCATCGTTGCTGTCATCGGCCAGCGGGTCCAGGTCCAGGCCCAGTTCCTTGCGGGTGGCCTGGCGCTGCTTGCGCTGGGTTTCCTGGCGCTCGCGCTCGGTGCGGCGCTCGGCCTCGTTGAGCGAGATGTACTTCTTGGCCGCTTCGGTGCGGAACTGCTCCACGTCCTCATTCCACCACTGGAATTCCTTGTCCGAGGCGATGCGCGAGGCATGCAGGGTTTCCAGCTTGGGCAGCAGCGGCCCGAAGTTGCCGTACTGGGTGTGCGGCACGGCGG
>DGIP01000193.1:709-1088 GCA_002386405.1 Stenotrophomonas maltophilia
ACTGGGTGTGCGGCACGGCGGCGATGCGGGTCCACGGCAGCGCGTTGTCGTAGGTGCTTTCACCGTACTCGGTGGCATCCACGCTGGCCGGGAAGGCCAGGTCCGGCACCACGCCCTTGTGCTGGGTGCTGCTGCCGCTGACGCGGAAGAACTGCGCGATGGTCAGCTTCACCTGGCCGAAGCGCTGGGCTTCGCCACTCGGCCAACGGTCCAGGTCCACGATGTTCTGCACCGTGCCCTTGCCGAAGGTGGTTTCACCGATCACCAGCCCACGCCCGTAATCCTGGATGGCACCGGCGAAGATTTCCGAGGCCGAGGCCGAACCGCGGTTGATCAGCACGGCCAGCGGGCCATCCCACGCCACCGCTTCGCTGCGATC
>DGIP01000193.1:1322-2302 GCA_002386405.1 Stenotrophomonas maltophilia
TGCGCAGGTCCAGCACCACGCCATCGAGCTTGTCGTTCTTGAAGCCGGCCAGCAGCTTGGCCACATCACGCGTGGCCGACGCGTAATCGGTCGCGTTGCGGCGGCGGCCTTCGAAGTCCTGGTAGAACGTGGGCAGCTTGATCACGCCGACCTTGCGCGCCGGCGCCCCATCCTTGGCCGGGATGGTCAGGGTTTCGCCCTTCGCGGCCTGCTCGGCCAGGCGCACCTTCTGCCGGGTCAGCACCAGCATGTGCGGCTTGCCGTCCACGCCTTCCTCGGCCGGAATGAATTCCAGCCGCACCTGGGTGTCCTTCTTGCCGCGGATCTTGGCCACCACGTCATCGATGCGCCAGCCGATCACATCCTCGACCGGACCCGACTTGCCCTGGCCCACGCCCACGATGCGGTCGCCCGGCTTGAGCGTGCCATTCACCGACGCCGGCCCACCGGCGATGATCTCGCGGATCACCACCATGTCGTCCTGGCGCTGCAGCTGCGCGCCGATGCCTTCCAGCGACAGCGACATGGCCTGGTTGAAGTTCTCGGCCGTGCGCGGGGTGAAGTAATCGGTGTGCGGATCCACCGCGCTGGTATAGGAGTTGAGGAAGAACTGGAACACGTCCTCGCCCTTCAGCTCATTGACCGACTTCTCCAGCTGCGCATAGCGCTTGTCCAGCGTCTTGCGGATGTCGGCCGGCTGCTTGCCGGCCAGCTTCAGGCGCAGCCAATCGTTCTTGACCGACTTGCGCCACAGGTCATCGAGCTCGGCGCTGCTGGCCGCCCACGGCACGTCCTTGCGGTCGTACTCGAAGCGCTCATCGCTGCTGAAATCGAAATCCTGCTTGAGCAGTTTGCGCGCGTAACCCACCCGCTCGCCAACCCGCTGCTTGTACACCGCGAACACCTGGAACGCCGGCTCGAGCTCGCCGCCGCGGATGGCCGACGAAATGTTCGACTCGAACGGCGCGAACTTCGTGATG
>DGIP01000193.1:2489-2948 GCA_002386405.1 Stenotrophomonas maltophilia
AACGGCGCGAACTTCGTGATGTCGGCCTGGGTGAAGAACTGCTTGCTGCCGTCGAGCGATTCCAGGTAACGCTTGAACACGTCCTTGGAGGTCGCCGCATCCAGCGCGCGCGGCCGGTACGCATAGCGGCTGTCGGACAGCAGCCCGTACACCAGCTTGGAGGTCGTCACCTGGTCGGCCGTGGCCGCCGACGGCAGGGCCGGCGAATCGGCATAGGCAGCCAGCGCCAGCGGCGCGGTCAGCGCCAGGGCCATCAGGAATGCGGGGGCTTTGAATTTCATCGACTTGCTCATGGCACCTTGCCAACGGGGAGACTGCGTGCGGATCAGACCACACGACAGTGCCGAAAGTTGCGGGGTTTGTCATCCACCGCGTCAGAACGCGGATTTCCAGCCTAAACGGCGGCCTGTATCAAATTGTGAATGACGCGGAATTGCCGCGTGGAAAGGGGTTTACGGG
>DGIP01000087.1 GCA_002386405.1 Stenotrophomonas maltophilia
GGCAGGCACAGCAGCAGCGCCGGCAGGCGCATGCCGGCGGCGCGCGGCAGCAGCAGCCAGAACACCCCGAGCACCGCCAGCGGCACCGCCGTAACACCCGCCTGGGTCGCCCACCACAGCGCCCACGGCTGGCGCGCCAGTGCCCCGAACAGCCACCAGCTCGCGTCGAAACAGGCGGCCGCCCCACGCCAGGGCCAACGCCCCGCCCCATCGAACAGGGCTTCAAGCCCGGTGCCGAGCAGCGCCAACGGCACCACCACCAGGCTCCACCACGGAATGGCCAGCAGGTTGACCAGCGGCCCCGCCCGCGAGGCCTGCCCGAACAAGGCCACTGTCAGCGGCAGCAGCGCCAGGGTGGCCACGCCCTGCGCGGCCAGGAACGTCCGCAGCCAATGGACATCGCGGCCCGGCAGGCACCAGACCAGCCACAGCACGCCGGCGAAGCTCAGCCAGAACCCGGGGGCCAGTACCGACAGCGGATCGACCAGCAGCACCACCAGCGCCGCCAGCGCCAACGCCTGGCCGACCGTGGTCGGTCGCCGCACGCAGCGTGCAGCGGCGACCACCGCGATCATCAGCACCGTCCGCACCGTGGGCAACGCGAAGCCCGCCACCGCCGCATACAGCGCGGCGCCGGCAACGGCCGCCAGTGCGGCTGCCAACGGCCGTGGCCAGTAGCGCCCCAGCCCGGGAAGCGCGCGCCACGCCAGCGCCGCGAGCCATGCCGCAAACCCGGCGACCAGCCCGACGTGAAACCCGGAGATCGCCACCAGATGGGTCAGGCCCAGCGCGCGCAGGTCATCCCAGTCGCCCTGCCCCAGCCCCCGGGTGTCGCCCAGCGCCAGCGCCTGGATGAAACGGGCACCGGTGCCAGGCACGTGTCCCGCGATGGCATCGGCCATGCGCTCGCGCCACGCCGGCAACCCGGCCGGCTCGCCCAAGGCCATCGCCGGCGCGCGCACGTGCCCCGTACCGGTCAAGCGCTGCAGCAGCGCATGCCGCTCGGCGTCGAAGCCAGCGGGATTGCGCAATCCACGCGGTGGACGAAGCCGCGCAGGGAGCTGCCAGCGTGCACCGGCGCGAAGCGAGTAGCGCAGCGCCAGTTCGGTTCCAGGCACGCGGGCACGGGCTTTCGCCGCAGTGACGTCATACCAGGCGAGCGCCAGCTCGCGCCCACGCAGGTGCGCGGGCATCGCCGCATCGTCATCCACGCGGAACCGGAAGCGGGTGCTGCGCGCTCCATGCTGTGGCAGGTCCACTACCCGGCCGCGCAGCACGTGGTCCGCAGGAGCGGCATCCGCGGGCAACTGCAGGGCCAGTCCGGCATGGGCGTGCAGGGTTACCCATCCGATCCCGGCCAGCGCAGCGCCGCACCACCGTGCACGCGGCCATCCCAACCAGACGCCCGCTCCGACGAGCAGCGCGCACCACACCGGCATCCGGGGCAACAGCACTGGCGAAAACACGACACCGGAAACACCGGCCAGCAGTGCAGCCGAACACGCCTTGCCGAACAGGGGCAACGGAGCCGGAAACAAACGGGAGAGGACGTCCGACAGAAACGACATGCAGGCCACCACGCGCGGGAACCTGCATGCTTGGCCGGCGGCGACGCGGTCGCCATCAGGCGGGTGTGGAACGTGTCGTCGGGAAGCGCCACTGATGCGGAGCCCACAACGCAAAAAAGCCGACCTGATGGCCGGCTTTTCTGTTGTTCCACCGCAGTCGCTGGGACTGGAGTGGTGGGCGGTACAGGGTTCGAACCTGTGACCCCTACCATGTCAAGGTAGTGCTCTACCGCTGAGCTAACCGCCCGTTTGTCTCGCTGCGCCGCTGCAATTGCGTCGGTGCAGGCCGCGTATATTACGGACGTCGGGTGTGAAGAGCAACACTTTTGTGAAGGTATTTCACAACGCGTTGTTCAGCCCAGGCTGGCCTCCTTCAGCTTGCGGATCTGGTCGCGCACGCGTGCGGCATCTTCGAACTCCAGATCGCGGGCGTGCTGGTACATCTGCTGCTCCAGCGCCTGCAGGCGCTTGGCGATCTGGGCCGGTTCCAGGGTGCGGTAGTCCACCGCCTCCTCGGCCACCCGGCCACCCCGCCCCTTGCCCTTGCCCCGTGCTTCCTTTTCCGCCGCGTCCGAGCGCGCGCCTTCCAGCACGTCCACGATCGGGCGCAGCACCGACTTGGGCACGATGCCATGTGCTTCGTTGTACTCCACCTGCTTGGCACGGCGGCGGTCGGTTTCGTCGATCGCCGCCTGCATCGAACGGGTGATCTTGTCCGCGTACAGGATCGCCTTGCCGCGCAGGTTGCGTGCGGCACGGCCGATGGTCTGGATCAGCGACCCGGTCGAACGCAGGAAGCCTTCCTTGTCCGCGTCCAGGATCGCCACCAGCGACACTTCGGGCATGTCCAAGCCTTCGCGCAGCAGGTTGATGCCGACCAGCACGTCGAACTTGCCCAGGCGCAGGTCGCGGATGATCTCCACGCGCTCGACCGTGTCGATATCCGAGTGCAGGTAGCGCACCCGGATGCCGTGTTCGGTGAGGTACTCGGTGAGGTTCTCGGCCATGCGCTTGGTCAGCGTGGTGACCAGCACGCGGTCGCCCAGCTTGATGCGCTCGTTGACCTCGCTCATCAGGTCATCGACCTGCGTGCCCACCGGGCGGATCTCCACCACCGGGTCGATCAGGCCGGTCGGGCGCACCACCAGCTCGGTGATCTCATCGGCCGCTTCGCGCAGCTCGTACGGCCCCGGGGTGGCGGACACGTAGATGCTGCGCGGGCAGCGCGCTTCCCATTCCTCGAAGCGCAGCGGGCGGTTGTCCAGCGCCGACGGCAGTCGGAAGCCGAATTCCACCAGGGTTTCCTTGCGCGAGCGGTCGCCCTTGTACATCGCGCCGATCTGCGGAATGGTCACGTGCGATTCGTCGATGACCAGCAGCGCATCCGGCGGCAGGTAGTCGAACAGGGTCGGCGGCGGCTCGCCGGCGGCCTTGCCGGTGAGATGGCGTGAATAGTTTTCGATGCCGTTGCAGAAGCCGACCTCGGCCATCATTTCCAGGTCGAACTGGGTGCGCTGCGCCAGCCGCTGCGCTTCCACCAGCTTGTTCTGTTCGTACAGCTGCTCCAGCCGCACCTTGAGCTCGGCCTTGATCGTATCCACCGCCGACAGCACCCGCTCGCGCGTGGTGGCGTAGTGGGTCTTGGGGTACACGGTGTAGCGCTGCAGGCGGCGCAGGCTCTCGCCGGTGAGCGGATCGAACATGCTGATCTGCTCCACCTCGCCGTCGAACAGCTCGATGCGCACCGCTTCGCTGTCCGATTCGGCCGGGAAGATGTCGATCACCTCGCCGCGCACGCGGAACGTGCCGCGGTGCAGTTCGTACTCGTTGCGGGTGTACTGCAGCTGGGTGAGGTGGTTGATCAGGTCGCGCTGGTCGATGCGCTCGCCGGTGGACAGGATCAACCGCAGCGACAGGTAGTCCTCGGGCGCACCCAGGCCGTAGATCGCCGAGACGGTGGCCACCACGATCGCATCCGGGCGCGACAGCAGGGTCTTGGTCGCGGCCAGCCGCATCTGCTCGATGTGCTCGTTGATCGAACTGTCCTTCTCGATGAAGGTGTCCGACGACGGCACGTAGGCTTCTGGCTGGTAGTAGTCGTAGTAGCTGACGAAGTACTCCACCGCGTTGTGCGGGAAGAACGCCTTGAACTCGCCGTACAGCTGCGCGGCCAGGGTCTTGTTCGGCGCCATTACCAGCGTGGGCTTCTGCACCCGCTGGATGACGTTGGCAATGGTGTAGGTCTTGCCCGAGCCGGTCACGCCCAGCAGGGTCTGCTTGGCGATGCCGGCCTCGAAGTTGGCGGTCAGCTTCTCGATCGCCGCCGGCTGGTCACCGGCCGGGGAGTACGGAGATACAAGTTCGAAGCGATCGCTCATGGTGCCGCCATAGACCGGGCCTTCCATTATAGCGGGGGGTTGGGTGACGGCCGGCTGAGGGTATGGCCTACCGCTGCGAGTGGATTCCGCCGATGCCGTGGTCCGGGTCGGCAGGGCACGGTGGCGCTTTGCCGCCCGGAGGCACCCATGCACCGCCCTGCCCGCCCCTCCCGCACACCTGGCTGGACCCTGCTCGAGCTGGTCGGCGTGCTGGCCATCGTGGCCGCGCTCTGCGCCGTTGCGTTGCCGTCGCTGGGCGCTGGGGTCAGCCGCCTGCGCGCGGACATGCTGCGCATGCAGCTGGTGTCAGTGTTCAACAGTGCGCGCAGCACCGCGATCACCCGGTTCGAGCCGGTAGCGGTATGCCCCAGCGCGGAGGGTCGCCAGTGCGGCAGCGACTGGAGCCGCGGCTGGTTGATCCACCTTGACCAAGGGGCTGGCACGCTGTCGCCTGCGCCGGAGGATGTCCTGCAGTACCGCCCGGGCTACCGCGACGCGAGCATCAGCGCGCGCTCAAGCCAGGAGCGCATCCGCCTGCGCTTCCAGGCCGACGGGCGCAGTGGCGGCAGTCCGTTGACGGTGCGCATCTGTGTGCGGGAGCGGCTGCATGGCGCTGTCGTGGTGAACAACGTCGGGCGCACCCGCGCGACCCGCCATCACGGACTCCTTGCCTGCCCGCACTGAGAGCGGGCCGCACCGGCGGTACAGAAACGACAAAAGCCGCGATTGCTCGCGGCTTCTGCAGAAACTGGCGCCCGAAGTTGGACTCGAACCAACGACCCCCTGATTAACAGTCAAGTGCTCTAACCGGCTGAGCTATTCGGGCGGGGACGCGAATTCTAGACCTTCATTCGTGGCGTTGCAACATCCGGCAACGGCTTACCAGCAATCCAGCGCGCTGGTGTTGGCCGGGCTCTTCACGCCCGCCTGGTTCACCGAGAGGGTGCCGCAGGGGTCCTTGCCCTGGTCGCCCTGCGGAACCGCCGTGATCGTGAACGCGTTGGCAGCGGTCGAGGCAAAGGTCACCTGGTACATCGCCGTGCTGCCATCACGCGGCGAGGCGATGGTGGTGCCGCTGTTTTCCACGAACTTGAAGTTCGTGTAGCTGTTGTTGAGCGTGTGCTGACGCTCGGCACGCTGGGCGTACTCCACCAGTTCGGCCTTGGCCGCGGCGCGCTTGGACTTGCGCACCTGGGCCGTGTAGGACGGATAGGCAATGGAGGCGAGCACGGCGATCACCGCGATGGTGATCATCAGCTCGATCAGGGTGAAGCCGGCGACCTTGCGCGGACGGCGCCCCTGCGGGAAAGAAAGCGTGCTCACAGGATCTGCCTCCACGATTGGCGACCACACGGATAGGGAACGTAGACGATGTCAGGACCATTGGGGTAGCCCATGTAGCAGCCCGCCCCGCCCGGAGGCGAAGGTGCGGGCCCACTGCTGCCACCGCCGCCACCACCGCCACCGCCACCGCCCAGCGAAGCCACCGGCACGCGCGGCAGCGCGAACGGGGAGTTGTTGAGCACGGGCGCACTGCCCGTGCCCTTGTTGCGGAGCCCGGCGGTTCCGACCGCATACCCGGTACCGCCCGGTGAATTCAGGGTGGCGCGGCCCAGCGCACCCTCACCTGTCAGCGGGTTGAGGCCGAAGAACCAGTTGATGCCCGTGGCGGCGCAACCACCCGAGGTCGAGGGCTGCGGCGCGTATGTGGAGAGGCTGACGATACCGTTGGCCAGCGAAGGATTGCCGACAACGCGCTCACTCAGGCCATCCTTGAGGGAGCTGACCGGCAGGTCGACATACCACCCACGGGCGCCGGACGGGGTAGCGCCAATGGCGACCAGGGTCCGCTCGTCACCCGTCGTCGTCACGCTCCGTCCCACCAGGTTGCTGCGGGTAACCGTACTGGTGACCTCGCCGACATTGGTATCGTTCACAGCGTAGATGCTCTGCTTCGAGTTGTCGCGGGTATCGTCATTGAACGAGAAGCTGCCGGTGCCGAAGTACAGCATCAGCCCGCCGTTCGGGCCAGTTCCGGTGGTGATGCCGCCGGTGATCGGCTGGCGTACCGTAAGCCCCTTGTCGACCGAAGGCAGGCTGGTGAACAACGGCATGCTCGGCTTTTTCGTCATGTCGCGCAGGTCGAACTTCCACACCGCTCCCTTCTGGTCGGTACCGTACACGGTGTCCGAAATACCATCGCGGGAGCGAACCTTCTGGTCGGCGCCGCCCCAGCGGTCAACCACCACGATGCTGCCCAGGCCGTTGCTGCCCGAGGGAACGCCCGTGCCGGTCTCGACCGCTTCGATCATCGTCGTCTTGCCGTCCGCGATATCGACGACGAACAGCACCGCCTTGCCGCTGGCGCTGTTGAAGCCGTTGCCGAAGATAGCCTTCCACGACACATCAGTGCCCACCTTGACCGGCACGATCACCGGCTTGGCCAGCACGAAGCCGATGTTGTTCCGCACCGTGGCCGTCAGAGTGGAATCAAGGTCGCTGATTTCCCACAATTTCCGGTTCGCGTTGAAGGCGGAGCCAGCGGTTACGTCCAGCGCGAATACACCGCGACCACCGGCACCGGAGGCACCCACCAGGGTGGTATGCCAGCCCGTACCGTACCAGGTATCGCCGACGGCGATCTGCCCGTCCACGTAGTACCGGTGCTGGAACTTCTGGGAGGTCTTCTTCTCCGGTTCAGCGCGGTACAGCAGGTTGGCCATGTGCCCAAGCGCGGTATTGGGAATGTAGGCGAAGGCTTCGCTGCCGCCACCGGAGACCGTCTCGCCCTTGACATTCATGCCACCGTTGAACGCGTGCAGCATGCCGTCATTGGCGCCCACGTAGACCATGTAGTTGGCCTTGTCCGCCTTGTAGAGCAGGTAGTCCGCGTACGCCTTGCTCAGCGTCGTGTCCGCCAGGCGACGATAACCATAGTCGTCGCCTGGCGAACTGACGAACGGCGTGGAGGTGACGATGTCACCCAGCCGGGTGGTGCGGTCGCGCAGATTGCCGCCATTGCGTACTTCACGCGAGGTGTCGCCGCGCAGGTAATTGACGGCCGCCGCAACATCGATGTTGCGGTCCGTCAGTTCCTTGGTCGCGCCACAGATCGACATGTCAGGGTACAGCCCCGGCTTCAGGCACAGATCGTCGAGCGTCACGTTGCCAGAGGTGAACTCCTGGGTCTTGCCATTCTTGGTGAAGAAAATCTTGCGGGCGGACGCGCCCGGCAACTGCGCACTGGCTTCCCAGAACGGCGTCTGCACCACGGCACGCGTGGTCGGATCGACCGAGAGCTTGGTGGCCGTCAGCTTGCCGAACCAGTCGGTGCCTTCGTTGGTGTACTCGTAGTACGGACTGACGCTCAGCGAGCCTGCGCCGATGCGCGCTCCACTGAAGCCGGTGCCGCCGGAGGGCGAGGAACCGGCCGTCACCGCGGACAGCACGCGGCGCATGGCGTCGGTGATTTCCGCTGGCGTGCGGGCATTGATGTACTCGCCACGGGTATTGACGGCGGCGTGCCAGATGTCGTCTACGGTGCTGCGCGCATCGTTCTCCCACGCCGGCCAGTTGTTGTAGATCGCCGGGGTGGTATAGGCGTTCTGCGGATTGTCCGGGTTGAACAGATTGCCGCGCGCGCCCAGGGTGACGCCATAGAAGTTCAGGTGAAGATTGGCCTGGCAGTCCAGCTGCGGATCCGGCGTGCCGGTCTTGCAGGCTGCCGGCACCGGCACCTGGCCTGCCGTGAAATCAGGGCGGAGCGGGGCCGCGCCGTTGATGTTGTTGTAGTACTTCGAGACGATGTCGGCCATCGTGTCGGAGTAGCCGTCCGTGAACGGCGCACCCATGCCCTGGTCGTTGTTGCCGACGGTCTTGGTGCCACCATTGCTGAAACCGTCGGTGAACAGCATCACCGCATTCTTCTGGCAGACCTCCAGCACGGGGGCTGCATCATCGGTGCGAGTGAACTGCTGCGTCGCCGAATAGACGGCCTGCCGGTTAGGCGTACCACCACTGGCCGGCAGGGCCAGCATCTCGTCGAACAGCGCCTTGCGCTCGGTGTCGACACTCAGCTTGCGCATGGGCAGGCGCTTGGCCGCCGTGTCGTAGCTGCCATTCTGGTTGATGCGGAAGTAGCCCACGCGCAGGTTGGCCACATTGGACAGCGAGCGCGTCATGCCGGCGATCATCGCGCGGTTGCGGTTGCCGTAGTAGGTGAACCAGTTGGCGAAATTCTTCGAGCCCGCGTCGCCATTATCGGCAGGAAGCGTGTACTTCCACATGGCGCAACCGGTGCCACACGCGTTGTTCACCTGGACGCGGGTCGCATTCGCATACGCGTTGGCGCCGTTGAGCTGCGGGTAGGGATCGCTTGTACCGTTGACCACCTTGATGTAGAAGGTTGCCGGCCAGTACTGGACGCGCGCGTCCGTCGTGCCGCCGCTCCATGTCCCCGCATTGCGGTACGTCGTGCCATTGATGTAGGCGCCCGCCGGGTACGTCATGTTGTTCAGGAGGCGGAACGTCTCGGTGCCATAGTAGTTGCTGGTCAGGTTGACCGTCGTGGTGGCACCGGTCGGCTTGGGATCGAGGCGGGCCGCGGACGGCACGGAGTCGTTGAACGAGGCATCCTTGTCATCCTTCCACGGCTCGTACTTGATCGTCGGATTGAAGTACGTCGGGTTGTACTGCGCGGAGCGGGCGAAGCCCAGCGAATCGAACGGCGGCAGCCCGTAGTAATTGCCGTTGATGCGCGGCCCCGGCATCAGATAGAAGTAGTCGCAGGTATTACCCGTGGTGTTCAGCGCACCGTTTGCGTCGAAGAAGCTCTGCCGGGCGTTGTTCCAGCAGCCCTCGCCGTCCTGGCCCGGGAACTGAGTCTGGAACGTCATCGAGCCGGAGTCATCCACGGCCATGATGAAGGCCGGCGTGGTGTCTGCCGGAATGTTCAGCGGCTTCTGGGCGAGGATGCCCTGCCCCTGCGCGGCAATCAGGTTGTAGCCCACCAATGCCAGGCCGATTACTGCCACCGCCGAACCGGCGGCCGTCCACTTGAATCTGCGCGAAGCCATGGCCGCGTTCCTCAGAGCTTGAAAATAGTGTCGATGACCGAGCGCGACGTCGGGTTTGTCGTGTCGTCGGCCGCATACGCGGTGATCTGGAAAGTGGCCGTAGCGTTGTCGATCGGCAGGCCCTGGTCGTTTGAATTGGCGCCCGGTCCGCCACACTGGTCGATCTGGCGCACGCGCACCGCCGGCGCGGCGGCATTGTCCTTGGCCAGGTCCCTGCCCCACTTGACCGGATCGAACCCGTCTTCGCAGTTCTGGGTGATGCTGGTGGCGTCGGCGACGAGGCTGTTGCTGGGCGGCGCTTCACGATCGGTGATCGCCTCCACGGCATCTTCCACGTTACGCACGGCGCCTTCGGTGTTCTGGAAGGAGCGGTTCGCGGCGCGGTAATTGGAGGCCATTTTTTCCTGCATGCCGGCCACCTGCATGCCGGCCACCCCGATCAGGGCGAGCAGCAGCAACATGATCAGTGCCACATACAGCACGGCACCGCGCTCTTGGCGGGGGGCCGGGCAAGGACGGTAACGGGGCGAACGGTTCATGGTCAGTTCCCGAACAGACGGTTGCGCAGGGCAACGCTTACTTCATAGGCGGTGCGATACCGCCCATCGGTAGCGGCATCCTGGTTGTAATTCACGCCCAGCACCCCGAGCGCGGCGGCCGCGTCGGTGGGCTTTGAGTTGGCATTGGTGCCGGCCCGATCGGCGCTGCGCGCGACCAGCCCGACCTGCACAAGGCCCACCCGCCGCCACTGTCCCGCGCCGGTTGCATTGGCTGCGGTGGTGACGCCGGAGGCCACGTTCTGCACGCTGATGTAGCCGCTGGGTGCTGTCGCGCCGGCGATCACGGCCGTCGAATCCAGCCCGTACATCAACTGCAGGTTCTCGATACCCTCGACCAGCTCTTCATTGATGGCATACACGCCGGCCGAGTTGGCGCGCGCGCGGCGCAGACCAGGACCGTTGGTACCGGCGCCGATGTAATAGACCATCGACTCCGCGCGGTAGACCTGCGTGGGTTCGGGCTGCGGCGCATAGCGGGTAAGGTCCACGGTGCCGGCGGTAATCTTGTTGGACGCCAACGTGCCGGCGAACACGTCAACGTTGTCACAGTTGGCAATGCCAAACATGGTCGGGGCGGCGATCCCGCCTTCGGTCAGGCGCTGCCAGCGATCCGAGGTGAGCGTGAGCTCCTGGCCGCTGATGGCGGTGACCGGCACACCTTCCGGCGCCAGGAACCGCAGCACCAGGATGTCGCTGCCGGCCATCGGCGCCGGGGTCAGGCCACTGATGGTCGCCGGCAGGTTGGCCGGCACGGTTCCGGCGCCCACATTGAGGGTATTCGTCGGCGCGGTACCGGCGGCTTCGTAGCCCTGGATGGCCACGCTGAAGTCCAATGGACTGCCGCCGCCCGTGGCGGTGGTGGCCAACATGTTGTTCCGCGGGAGGCCGGTCTCCTTGATGAAATGGGCCTGGTCATTCACGCAGCCCATGTGCCCGGCCATGCGGATGTCGCGCTCGAGGAAATCCAGCGCGAAACGGCCGTTTTCCTGCGCGCGGGCCACGCCCTCTGAAAGCCGCGAGGCCGAATGGGACGCGATGAAGACCTGGGTGATGCCCAGCATCAGGATCAGGCCGATGACCAGCGAGATCATCAGTTCGATCAGGGACAGACCTGCCTGGCGGCTGCGGAACATGAGCGGACCTTTCATAGCTGGGTCTGGGTGCGGAAGGTGGTGGCGGCGTCCGGCGCGGTCTTGCTCCAGCGCTCGTCGGCCCAACTGATCTCGACCGTGGCCACGCCGTTGGCGACGGTGACGTTGGCTGCAGCGTTGTCGCCCAGTGCCTTGACCACCTGGCACTGCCAGCGCGCGATGTTCTGTTCCACGGTGACGGTGTTGATCGGCCGCGCGCACACGCCGGCGGCCGTCTTGCTGCCCGACGCGAACGTGGCGTTGCTGTACCACTCCGACGAATGGCGATTGCTGCGCATCTGTTCGGTGAGGTCGTAGGCCAGGTTGGTGGCCTGGGTGCGGTAGTTGGCGCTCTGCACGTAGCGCACGTTCATGGTCTGCAGCAGCGCAAAGCCAAGCAGCCCAAACGCCAGCACCACCACGGCGACGAGCACCTCGAGCAGGCTGAAGCCGCGCTGGAGGCTGCGCGGACGGTACGGGGTGCGGATCATTTGCAGGGTCCCTTGACGGTGGTGACCTGTCCGGAGGCGTTGATGGTCATCGTGCTCTGCAACGGCTGGTTGTCGCACTTCGCCGGACGCAGGGTGACTTCCTGATCGCTGCCGTTACGGCGGCGGCCGCGCCCGTCGAACGCGATCATGTCACTGGGGCCGGTCACCGCCAGGGCGCTGTTGATGGACGCGTAGCGCAGCACGGTTTCGGAGTTGCTGAAGGCTGCGTCGCCATTGGTGTCGCTGAAGGCCAGCATCCCTACCGCCCACTTGCCGTCACAACTGGTGCCGGTGCTGCTGCCGCAGACCGCGCCCCCCTGGTTGTTGCGGATCGCGTCGCTGCGGGCCAGGTTGACCAGGCCGATCAGCTCGTTGTGCGCGGTGGCGATCCGGTTGGAACGGATCAGGTTCTGGAAGTTCGGAAAGGCGATGGCAGCCACCACCCCGACCACCACGATGGTGACCATCAGCTCGATCAGTGTGAAGCCTTTGGACAGGCGTAAAGACATGGGACGCTCCCCAGCGTGATGACACGGACAATGGACGCCCCGCCGCCTGGCGGCAAGCGACAGCAGGACGAACGGTCGCCCGGAGGCGACGGGCGTCAAACCGTTGACACCCGTACGGTTGGGCGGGGGTGGCGCGGGCTCCCGACCCGGCCACCCCGCTTGCTCAGGCCAGCACCCGGTAGCAGGGCTGGTACTCGCCCGAGATCTTCATCCGGCGCTGTTCGACGAAGGCGCGCAGGAGTTCATCCAGGGCCTGCATCATGTCGGCGTCGCCGTGGATCTCGAACGGGCCGAACTGCTCGATCCGGCGCATGCCGTCTTCCTTCACGTTGCCGGCGACGATGCCGGAGAACGCGCGGCGCAGGTCGGCCGCCAGTGCGTGCGGCGGACGCCCGTGGTGCAGGTCCAGCGCGGCCATCGCTTCATGGGTCGGCACGAACGGCTGCTGGTACTCCCACGGAATCTCGATGGACCAGTTGAAGAAGAACGAATCCTTCTGCACCAAGCGGTGTTCGCGCACGCGCTTGATGCCGGCCGACATCTGCCGGGCCACCGCCACCGGGTCACCGATGATGATCTGGTAGCGCTCGGCCGCGGCATCGCCCAGGGTCAGGCGGATGAAGCGGTCGATCTGCTCGAAGTACGGCGCGGCCACGGTCGGGCCGGTCAGGATCAGCGGGAACGGCAGGTCCTTGTTCTCCTCGCGCAGCAGGATGCCGAGCAGGTACAGGATCTCTTCGGCGGTGCCGACGCCGCCGGCGAACACGATGATGCCGTGGCCGATGCGCACGAACGCTTCGAGACGCTTCTCGATGTCCGGCATGATCACCAGGTGGTTCACGATCGGGTTCGGCGACTCGGCGGCGATGATGCCCGGCTCGGTCAGGCCGATGTAGCGCGTGGTGTGCTTGCGCTGCTTGGCATGGGCAATGGTGGCGCCCTTCATCGGGCCCTTCATCGCGCCCGGGCCGCAGCCGGTGCAGATGTCCAGGCCGCGCAGGCCCAGCTCGTAGCCGACCTGCTTGGTGTACAGGTACTCATCGCGGCCGATCGAATGGCCGCCCCAGCACACCACCAGGTTGGGGTCGCCCGGGTTGAGGATGCGCGCGTTGCGCAGCAGCCCGAACACGGCGTTGGTGATGCCCTCGGAGGATTCCAGCTCGGCCGCGTAGGCCGGGCCCATCTCAATGGCCATGTAGGCCAGGTCGCGCACGACCGCGAACAGCAGTTCGGCCACGCCGCGGATGATCTCGCCATCCACGAATGCCATCGCCGGCGCATTGACCAGGTCGATGCGTACGCCACGGTCCTGCTGGGCGACCTGGATGTCGAAATCCGGGTACAGATCGCGCGCCGCGCGCGGATCGTCCGATGCACTGCCACTGGTCAGCACGGCCAGCGCGCAACGGCGCAGCAGCTCGTGCATGCCACCGCCGGATGCATCGCGCAGGCGCGCCACTTCAGCGCGCGACAGCACATCCAGCCCACCGCGCGGGTAGATCCGCGCGTCCTGCACCGGCAGCGTGCGCGCCGGCTTTTCGGTGATCGTCATTTCCATTCTTTTCGCTTCCTCAAGGTTGCCGACTGTACCGCTGCCCCCTTAAAAAGCAAAACGGCCGGGAAACCCGACCGTTGGATGCGTTTCGACCCCGGCGACGCCACGGGGGCTGCCGTACGTGCGCGTTTTTCGCGCAACCGAACGAGCATACGCCCATCCATCGAACCAGGCAAGCACCCTCGCCCGCCGCCGTGCCGCACACAGCAGAACGGCCGGGTTTCCCCGGCCGTTCCTCTTACCTTGCCACTACCTCAGTTCATCAGAACTGGTAACGGAAGCCCAGCTGTACCGACCACTGCGAGACACCGACGTCGAAGCCGTCTGCGTCGTTGTTGGCCACTGCCGGCTCGTCCGCGCCGCGGAAGTTGTACACGTACTTGCCGTCCTTGATGCCCTGCAGGGTGGCCACACGCGCATCGGCGAAGAAGCCGTAGTCGTAGATGTTGCCCCAGTCCTTGTTGATCATGTTGCCGACGTTCTGGATATCCAGCCAGATCTCCGACTTGTGACCCTTCATGAAGCCCGGCAGTTCCTGGCTGATGCGCAGGTCGAAGGTGTTGATCCAGCCGGTACGGAACTGGTTGGCCGGGGCGGCCTGGCCGGCGTACTTGGCCAGCTGCGGGTTGTTCTTCAGCCACTCGAAGAACGAGGCCTCCATGGCCGGATCGGCGGTGAACTGGCCGGTCGCGGTCAGGTTGCCGAACAGCACGTCGCCCGGGCCGGTCGGCACGTAGAACAGGTCGTTCGCGGAACGGCTGTCGCCGTTGGCGTCGTTCACGTAGACGTAGCTGTACGGACGGCCGCTGCGGCCTTCGTAGACCAGGCCGACGCGGGTTTCGTAGTCACCGAAGAACTTGTGCTTCCAGTTCAGCGCACCCGACAGGCGGTCGCGGATCTGGTAGCGCGAGGTGTTCTCGATCTCGTCATTGGCGTTGAAGGCGTACTGGTAGCCCCAGCCCGAGCTGGCGGTGGAGCTGGTCAGCGTGCCGACTTCGGTGGCATCGGTGTAGGTGTAGCCCAGGTTCCAGGACCAGTCGCTGGCGGCATCCCACGGCTTGGCCAGCGAGACGGTGAACTGCGAGGTGCGGCCCTTGTCGGTGTTGGCGATCTCGTACACCGAGTCGTAGGCCATGTTGCGGCCTGCGCGGGCGTTGCCGGTCGCCCAGGCATTGCCGGTGCTGCCGCGGGAGTAATACATGTCACGGCCGTCCGGACCCTGGTACTGCACCGGACCCAGGTTCAGGTTCTTGTAGTACAGGGCGTCCTTGACCTTGGTGACCAGCAGCTCAGCCGAGGCCACGATGCCGTACCACGGGGTCTCGTGGTCGAAGGCCAGGTTGGCCTTGTACACCGACGGCATGTTGAAGTCGCTGCCGACGAAGTTGACGTTCTGGCGGTTCGAGCCCGGCGTGGTCGGGACCGGCTGGGTGTCCTTGTTCGGGCTGAACGGCAGCGCCGGGTTGTAGCCGTTGGTGTAGGTGTAGACCGAATTGTTGAAGCCGGTCGCCGAGTAGCTGTTGCTCAGCCACACCTGCGGGGCGTCACCCTGGAACAGGCCCACGCCGCCGCGCAGCTGGGTCTGGCGCTCGGTGTCGAAGGTGTAGTTGAAGCCCGCGCGCGGCTGGACCAGGAACTTGTTGCTCAGCACTTCGCTGTTGTCGAGACCGAAGAATGCCGAGGCCGGGGCGTTGTAGGCCGGGGCCGGGCTGGTGTCGGCACGGTCGGCGCGCACGCCCAGGGTCAGGGTCAGGTTGTTGTTGACGTACCAGGTGTCCTGCACGAACAGGGCCAGGTTGCTGAACTTGTAGTCAGCCGGAATCGAGCCCGGGGTGCGCTCCGGATTGTAGTTGTAGCTGCTCCAGCGGCCGGCAGCGAAGTTGTCCAGGCCGTAGAAGGTGTAGGCGCCCCACGAGTTGGCACCGAAGTAGTTGTAGATGTCGTTGGTGTCGTACGACGCACCGAACTTGACGTCGTGGTCACCCAGGGTCCAGGTACCGGCAGCGTAGTAGTTCCACGCCTTGGTCTCCAGGATGTTGTTCTGGGAGTTGACTTCGGTACCGAGGTACAGCGAGTCGCCGGACGGCGAGGCTTCGGTACCCTGGAAGAAGATGCGGATGCTCGGCGCGTCGGTCGAGACATTACGGATCGCCGAGTACTCGCGGTACGAGGCCTTCAGCTCGGTCGAGAAGTTCGGGGTCCAGTCGCTGAACAGCTGGGCGACGTAGCTCTCGTTGGTCTTGTCGTGCTGGTACCAGTACGAGCTCAACGAGGCCGAGCTGGTGGTCATGCCGTTGATGCGCAGCTTGCTCTGGTCGATCTTGCTGTAACGGATGTTGGCACGGTGGTTGTCGCTGATGTTCCAGTCCAGCTTCAGCGCGTACTCTTCCATCTCCGTATCGCCATTGCTTTCCAGGCCACCGGCGGCAATGCCGTAGCCTTCAGCAATCTGCTGCGCACGGGTCACGTCGGCCAGGGTGAACTGCGGGTTGGCCTTGCCCAGCGCGGTGCCGCTCAGGTCGGCGCCCGGGGCGGCCTGCTTGAACTTTTCGTAGTTGGCGAAGAAGAACAGCTTGTCCTTCACGATCGGGCCGCCCACGGTCATGCCGTAGGTTTCTTCCTTGGTGAAGCCGTTGAACTTCTGGCCTTCCGGGTTGTCGCCGAACCAGTCGCCGTCACGGTAGGTGCCGTAGACCGAGCCGTGGAATTCGTTGGTACCGGACTTGGTCACCGCGTTGACGGTGGCACCGGCGGCGGCAGCGATGCTGACGTCGTAGTTGGACAGGTTGATGTCCAGCGCTTCAATGGCTTCCATGGCGACCGGCTGGCGGCGGGTCGGCATGTTGTTGCCTTCCAGGCCGAAGGTGTCGCTGGCGGACACGCCGTCGATGTTGATCGAGTTGAAGCGCGGGTTCTGGCCACCGGCCGAGATCGAGCCCGAGGCGCGGTCGATGAAGGTCACGCGCGGGTCAAGACGCATCAGGTCCTGGATGTTGCCGCCGATCGACGGGGCCGTCTCGATCTGCTGCTGGCTGATGTTGGTGCCCGAGCCCATCTTGGTGGAGCTGAACACTTCCGAGCCGCCGGCCACGGCCACGACCTGCACCGCTTCCAGGTTGGTAGCGGCCACGTCGCCGGTCAGGGCGGCGTTGACGGTACCGGTCTGGTTCACGCCCAGGTACACGCCTTCTTCGGTCTTGGTGCCTTCACCGGACTTGGTGATGGTGATGGTGTACGGACCACCCACGCGCAGGCCGCGCGCGTTGTAACGACCCGCAGCATCGGTGGTGGCGCGGCTGACCGTGCCCGACTCGGTGTGCGTGATCGTGACTTCGGCGCCAGCAACAGGCTGGCCAGCGGCAGACATGACCTGGCCGCCGACACCGGCAGAGGTGCTCTGGGCGAAGGCGGGGGCGGCAGCAAGTACTGCCATGAGGCCAAGGGTGAGCTTGGACATCCGGAGACAGCGTGGGTCGATCATTGGGAGTAGCCTCGATGCGAGTTGGCGATGGCGGAAAAAAAAGCGCGCCCAAGCAGCCATTCAGCGGCTGTCTGGACTTTTATCTGGGTTCCCTTGCCGCAGGCTGGTTTCAGCCGCAACGGTTAACACTAGATTAACACGATAAGCCCGCCATATGACCGTTTGGCGACAAAACACACGCCATCACAACGCGATCGTGACGCCTTCTTCACATTTGGCTGAACAGGGCGCGATGCCGGGTTCTTTCGCGTTCAGGGTCGAGCGCGCCGGCATGCGCGGGCGGGCTTCACATCAAGGGTAAGTCGCGGCTGTTGCCAGCCGGTTACGCCAGGTCCAGCACCGTGCCCCGGTGGGCGATGCCCTGGGCCGAGAGCAGTTCGACGGCCGCGGCGGCGCAGGCCACCGGATCGCGGGCCATGCCGTCCTCGTCGATCGAATAGGCGCGGGCCCGCAGCGCAGTGCGCATCGGGCCGGGCTGCAGGCCGCTGACCCGGACCGGGCTGTTGGCCAGCTCGTCGTGCAACGCGGCGATCAGGCCGCGCAGGCCATGCTGGGCGGCGCCATAGCCACCCCAGTAGGCCCGCCCTACCCGGGCCGGATCGTCCACGGTGAACACCAGCGCGGCATCGTCGCGCTGGCGCAGCAGTGGCAGGCAGGCCTGGGCCAGCCAGGCCGGGGCGGTCAGGTTGACGTGCACCGCCCGCGCGAACGCGGCCGGGTCGGCGTGTTCGAACGGGGTCAGGCCGGCAAAGTCGGCGGCGCAGTACAGCACGCCATCGAGCCGGCCGAGCTCGGACTGCAGCCGCTCGGCCAGGGTGGCGTAGTCGTCCGGGGTGGCCCCTTCCAGGTCCAGCGGGTACAGCAGGGGCTCGGGGCCGACCGCTTCCACCGCCGTGTAGACCCGGTCCAGCCGACGCGGCTTGCGCCCCAGCAGGACCACGGTGGCACCGGCGGCGGCACAGGCAATGGCGGCGGCACTGCCGAAGCCCCCACCCGCACCGGCCACCAGAATGACGCGATCGGCCAGCGATCCGGTCCCGACCCCAACGGACGGGACCGCACTCACGGCTGCGAGGCCTCTTCGACGATCCGCTTGAGTTCGCCGGATTCGAACAGCTCCAGCACGATGTCGCAGCCGCCGATCAACTCGCCGTTGATGAACAGCTGCGGGAAGGTCGGCAGGTTGGAGAAGCGCGCCAGGTTGGCCCGCACCTCGGGCAGTTCCAGCACGTTGACGGTGCGCAGCGACACGGCGCCGGCGGCCATCAGCGCCTGCACGGCGCGGCTGGAGAAGCCGCACATGGGGTACTGCGGGGTGCCCTTCATGAACAACACGAGGGGGTACTTGTCCACTTCGGCCTGGATCTCTTGCATTACCGCCACCACGACTCTCCCTGCGCCACGGGACACCCGACCTCGCCGGTCGGATAGACTTCCCAGACGGTCATTGTAATCCTACTGGCCCTGCCTCCGGCGCCCCGTCTCCAGCCTGCAGCGACCCATGCCCCTCGAATTGCCCCGCCTGCCCTATGACCGCACCGCCCTGCAGCCGCATCTGTCGGCCACCACCCTGGACCTGCACCACGGCCAGCACCACCGCGGTTACGTGGAGGCGGTAAACGCACGCATCGAGGGCACCGAGCTGGCCGAGCTGCCACTGGAGGAGATCGTGCGGCAGAGCCAGGGCAGCCTGTTCGACGCGGCCGCGCAGGCCTGGAACCACGCCTTCTATTGGCAGTGCCTGCACCCGCGCGGGGGTGGCGAACCGCAGGGGCGCCTCGGCGAACTGATCAGCCGCCATTTCGGCGACGCCAAGCGGCTGCGCGAGGAATTCGACCGGGTTGCGCTGGGCGTGTTCGGCGCCGGCTGGGTGTGGCTGGTGCAGCACCCCAATGGCGCGCTGGCGGTCCAGGCCACGCGAAACGCCGGCACCCCGCTGACCGGCGAGAGCACCCCCCTGCTGGCCTGCGATGTGTGGGAACACGCGTATTACACCGATTACCAGAACGAACGCGGCCGGTACCTGGACGCGTTCTGGAAAATCGTCAACTGGGATTTCGTGGCCACGCAGCTGCGCGATTGAGAATGCTCAACCGCGCAGACTGGCTACCGCTGGCTTGACCTGGTCAGAGCGATCCAGCTGCTGCCCTACTGCTTCCAACGCGTCAGCCAGCAGCCCGGCCTCGTCCTCGCGCAGCGTGGCATGCCCGACCTTGCGGCCGTCACGCGGCTGCTTGCCGTAGTCATGCCAGTGGCCACCCGGCTGTGCCAGCACGGCTTCCGCGTCCGGCATCTCACCCAGCCAGTTGAGCATGCAGGCATGCCCCAGCATGCGCGTGTCGCCCAGCGGCAGCCCCACCACGGCGCGCAGGTGGTTCTCGAACTGCGAGGTTTCGCTGCCTTCGAGGGTCCAGTGCCCGGAGTTGTGCACGCGCGGTGCCATCTCGTTGGCCAGCAGCTCGTCACCCCGGCAGAACAGCTCCAGCGCGAACACGCCGACGTAATCCAGTCGTTCGGCCAGGGTCTGCGCATAGCCGATCGCGGCGTCGTGCTGTGCCGGGGACAACCGTGCCGGGGCCAGGCTGGCCGACAGCACGCCATCCACATGCCAGTTGCCGGTGACCGGCCAGGCGCGGAATTCGCCATCCTGGCCACGCACGGCGACCACGCTGACTTCACGTTCGAAGGCGACGAAGCCCTCCAGGATCAGCCCGGTACGGGCCACCTGGCCACCCAGCGCGTCCCATGCCGCATCGATGTCGGCCTCGCTGCGCAGGCGGAACTGGCCTTTGCCGTCGTAGCCGAAGCGGCGGGTCTTGAGGATGCACGGCAGGCCGAACTCGGCCACCCGGGCGGCCAGCGTGTCGCGGCTGTCGATGTCGGCGAACGCCGGCAACGGAATGCCGAGCTCGCGGAACAGGGTCTTTTCGCTCAGGCGGTCCTGTGCCACGGCCAGTGCGTCGGGGTTGGGATACACCGGCACCCGGTCGGCCAGGAACTGCGCGCTGCGGGCGGGCACGTTCTCGAAATCGAAGGTCACCACGTCCACCCGTTCAGCGAACGCGGCCAGGGCGGCCTCGTCCTCGAACGCGGCCACCTGCAGCGGCGCCAGCTGCCCGCCGCAGGCATCAGCGGCCGGGTCGAACAGTTCGAAGCGCAGCCCCATCGGCGCGCCGGCCAGGACCATCATGCGGGCCAGCTGGCCGCCGCCCAGGATGCCAACGGTCACGGTGGTCATTGACGCGGATCGTCGTGGGCCATGACGTCTTCGGTCTGGCGGGAACGGAAGCCGTCCAGCGCCTGGCCGATGGCCGGCTGCTCCGGCGCCAGCATGGCGGCGGCGAACAACGCGGCGTTGGAGGCGCCGGCGTTGCCGATGGCAAAGGTGGCCACCGGGACGCCGGCCGGCATCTGCACGATCGACAGCAGCGAATCCATGCCGTTCAGGGCCTTGGACTGCACCGGCACGCCCAGCACCGGCACCGCGGTCTTGGCCGCGATCATGCCCGGCAGGTGCGCGGCGCCGCCGGCACCGGCAATGATCGCGCGCAGCCCACGCGGGCCGGCCTGTTCGGCGTAGGTGAACAGCACGTCGGGCGTGCGGTGCGCCGAGACGACTTTCACTTCGTAGGGAACACCGAGCGCGTCGAGCTTCTGCGCCGCGTGCTGCATGGTCTCCCAGTCGGAGCGGGAACCCATGACGATGCCGACGAGCGGCGCGGATTGGTTGGGGGTCATTGGCCGTCACCTGCCTTAAAGACGTATTCTAGCCGCCTTCCACGCAAGACGAAGAACCCATGGATCGCAAAGTCATCGACCTCCTGTGCGCGCCCCGCACCAACCAGCGCCTGTCCCTGCTGGATTCCAAGGGCCTGGACGCGCTCAACCGGGCCATTGGCGCCGGCACGGTGACCAACCTCGACGGCACCCCGCTGGACCAGCCCCTGCGCGAAGCGCTGCTGACCCAGGACCGCAAGCAGATTTTCCGGGTCAACGACGGCATTCCGGTACTGCTGCCGGAAGAAGCCATCGATACCGCCCAGATCACCGATTTCCCCAGGTAATGAGCCTGAGCCCGCTGACGCCCCCTGACCCCGGCCAGGTACAGGCCGATGTCGCCCGCGCCCTGGCCGAGGACATCGGCGCGGGTGACGTGACCGCCGCCCTGCTTCCGGACCGCCCCGACAGCGCCTACCTGCTGTGCAAGCAGGATGCGGTGATCGCGGGCCGGCCGTGGTTCGATGCCACCCACCAGGCATTGGACCCGCAGGTGCGGATCGAATGGCGCGTGGCCGAAGGCGATGCGGTGCCCGCCGGCACTGTGCTGGCGATCCTGCACGGGCGCAACCGCAGCCTGGTCAGCGCCGAGCGCACCTCGCTGAATTTCCTGCAGACGCTGTCGGGCACCGCCACCACCACCGCGCGCTACGTAGCGGCCGTGGCCGGCACCGGCACGCGCATCCTGGACACCCGCAAGACCCTGCCGGGCCTGCGCGCGGCGCAGAAGTACGCCGTGCGCTGCGGCGGTGGCGACAACCACCGCCAGGGCCTGTACGACACGGTGATGCTGAAGGAAAACCACATCCGCGCCGCCGGTTCGCTGACCGCTGCCGTCAACGCCGCGCGGGCGCAGTGGCCACGGCTGCCGCTGGTGGTGGAAGTGGAAGACCTGGAGCAGCTGCGCGAAGCGCTGGCGGTGGGCTGTGACCGCATCCTGATCGACGACTTCGACGCCGCCACCCGCCGTGAAGCGGTGAAGATCGCGGCTGGGCGCATCCCGCTCGAGGTCTCCGGCAGCGTGGACCTGGCCGGCCTGCGCGCGATTGCCGACGACGGGGTGGATTGCATTTCGATCGGCGGGCTGACCAAGCATGTGCAGGCGATTGACCTGTCGTTGAAGCTGGGCAACCCGCCCTGAATTCTGGTCGGCAGCCCGTATCGACCAACGGTCGATACCTACCGCGGATCCGGTAGCGCACGACCGTTGGTCGTGCGCCGCCGCGGATTTCACGGCACGTCCTTGCCGGCTCTGCGAGGCTTCCATTGCCCCCGAATGGAGAGCGCGCATGCGCCCCCTGCTCCTGCTTGCCTGTCTTTCGCCCATGGCCCTGCTGCCGGGCACCGCCGCCGCCGCCGAAGTCTGCGACATCCCGCCGCGCTACGGCCTGAGCCCGCTGGCGGCGAGCATCGTCCGCACCGCCTGCAACGAGCACCGCCTGTGGTACCGGCCTTTCATCGACGGTGAAGGGCGTGCCCGCAACCTTGGCGTAAGCGAGGCCGAACGCGAGTACCTGGCCGACGACGGCATGCCCGCGTGGCAGCGCGTGGTCAGCTACTGGCGCGACAGCGGCACGCTGGGGCCGATGGGCAGCCAGCCTGGCGCAACCAGCTGCATGGAGCCGTTCGGTTCGCGCTACACCGACAGCGACTGCCGCGCCTTCCTGATCGACAACCCGTGGTCGGCCGCTTTCATCTCCTGGGTGATGAGCCGCGCCGGGGTGCCCGGCTTCACCCGCTCGCCGCGCCACATCGACTACATCCGCGCCGCTTACCAGAACACCGGCCCGTACCGGATGGCGGATCCGGCGCAGGAAAAGCCCGCGCCCGGCGACCTGCTTTGCTACCTGCGCGGCCGCAACGAATCGTTGAGTTACGCCGGGCTGGTGCAACAGCTCAGCGGCGGCACGGTGGCGAACTGGAAATCGCACTGCGAGGTGGTGATCGCGGCCAACATGGGCGGCGACCACACGCTGTACCTGATCGGCGGCAATGTCATGAACACGGTGGCCATGCGCAAGCTGTCGCTGGATCGCAGCGGACGCATCCAGCTGCCGCCGGCCCCCTCCAGTGATCCCTACGACATGGGCTGCACCCCCGGACGCGAAGACGAGTGCAACTTCAACCGGCAGGACTGGGCCGCGCTGCTCAAGCTGGTGGCGACCGCACCGATCGGATCGACGACCGGCTACCCGCCATCGCCATCGCCTGCGCCGGCCACTGTTCCGCTACCGGCCGCCCAGCCTGGCGTGCCGGCCACGACGCCACCGCAGAAGCCCACCTTCCCG
>DGIP01000344.1 GCA_002386405.1 Stenotrophomonas maltophilia
CAGCCGCTGCAGCCGGTACCGGTGGATGTGCTGGTCGCGGTGGCGCCGCCGGCATCGGCACCTTCATCACCGCGACGCGTGTGCAGCGTGCACTACCAGCGCGAGCTGCCGCACCTGAAACACGTTGGCACCTTCGCGCTGTTCCAGCAGCGCCGCCAGGCGCTGCTGGCCGGTTTCGACGATGCGCTGTTCGTTGATGCGCACGGGCTGGTCAGCGAAGGCACCACCTGGAACGTGGCCTTCGCGCGCAACGGCGAGGTGGTCTGGCCGCAGGCACCGGCACTGCGCGGCACCCATGAGCGCCTGCTGCAGGCGGGGTGGGGTGGGGCGCCGAGACTGGAGGCAGTGAGCCTGGAGCAGCTGGGCGGGTTTGATGCCGCCATCGGCCTCAACGCCTCCGGCGTATGGCCAATAGCCAGCATTGATGATCACCGGTTCCCGGAATCCGATGCATTGGCGCAGGAGGCGTTGGCCACGTTGGGCGGGCAGGGGTGGCAGCCCCTGGCGTGAGGCGGCACGACCAACGGTCGTGCCCTACCAAACCGGGCAATGGCGCCCCCGGCACCACATCGGGCAATGGCGCCCCGGGTAGCGCACGACCGTTGGTCGTGCGGCGGCCCAGGCGACGCCTGAAGCCCCCGTTCATCTTCACAGCCCCCGCTGGGCTTGGAATGCCCCGGACCGGCCGCTATAATCGCCGGCTTACCGCGCCATCCTGGCGACTGGGCAATAGAGGAAGCAACACCATGGTCAAGATCCGACTGACCCGCGGCGGCGCCAAGAAGCGTCCGTTCTACCACATCATCGTGACCGACTCGCGCAGCGCGCGTGACGGCCGCAACATCGAGCGCGTGGGTTACTACAACCCGGTTGCCCAGGGCGCCGAAGCCCGCATCGTGCTGGATATCCCGAAGGTCGACGCATGGGTTGCCAACGGCGCCCAGCTGACCGACAAGGTTCGCAACCTGTACAAGGAAGCGACCAAGGCCCAGGCCGCTGCGGCCTGATCCTGAAGGGCCGCGCCTGGCGCGGCCCGTCGGCATATACAGATGAAAGATACCGAGCGCCGCATCCTGCTGGGCAGGATTGTCGGCGCTTTTGGTGTGCGAGGCGAGATAAAGCTCGAGTCCTGGACCGAGCCGCGTACCGCCATCTTCAACTATCAGCCCTGGATCCTGCGCTCGCCCGCCGGCCAGGAGAGCACCCTCAAGGGCGCGCGCGGACGTCAGTCCGGCAAGCACCTGGTAGCGGTGTTTCCCGATATCACCGACCGCGATGTGGTCGAGTCGATGTACGGAACCGAAGTCTATGTAGCACGCAGCGCACTGCCGCCGCCGAAGGCCGACGAGTATTACTGGGTCGACCTGGAAGGCCTGCAGGTGCGTACCGTTGATGGCGTCGAACTGGGGCGGGTCTCGCACCTGTTCTCGACCGGCTCCAACGACGTGGTGGTGGTGCAGGGCGACCGCGAGCGGATGATTCCGTTCGTGCAGCCGGACTTCGTGAAATCGGTGGATTTCGAGGCCAACCTGGTCATCGTTGATTGGGACCCGGAGTTCTGACCGGTGCGCATTGACGTCATCACCTTGTTCCCGGAATTCATGGCGCAGTCGGCCGCGCTGGGCGTGGTCGGCCGTGCGGCCGAACGCGGCCTGCTGGACCTGCATGGCTGGAATCCGCGTGACTACGCCGAGGGCAACTACCGCCGGGTGGACGACCGTCCGTTCGGGGGTGGCCCGGGCATGGTGATGCTGATCGAGCCGCTGCGCGCCTGCCTGGCAGCAGCCAAGGCGGCCGACCCGGCGCCGGCGCCGGTGATCTACCTGAGCCCGCAGGGCAAGCCGCTGACCCAGGCCAAGGTCCGGGAACTGGCGGCACTGCCGCGCATGATCCTGCTGTGCGGGCGCTATGAAGGCGTGGACGAGCGCTTCCTGGCGGCCGAGGTCACCGAGGAAATCTCGATTGGCGATTACGTCCTGTCCGGCGGTGAACTGGGCGCGGCGGTGATCGTGGATGCCGTTACCCGGCTGCAGGAAGGCGCCTTGAACGACGCCGAATCGGCCGCCCAGGACAGTTTCGAAGGCCCGCAGGGGCTGCTGGACTGCCCGCATTTCAGCCAGCCGGCACAACATGAATGGGGCAATGTCCCGGACGTGCTGCGCTCGGGCAACCACGCGGCCATCGCCCGCTGGCGCCGCCAGCAGTCGCTGCTGCGGACCTGGCTGCGCCGCCCGGACCTGCTTGACGAGGCCAGCCTGTCCAAGGCCGACCGGATCCTGCTGGACCAGGCCAAGGCCGAACTGCCGTAACGCCTGGCCGGGGTGGTAACCGCCCCCAGATGTGGTTAGAATTGCGGATTCCCATCAGGCCTTTCACGCCTGACGGTGGAAACCCTACAAAAAACGTGCAGCACAGTCCGGTGACTGCATGAGCCTACGTTGTCGAAATGACACGCCCACCCGAACGAACACAATCGGTGCACCCATGAGCAAGCTGAACAAATCCATCCTCTCGGACTTCGAATCCGCCCAGATCACCCGCGAGCTGCCGAAGTTCAGCCAGGGCGACACCATTGTCGTGAACGTGAAGGTGAAGGAAGGCAACCGCGAGCGCGTCCAGGCGTACGAAGGCGTCGTGATCGGCACCAAGAACGCCGGCCTGAACTCCGCGTTCACCGTCCGCAAGATCTCGCACGGCTACGGCGTCGAGCGCGTCTTCCAGACCCACAGCGCCATCATCGACTCGGTCGAAGTGAAGCGTCGTGGTAAGGTCCGCGCCGGCAAGCTGTACTACCTGCGTGGCCTGGAAGGCAAGGCTGCCCGCATCAAGGAAGATCTGGCTGCTGCTGCGCAGGCCAAGGCCGCGCGCCTGGCTGCCAAGGCTGCCCAGTAATTCCAGCCGACAACCTCGGTTGTCGCGTCAGCAAACGGCCACCTTCGGGTGGCCGTTTGCGTTTCCGGCATTACGATGCCGGGCGCGGGTCCGGATCGGCGACCGGCGACGGCGGCGATGCGGGTATTTCCGCCGGCGCCGCCATTTCCTCGCGATGGCTCGGCAACATGCGCGCCTTGCGCCAGCCGCCCCAGCGGTAATACGCCAGCGACATCAGCATCGCGCAGAACGAACTCACCGGGAAACTCCACCACACCGCATCGGCACCCAGGCGGTCCTGCAGCAGCTCGGCGAACGGCACGCGGATGCCCCACAGCGATACCGCCAGGATCAGCAGCGGCGGTATCACCGCACCGGTGGAGCGCACCACGCCGGAGATGACGAAGTTCACGCCGAAGAACAGGAACGACCACACCGCGATGTGGTTGAGGTGGCGCGCCACGTCCAGCGCTTCACTGCCGGTGGGCAGGAACAGCGCCAGCGAGTAACGGTCCAGCAGGATCAGCGGCAGGATCAGCACGCCGGTCAGCAGGAAGTTGTACAGCACCCCGCTGCGCGCGGTACCGCGCACGCGCGACCAGTTGCCCGCGCCCACGTTCTGCGCGGCCATCGACGAACACGCCGCACCGATTGCCATCGCCGGCATCTGCACATACGTCCACAGCTGCAGCGACGCACCATAGGCTGCCGCGGTATCGGTGCCGTAGCTGTTGACCATGGTCATCATCATGATCATCGACAGCGAAATCAGCACCATCTGCAGGCCCATCGGCACGCCCTTGACCACCAGCGCGCGCAGGATTTCGGTGTCGATCTTGAACAGCCGCATGTCCTTGCGGCCCAGCCACAGCACATGGCGCTTGTTGCGCATGTACCAGAGCAGGCCGATCAGCGACAACGTCTGCGCGATCAGCGTGGCCCACGCCGCACCGGCGATGCCCAGCTTGGGGAACGGCCCGATGCCGAAGATCAGCAGCGGGTTGAAGCCGATATCCAGCACCACCGACAGCAGCAGGAAGCGGAACGGCGTGCGCGAATCGCCGACGCCGCGCAGCGCCGAACTGAGGAAGGCGAACGCATACAGCGTGGGCATGGCCAGGAAGATGATGCGCAGGTAGGCCTCGGCCAGCGGCAAAGATGCAGCCGGCGTACCCATCGCCGCCAGCAGCGGGTGCGACAGCCACCAGCCAGCGATGGCGATCACCACCGACAGGCCGATGAAGAAGGTGGCACTGGTGCCCATCACCCGCCGGGCCTGCGGGATGTCCTTGGCGCCCATCGCCTGGCCGATCAGGATGGTGGCGGCCATGCCGATGCCGAACACCGAACCGATCAGGAAGAACATGATGTTGTTGGCGTTCGCGGTGGCAGTCAGCGCCGCCTCGCCCAAGAAGCGGCCCACCCACACCGCATTCACCGAGCCGTTCAACGACTGGGCGATGTTGCCGGCCAGGATCGGCAGGGCGAACAGGAACAGATTGCGCCCGATTGGGCCGGTAGTCAGGTCAAGCGGCGCTTTGGCCATGTGCTCTGGAGATCAAGCCCGGAGAGCGGCACACTAGCACCAACCCCGTAACCGGGATATCGCGATGCGTACACCTGACCTGTTCATCCCCGCACTCGCGGCACTCTTGATTGCCGCGCTGCTGCCCGCATGTTCGTCTACAGACGACCGCCTGCGCGATGCGCAGGTACGGCCGATGGACCGACCGGAATGCCAGGTCGGCAGCCAGCGCCGCGATCTGGATGCGGGGGTACCCGTGCTGATCGGTGGCACCGGGTGCCGTGGCAACCCGTCGGCGCCGCAACCGCTGAACCGACGACCGGCAGAGCCGGGGAGCTGAATCACCCGCATGACCGAAGCAACTACGCTGGTGCCCGCCGCCGTGCGGCTGGATGTGTGGCTGTGGGCCGCACGCTTCTTCAAGACCCGCAGCCTGGCCAAGCAGGCCGTGGAAACGGGCAAGGTGGACGTGGCCGGGCAGCGCCCGAAGTCCTCGCGCGCGGTGCGCGTGGGCGAGCAGCTGCAGATCAGCCGCGGCGATGAGGTGTATGACGTGCAGGTGCGCGGCTTGAGCGACCTGCGTGGCCCGGCGCCGGTGGCGCAGCAGCTGTACGAAGAGAGCGAGGCCTCCCGCGCGCGGCGGGCCGAACTGCGTGCGCAGCGTGCGGCGGCAAAGAATGGCTACCAGCCGCCAGAACACCGCCCCGACAAACGCGCACGGCGGTTGATCCGCGCGCTGGGTGATATCGACGCCATTTGAGCATCGCGTACCCACCAACGGTGGGCACCTACCGGCGGAAACAAACCGCCGGGCAAACCGACGGGCAAACGGCCGGGCACACCGGGGTAGCGCACGACCGTTGGTCGTGCGCCCCGCAGATCCACATCACCGGTGCAGGTCGTACCGGTCCAACTCCATCACCCGTGCCCAAGCGGCGACGAAGTCCTGCACGAACTTCTTCTCGCCATCGGCGCTGGCATACACCTCGGCCACTGCACGCAGCACCGAGTTGGAGCCGAACACCAGGTCGGCACGGCTGCCGGTCCAGCGCTTTCCACCGCCGTTGCGGCTGCTGCCTTCGTAGCCGTCACCGCTGGCCTTCCACTGCGTGCCCATATCCAGCAGGTTGACGAAGAAGTCGTTGCTCAGCGTGCCCGGGCGTTCGGTCAGCACGCCCTGGGTGTTGCCGTCCACGTTCGCGCCCAGCACGCGCAGGCCGCCCACCAGCGCGGTCAGCTCCGGCCCGGTCAGGGTCAGCAGCTGCGCCTTGTCGATGAGCAGCGCCTCGGCCGGCACGCTGTAGCGGCCCTTCACGTAATTGCGGAAACCATCGGCATACGGCTCCAGCACCGCGAAGGATTCCACGTCGGTCTGTTCCTGGCTGGCATCGGTGCGGCCCGCGTTGAACGGCACGCTGACGTCATGGCCACCGGCCTTGGCCGCCTGCTCCACGCCGACATTGCCGGCCAGCACGATCAGGTCGGCCAGCGACACCTGCGCGCCGCCATCGCCCTTGAAGCCGCCCTGGATCTTCTCCAGTGCCGCCAGCACCTTGGCCAGCTGCCTGGGCTGGTTCACGGCCCAGTCCTTCTGCGGGGCCAGGCGGATGCGTGCGCCGTTGGCGCCGCCGCGCTTGTCCGAACCGCGGAAGGTGGATGCCGAGGCCCATGCAGTGGAGACCAGCTCCGCCACGCTCAACCCGGCAGCCGCGATCTGCTGCTTCAGTGCGGCCACATCGCCCGCGCTGATCTGCGCTTTCGGCGCTTCCGGTACCGGGTCCTGCCAGATGAAGGTTTCGGCCGGCACTTCCGGGCCCAGGTAGCGGGCACGCGGGCCCATGTCGCGGTGGGTCAGCTTGAACCACGCCCGCGCGAAGGCATCGGCGAACGCCTGCGGGTCTTCGAGGAAGCGACGCGAGATCTTCTCGTAGGCCGGGTCCAGCCGCAGCGACAGATCGGTGGTGAGCATGGTCGGGCGGTGCTTCTTCGACGGGTCGTGCGCGTCGGGAATCACTGCCTCGGCATTCTTGGCCACCCACTGGTGGGCGCCGGCCGGGCTCTTGGTCAGTTCCCATTCGTTGCCGAACAGGATCTGGAAGAAGTCGTGGCTCCACTGCGCCGGGGTGCGGGTCCAGGTCACTTCCAGGCCGCTGGTGATGGTGTCGCCCCCCTTGCCGCTGCGGAACTTGTTGGCCCAGCCCAGGCCCTGGTGTTCGAGGCCGGCCGCTTCGGGTTCCACGTCCACGTTGTCGGCCGGGCCGGCGCCGTGGGTCTTGCCGAAGCTGTGGCCGCCGGCGATCAGTGCCACGGTTTCCTCGTCATCCATGGCCATGCGGCCGAAGGTGTCGCGGATGTCGATGGCGGCCTTGATCGGGTCCGGGTTGCCATCCGGGCCTTCGGGGTTCACGTAGATCAGGCCCATCTGCACGGCGGCCAGCGGGTTTTCCAGGTTGCGCGAGTGGATGTCACCGTCGGCATCGTCATCGGACACCAGCACGCCGTGGTCTTCGACCACGCCTTCGGAGCCGTGCGCGTAGCGCACATCGCCACCCAGCCAGGTGGTTTCGCGGCCCCAGTACACATCCTGGTCCGGTTCCCAGGTATCGGGGCGGCCGCCGGCGAAGCCGAGCGTCTTGAAGCCCATCGATTCCAGCGCGACGTTGCCGGTGAGGATCAGCAGGTCGGCCCAGGAAATGGCCTGGCCGTACTTCTGCTTGATCGGCCACAGCAGGCGGCGCGCCTTGTCCAGGCTGACGTTGTCCGGCCAGCTGTTGAGCGGGGCGAAGCGCTGCTGGCCGCGGCCGCCGCCGCCGCGGCCGTCACCGATGCGGTAGGTGCCGGCGCTGTGCCAGGCCATGCGGACGAACAGGCCGCCGTAGTGGCCGAAGTCGGCTGGCCACCACTCCTGCGAATCGGTCATCAGCGCGGTGAGGTCGGCCTTCAGGGCAGCGTAGTCGAGCTTGGAAAACGCCTGGGCATAATCGAAGTCAGCGGCCAGCGGGTGCGAGCGCGAGGAGTGCTGGTTGAGCAGGTCCACGCGGAGCTGGTTGGGCCACCAGTCGCGGTTGGTCGTGGCATCGCCGACAAGGGCGTGGTTGAACGGGCACTTCGCTTCGCTTTTCATGGGTAGTTACCTGTGGACTGGCGAATGTGGAATGGGCCCCGCGGAAGGACGCGAGGGCAGCCCAACTACCCTATGCGCCGTTCGGCGGTTGGTAAATTCAATTGAACTAACCGAAGTGATAGGCACGGACTATTGAAAGGTCGCCGGCCATGGGAGGCCGGCGACGGGGGCAGGTCAGCGCTTGCTGAGAATGCCCATGACATCGCTGAGGCCGAACTGGCCGTCGCCATCCTGGTCGAACGCGTTGAGCAGGCCGCCAATGCCGCCGGCAGCTGCCGGTGGCGCTTCGGCGCCGAGCGCCTGGCCGAGCTCGTTGGCATTGCCCTGCTGGGCAAACCGTTGGGCCAGGAACGACATGACGATGGGCGCCAGGATCGCCAGCAGCTGGCCGGCGCGTCCACTGTCGAGGCCGGTCTTGTTGCCCAGCACCTGGGCCGCCTGATTGGTCTGGCCGCCAAAGACGTGGCCGAGGATGCCAGCGCCGTTGGTGGCGGCACCTCCGCCGCCGCCCCCAAGCACGGCCCCCAGGATGCCGCCAAGGTCGAAACCGCCGCCGCCGCTCCCACCGCCGAGATGATCTTTCTGGAGCGCATTGAGCAGCGACTGCGCGCCCTGCGGCTGGCTGGCATTGCTGCCGAGCGCGCCCATCAACAGGGGCAGGGCGGCGCTGACCGCCTGGGTGGCCTGGTTCTGGTCCAGGCCGAGCTGCTGGGAGACCTGTTGGACGCCAGTGCCCTGCAACTGCGAGAAAAGGGATGCGGTGAGCGAATTCGTATTCACGATCGACTCCTTCGACCCGGGATGGGACCGGCGGAGCATAACGCCGCGTGCACGAAGGGAATGCGAAGGCTTCACGCGGCCGGGCTACCCACCGCCCGACCAACGGTCGGGCGCTACCGCAACTTCGGCCGACCCGGCCCACCGGGCGGTCCCGCGAACCCGGTAGGTCACGACCGTTGGTCGTGACCGCGCTGGCCTATACCAGCGCCTTCAGCCGGTACAGCGCCTCCAGCGCCTGCTTCGGGGTCAGCTCATCCGGGTCGATCGCCGCCAGCGCCTCCTGTGCCTTGCTGGAGGGCGCGGTGAACAACCCGAACTGCTGCGGTGCATCCAGCGCTTGCGGGGCCATGGTGGCGGCCACGGTCTCGCCGCCGCGCTGCTCCAGCTCGGCCAGCCGGCGCCGGGCCTGGGCCACGGTGGCACGGGGCAGGCCGGCCAACGCGGCCACCTGCAGGCCGAAGCTGCGGTTGGCCGGGCCGTCCTTCACCGCGTGCATGAACACCAGCGCCTCGCCGTGCTCCACCGCGTCCAGGTGCACGTTGGCAATGCCGCTGATGCCGCCTTCGTGCTGCTCGTCGGCCAGCGCGGTGAGCTCGAAGTAGTGGGTGGCAAACAGCGTGTAGCAGCGGTTCTCGTACGCGAGGTGGCGGGCCACCGCGTCGGCCAGTGCCAGGCCGTCGTACGTGGAGGTGCCGCGGCCGATCTCGTCCATCAACACCAGCGACTGCGCGGTGGCGTGATGCAGGATGTAGCTGGTTTCGCTCATCTCGACCATGAAGGTCGACTGCCCGCGTGCCAGGTCATCGCCGGCGCCGATGCGGGTCAGGATGCGGTCGATCGGGCCGATCACCGCGCGGCTGGCCGGCACGAAGCTGCCGATGTGGGCCAGCAGCACGATCAGCGCGTTCTGGCGCATGTAGGTGGATTTACCGCCCATGTTCGGGCCGGTGATGACCAGCATGCGGCGGTCGGCGTGCAGGTCCAGGTCGTTGGGTTCGAACGGCTGCTCGCGCACTGCTTCCACCACCGGGTGGCGGCCGCGCTCGATGCGCAGGCACGGGGCGGTGTCCAGCTCCGGGCGCGCCCAGTCCAGCGCCTGCGCGCGTTCGGCGAAGCCGGCCAGCACGTCCAGTTCGCTGAGCGCGGCGGCGCACTGCTTGAGCGGTTCCAGTTCGCCGGCCAGCGTATCGAGCAGCTGTTCGTACAGCAGTTTTTCGCGCGACAGCGAACGTTCGCGCGCCGACAGCACCTTGTCTTCGAACGACTTCAGTTCTTCGGTGATGTAGCGCTCGGCATTGGTCAGGGTCTGGCGGCGGGTGTAATGCACCGGCGCCTTTTCGCTCTGGCCCTTGCTGATTTCGATGTAGTAGCCATGCACGCGGTTGTAGCCGACCTTCAGCGTGGCGATGCCGCTGCTGGCGCGCTCGCGCTGCTCCAGGTCGATCAGGAACTGGTCGGCATGGGTGGACAGGCGGCGCAGCTCGTCCAGCTCGGCGTCATAGCCTTCGGCGATCACGCCGCCGTCGCTCAACTTCATCGGCGGGGCAGGGGCGATGGCCGAGGCCAGCAGGTGCGCGCATTCGTCATGCGAGCCCAAGGCCTCGCGCAGGGCGACCAGACGCGGCGAATCCAGCGGCGCCAGCACCGCGCGCACCTCCGGCAGCAGGCCCAGGCCATCGCGCAGCGTGGAGAAATCGCGCGGGCGCGCCGAACGCAGCGCCACGCGGGTGAGGATGCGTTCAAGGTCGCCCAGCGCACGGAAGGCTTCGCGCACGTCGCTGTCGGCACCCCGATCAATCAACGTGGCCACTGCATCGTGGCGCTGCACCAGCACCTCGCGCAGGCGCAGCGGACGGTGCAGCCAACGGCGCAGCAGGCGTCCGCCCATCGGGGTGACGGTGGTATCGAGCACACCCAGCAGCGTATTGCGGGTATCGCCGTCCACGCGCGTGTCCAGCTCGAGATGGCGGCGGGTGGCCGCGTTCATCGCGATCGCTTCGCTCGCCGTTTCGGTGGAAATGGAGGTCAGGTGCGGCAAGCGCTGCTTCTGGGTTTCTTCGACATAGCCGAGCAGTGCGCCGGCTGCAGCGGTGGCGCGCGGCTTGTCGTCGATGCCGAAGCCGGTCAGGTCATGCAGCTTGAAGAAGGCCAGCAGCTGCCGGCGGCCGCTGTCGGCATCGAACAGCCACGGCGCGCGGCGGCGGATGCCGCTGCGGTGCTTGAGGAATTCCGGCCAGTTCTCTTCATCCGGCACCAGCAGCTCGGCCGGCTCCAGGCGGGCCAGTTCGGCTTCCAGCGCGTCGTCGGAATCGACCTCGTTGACCAGGAAGCGGCCGCCGGCCAGGTCGGCCCAGGCCAGCCCGTAGCCGTTCTTGCCGCGCGAGAGCGCCATCAGCAGGGTATCGCGGCGCTCATCCAGCAGCGCCTCGTCGGTGACGGTGCCGGGGGTGACGATGCGCACCACCTTGCGCTCGACCAGGCCCTTGGCCAGCGCCGGGTCGCCGATCTGCTCGCAGATGGCCACCGACTCGCCCAGCGCCACCAGCCGCGCCAGGTAGCCCTCGTAGGCATGCACCGGCACCCCGGCCATCGGGATCGGCGCGCCACCGGAGCTGCCGCGCTGGGTCAGGGTGATATCCAGCAGCCGCGCCGCCTTGCGGGCGTCGTCGTAGAACAGCTCGTAGAAGTCGCCCATGCGGAAGAACAGCAGCAGGTCCGGGTAGCCGGACTTGGCGGCGAAGAACTGCTTCATGAGGGGCGTGTGCTCTGCACTAGCCTTGGATGAGGATGGTTTCACTTTTAAATCAGTGGTTTGCAAGAGAGCTTCCTACGGTTGTAACGGTCGATCTGGCTCACTGACGGCGCGGAACGGGGTTCTTCGTTGTGTCGCGGTTGCGGCGGTCACTCAAAGAGGATCAAATCGATGTCGCGACGGATACACAGCGAATAGACCATGGATACGGTTGTTGCGGCGCAGGGAGCCCCGCGCCGCCGAGGCACCAAGTTTAAGCTGACCTACCGCCAAATCTGCCAACTGAGCGTCGCCAAGAGCCCGGTCGAAGGCAATCAGGGGAGGGTGGTCATCGCCCCTCGACCGCCCGAAGACGTCGGGAAGCCTTGGCGCGTCCTGGATGGCGACCAGGGCGCGCCAACTGGTTGGTTGGCGCGGCTATCGAGCAGCGGGTCGAGCCAGTAGCACATACGGCAATCGATCTATCGGATGCTCGATTGCCCCAGTTCAATACTGCAGTTGACCACGGTTACAGGGGATCCAGAAATGCTGGCATGGCTAAGGAATTTGTGGGATCCAGACAAAGATCGTTCAGAGGGATCGAAGACCAGAGCCGAAGAGCCTATTCATGCCGTCCTAGACACAGGTTTGGACACGGAAGAAGCAGAAGCATCACCCAGTGATCAGTTCCTGGATGATCAGCCCATCACCGGTCGCTCGTCTGACCGGTTCAATCGGGCGCCGTTCGCGTCCCGGTTGGCTCAGACCCTAGCCCAGCGTGTTGATCCGTCCAGCATCGTCGTTGGCCTGTACGGCCCTTGGGGGGATGGGAAGACATCCGTCCTTGAAATGATGGGTGAGGCATTGAAGGAGTATCCACGGGTCATTCTTGTGCGCTTCAACCCGTGGCACTTTCAAAGCCAAGACGCCCTGCTGCGGGGGTTGTTCGCGACGCTTGCTGAGGCGATGGAGAAGTCCCTGCCCAACAGAAAAGAGAAAGTGGGAGACCTCCTCAAACAATACGGTGGGCTTCTGTCTCTCGCGAACGTAACCCTCGGAGGCGTGGTCCAGATCTCCGCGGGGGAGGCCGCAAAGAGTGTGGGCGAGTCGTTGTCCACTGTTAGTTTGGAAGAATTGCGCTCGCGGATAGATCGAATGCTGGGCCAATCCAAGCGCCGGCTGGTGGTTCTCGTTGACGACATCGATAGGCTGGATCGCGAAGAAACACATGCCATCTTCAAGCTGGTCAAGCTGTCCGCGAGCTTCAAGCACACTTCGTACGTTCTGGCCTTCGACGATGGCGTGGTTGCAGCGGCGCTGGGTGAACGCTACGGAGAGGGAGGCGCCATGGGCGGCCGAGCGTTTCTAGAGAAGATCGTCCAGGTGCCACTCAACCTTCCGCCTGCAGACACCAGCAGTCTGCGACTGATCGCTTTGGAAGGCGTACAGAGGGCAGTTGATCAAACAGGGATCGTGCTCACTCAGAGTCAGGTGGACGCGTTCATTAGGCACTTCGACGACGTTATTTCGCCGGCGCTCGGAACGCCGCGAAAAGCAAAGCTCCTCTCAAACGCCCTCCTGTTTGCCCTTCCTATTCTTAAGGGAGAGGTGAACACCGTCGATTTGATGCTGATTGAGGGCGTCCGTGTGATCTACCCAGGCCTATACGCTGGCATACGGTCCAACCCCGATCTTTTTCTCAAGGGCGCGCGGGCGGGCGGGCGCGACGATCAGAAAAGAGAAGAGAGTATCTCAGCTGTGTTGGAGGAATCGCTTCCTCACATATCGGTAGAAGAGCGTGGCTGGATCCGTCGTCGACTGTTAGAGCCGCTATTCCCTAGGCTGGGGAATTCGATGTATGGTGGGGAGTGGGACTCGACGTGGGCCGCGGAGCAAAAGATCTGCGCGAGCGAGTACTTCCAGCGATACTTTGCTTACGGGGTGCCGTTGGGTGACGTGCCCGATCGCCTAATTGCAGAGTTCATAGAAAGCGCTCCCGCGCTGTCGCCCCTCGAAGCAAGGGAAGCGCTTGATCGATTCGGAGAGAGGCATGGCATACCTCGCGTAGTGACGAGGCTTCGCCAGAGAAAGGACAATATTAACGCTCCGGAAGCTAGCGCGATAGCGCTCACCTTTGCAAGGAACGGGGATCTCCTGCCGCGCGAGCGGGGCATGCTGATGCCACTGGATACCCGCGGCTCGGCGGCCATTCTCATCGCGGACCTGCTTAGAAGGCTGCCCATAGGGAGCGAAAGGCAGGGCGTGGCTGAAAAGGTCATTCGGGAGGCCTCTTCGGTTGGGTTTGCTTCCGAATGCTTGCGTTGGATTCATCACTACGACGACAAGCCCGAAGACCGTCGTGTACTTTCCGACGAGGGTGATAAGTCGATCGCAAAACTGGCCGTTGAACGCATCGAGGCTGAAAGCGCCGACGCACCATTCTTCCTGACCGAACCCAAGGACGCGCCCACGCTCTATTGGCTATGGTGCCAAGAGACATCGGATTCACATGTCAAAGATGCGCTAAGTGCTCAGCTGGACGCGTCAGCCGACTTGGTGGATGCCTTCTTGGCGAGCTTCGTGGGGGAGTCTTGGGGAGTTGAGAGTGGGATTCCCAGGCCGGGGGATTTCGATCGTCGCCAATACGACTCTGTTTCCAAGCTTGTTGGCGCGGACTACATCGCTGCAAAGCTTAAGAAGCGGTATGGGACTGAACTGGACAGCGCTGAGGAATATCCTGCCGAGGGAATGGATCAAGCTCGCCGAGTCGCGCATCAGTTCATGAGCGTACACATCCTCGTGACCCAGGAGAAGAACTCATCGAGCAGCAGCGCCCCAACTCATGAAAGTGGAGAATCCATGGAGTAGCTTGGTCCACGGATGGCAGCCCGGCAACATTCGATCCAGATTAGAAGATTGACCTATCCATAGGGCTGCCCTTGCTCGCGGAGTCCATGGTGCTCATTCGGGTGCGATGGTACACAGGCGGCGAACATACGTGGGATCGGCGCCTGACGCAGCTCCGACTATGACCACGTTGTCGTTGATGCGGTGCGTTCTTTCTCCGGGACTTGTGGTGCAGACTGCGTCATCGTAGAGGTCCAGGAAGAGCGCTGAATTCCGGGCCAGAGCTTGCATCCAGGGTGGTACGATCGTGGGGCCGCTCGTACTGGAAATGATGACTGCGATCGAAAAACCTGCAAGGACTCGTGCTAGAAGGCCTTCTAGCTGGGAACTATCAGAGTGGGAATCCTTACCCTGGCCTGATCGACTCGGAACGCAACCTCTTTGTGTTGGTGCCGCCACTGGCCTTGTCCCTCTACACGGTTTCGCCGGTTAGGTTGCTGGTCGGCGGGGTGTTGGGGCGCGCTTGGCGCGTCACCAGCCAGTAAGACGGGATGGGGCGCTTCTTGTAATCGTAAAGGGGCCGTGGACCACTGACAACAATTCACGAAAGAAGCCAGCTTGCGATAGCGTACTTATGACCCTAGTCGCCCGACCTGGGCGGGTTGGTCGCGATCGGGGGAGTCCAGCAAGCCAGATTTGACTGCCTCTCCAATGTCAGCGCACGGGCGATCAGTGACCGTCGGTGACCGATCCTCCGCGGCCGGGGTCAAATACCTGGACGGCTGCTTAGCGCGTGGAGCTGGCTTCTAGGGCGAGTTGGTAATATGTCAAAGCCGTCCCCTGAATACCGGCGTCGGAGGCACCCTCCGTCGCTCAAGGGACGTAGTAGATCTTTGAGAGCAAGCCTTGGATGACGGGCAGCTTAAGCTCGCTTTTGCACTCCAGAAGGAATCGAAGGAATTCGTCGTCCGGCGGCTTGGGAAAGTAGCGCGAAGGCTGAAGGTCGAACCTCCACGTTTCGTGGCCAATTAGTTTCAACGCGACGTAGATCCGTTGGGCGGCGTTGTTCGGCGCGTGGCCCCATCCAGTGGAAAAGAACCTGGCTGACTGCGCCGAAGGCCGGGTACACAACAGGCGTCTCGGTGCCAACATCTTATCGTCGAACAGTTCATGGTCGGTGAAGCCGCCAAGGCCATAAACGATTGGCGACGCACTAGAAGTCGCCCGCGTGGCTGTGGTAATTCCATCCGCATTCGTTTCGAAGGTGTGTAGGGCGAAAAACAAGGCCACATCGATGTCGTGCGTGACGTCCAAGCCAACGCTTGGAAGGCCGTAGTGCTGTGCAGTCGCAAAGCCCCACATCCGATAGCGATATGAATTTGCGAAGTTCAGTAGTTCTTGGCGCATCCCCTGTTCTCTCGCCCGCTCATGAACATACAGATCTAGCAATGCGGACCATGCACCGAAAGTGTCCGGGAAATACAGATCAGTTCTCGCCGCGGAAGGCAGTAAGGAGGGCTCGTTTGCATCCTCCGCTCCATAGAGTCGGAGCAGCTCATCCTTCGTACGCCCCGCCTTCTCCGTTGTGTAGTGGCCAGATTGCCCACGCCATACTCCACTGGTGTTTGGATCACCCGATTTCATTCTCCTCGCGACAGCGCGAACATCATCGATAGACGTGACCTCAATGACCGGAATTCGGCGGAACGGCACTCGCAAGAATGTTCCATTGGCCAGATCGTCGAGTGGGCCAACAGGCAGATCATCCGTGCGCCCGTAGACGGCAGCACCGTAGGCTGGTGTCCAACTCCAGCAGTTTCCGTAGAGTGGATCTTCGTATCCCTGTCTTCCCGCGCTATTGTTGACTTGCCCGACGTCACAGGCAGGGGACACAAGATCTGCAATCGGATTGACGTTATGCAAATGAGCGAGAAGCTGGTCAACGGAGGGCATCGAGCATCCTTTGTCCAGCTAGAAGTGCGGCGCGCAGGACAGCAGGATCCGCTGGAGGGAGCGTTTGGACGTTTACGGCCCGGTAAGCGGCGTCGATGTTGGCTTGGCCCGGCGAGGCAAATCGTGTTCCAACTTCCAGGCCAAGTGCGTAGAAACACGCCGCTTCAATGAAGCAGGGCAGGAGAGAGTCGCTATACGGCCTGTGAAAGATCGTGGGGCGACCACCCGTCGTGTCTCCAGCTCTAGAAATCATGTCGCGCAAATGCATCGTGTACTCGTACTTGTCCAAATAGAGACCCATAAGGCAATTCAACGGCGCTCGAACAAGCTCAATGACGGCGGGCTGGTCCTGAATCAAGAGCACCCGTTTGTCGTGTGCATTTGGAGCCTTGCCGACCTGAACGTCGGGCCTGAAGCGCAGAGATTGCAAGGCAGTCGCGGTCGCCTCAGTGATCTGTGGATCCAGTGCGCGACAAACAGCAACTTTCTGGGGATGCACCGCGAATCCTTCAATAAAGTGCCCAAGCAGAATAGCGAACAGCTCCTCGAACGGAGGTTCTGCATGCTCAAGAGGCATCACCAACATACTATTGGGCTCGTCGCCTAAAATGGTTCGCCCCTCAAGAATGCGCGCCGAAACCATTATGTCGGAGACCGATGCCCAAGCAGAGAGTTCGCCCAATATCTCGGTGCTTCTTTCTCTTGGGAAAAATTTGTTGTTCATACCCCCCCCAAAGCTTGTTCGCTGTCCGTCAGAAGATCCTGTTCAGTGTGCCCATTCTACCTGCAGTCTCAGCCGCACGACGTAAATCAACTACAGGCTGCCGGTCGCAACGCTGAGGAGATCGTCAGCTTGTGGTCGAATGCGGACTCGCCGCAGTTCCGATCCTCCTCGTGACGCGTCGGGAACCGCACGCGGCGAATCCGCATCAAACTCTACAACACCACTAGCGACGACGCGCGAATGCAGGGCTGCTAATCATAGCGGGCGCCAGATCACGCGTGGCGGGGGACCTTCCACCAAGCTGACTCAATAATCTGGCTTGATCGAGGCCGTTACTTGAACCCAATCTTTAACGCTGGCTCGACCCAATCAATTTCTACTTCACTGGTCAAGGGGTGCTATGCCTGCTGCATGGCCGCAGTAAAGCCAGCCCTTTCTTTTCCCGCGTGGGCGTCCGAAGTTCCGGCTACCGATATTCCCATGCCAGTGAAAGCTCCCGCTGATTCGGAGCGCTGGAGATGACCGCCCGCAGCCCGTATTCCAAGGCCTTGGTGTAGCCACGCTGAGGTTCCAGGCCGACTTCACCCGCCTCAAGGCGTGCTACTAGCTGTTCTAAGGAGAGGTCCGTGCGGGGGCTCGACTCTCGAAGCCTTCAGCTGTCGGCGCCTTCGCTTGGTTAATCAGGATTGGAGCTGATTTGCAAATCCTCGGACTTCTTCCACCAGTAAGGCGATCTGTTCGAAAGAGATGACAAAGGCGTTTCCATCCAGATCATGCCCAGACCTGTGGATAGTCGTTTTCCTTCATCAGTAAGGTGTGTTCAGCGGGCGTCTGGGTCACGCGGCGTCCATCGATGGCGCGGCGTTGGGCACGCTGGAGACCGCATTTTAGGAGAGGGCCGCACTTCAGCGACCTTCCAGCTGGATCCGGGGACGGGCGGCGATAATCTCCATGACGATCTGGAAGTAGGTCTGGCCTTCGCCGGCATCGAGCGCATCGAGCTGAGCGGCGATCATGCGTGCTTCGAGCGTGCCTTCTGCATCCAGCTTCGCCTGCAGCCATGCGCGGGTAGTTTCCTCGCCGAGCGCGCTGCGGGTCTTCTCGATGTCCTGCCAGATCACCGTCGCGCTTTCGTGCCCGGCCAATACGCCGTAGCCGCCGTACAACATGTCATCCAGTGCATCCAGACTGTGCCCGAGCTGCCAGTCCTCGCCGGCCATGAAGACCCGGTTGATATCGGCGTAGAAACTGGGGATGTCACTTACTGCGCTGCCTTGCAGCACCAGTACCAGTCGATCGGTGGTGGTCATTCAGTCCTGTCCCTCTATGCCTGGTCGGCACGACTCTAGCAGTGGCACCCCATCCGTCGAATCGCGGCGGCGTGGGGCATGTATATGGGAATTGCCAACGGTTATTTAAATGCGGCGATGCGACATGAAAGAGTGGGCTTCTATTCACGAACCCCTCCGGAGGCCGTTCTCCCATGTCCATCGCACGCTGTACGACGCCGTTCAAGGTAATCGGCACCACCGCACTGTCCGCCATGCTCCTGCTGGCCCCGCTGGTCTCCTCGGCCGAGGACCAGGCCTCGCCGCTGCGCACCTACCTGGCCGCCAAGCGCGAGGCCATCCAGGCCCAGTCGGCCAAGCCCGGCACGCCCACCGCGATCCACGCCAAGGTCACCGCCGAAAGCCGCTCCGGCGTACGCCGCCTGCGCATCGGGCCGACCGGGGAATTTCAGTACATCAGCGACAGCGGGCGCAACTACGCCGGCTACAACCTTGGCGCCGGCTCCTGGGATTCGCTGGTGGGCACGCTGGCCAGCTCGGTGGCCGACGAGTACATCGTGCAGGCGGCCGTGCAGGGCGTGCCGCTGGATGGCCTGGACGTGGTGTTCACCAGCATTCCCGAGCGCAAGAGCGAGACGCTGGCCTACCCCAACAACCTTTCCTATGTGGCGTACATCGATTCGCCGGCCACCGACGCGCAGCTACAGGCGCTCAAGCGTGCGGTGCATGAGAATTCCTCGGCCATCGACCTGGTCACCCGTCCGCAGCAGGTCAGCCATGCCGACGTGGAATACATCCACAGCGCAGCCGAGCGCGATCCGAAGTTGCCGCCGGGCCTGCGTGACTTCATCACCGAGGAGAAGCGCCCGGCGGTGCTCGCCAGGCAGGTGAAGCCGGGCGCCAAGGCCAAACCGGCCGAGCCGGAAACCCTGGTCGCGCGCGCCCACGTCGAGCCGCGTACCGGCTTGCGTCGGGTGTTCCTGGGCAAGGACGGTTATCACCAGCAGCTGCATGACAGCGCGCCGGGCCTGCTCGGCTATGGCCTTGCCCCGACGGTGGAAGAGCACCTGCTCGGCGTGACCGGTACCTGCCTGACCCACATCTTCGAAGTGCAGGCAGCGTCGCGCAACGTACTGCTGGATTCGCTGGAGCTGACCGTGGATGGCCAGGTGAGCCCGCGCTTCGGCAGCAACGTGCGTTCGCCGGCCCGGTACAGCGACATCCGTTACAAGGTGCGGATTGAATCGCCGGCCTCGGAACAGGAGATCGATGCGTTGCGCCAGTCGGTCGAGGCGACCTGCCCGCTGTACAACCTGGTGAAGGACGAGCAGAAGCTGGAAGGCAGCATCGTGCGAGGCGCATATGCGGAAGCTACGCGCTAAGCGCAGTCATTTGGCGCTGGCCCTGTGCACGCTGCTTGCGCCGGCCGGTGAGGCAGCGGAGGCCGCGGAGCCTGTGGAGACTGCAGAGGAGGCCGCTGCATCGGCGTCGCAGTCGCAGGGTTCCAACGCCCGTACGCTGGACAAGGTCTCGGTCCTCGGCTCGCAGATTGCCGGCGGCGGCGCGCAGGCGGCACTGCCGGTGGTGGCGGTGGATCGCGAGCAGATCGATGCGACCCTTGCCACCAACGGCAACGAGCTATTCCGCAGCCTGCCGCAGTTTGGTGATGTGGCCATTACGGAAAAGGGCACCACCAACGCCGGCCGGAATTCCAACGTCGCACGCGGTGACGTGGGCTCCATCAACCTGCGCAACCTGGGCTCGAAGTACACGCTGCTGCTGGTCAATGGCCGCCGCACCGTGCAGCACCCGATCAGCAACAGCGGCGATGACACCACCTACAACGCCAACGCCATTCCGGTCTTCGGCCTGGAGCGCGTGAACCTGCTGCTGGACGGCGCGGCGTCCATCTACGGCTCCGATGCGGTGGCCGGCGTGGTCGACCTAGTGATGCCGAGCAACCTGGCAGATGGCGGCGGCGTTCGCCTGAACTACGGCAAGGTCGCCGATGGCCACCGCGAAGAGGTATCGCTGGACGGGTACTTCGGCAGCGACTTCAGCGAGGGGCGCGGCAATCTCTCAGTGCTGTATGGCTTCTCCAGGCGGACCTCGCAGCTCAATTCCGATGCCTGGTTCACTGCCACCGACGGCCGCCGCCCGCTGGGCGATGGCACCAGCGTGCCGGACCCGAACGGGACCACCGGCTTCAGCACCCGAACCCCGTGGGGGCATTTCGATACCTATACCGGAAGCCGCCGCACGGGCAGCTGGTACGTCAACCCCACCACGGGTGCGTTGACTTCCGGCACGGTGCCCACGCGCTATCACTACGATTCGGCGGCCGAGCCGGGCATCACCACGTCACCGGCCATCCGCAAGGGCAACGTGTTTGCCACGGGCCGCTTCGACGTCAACGACAGCGTGCAGCTGTTCGGTGAGCTGGGCTATTACCGCGCCACTTCCGAATCGTGGGTGAGCAGCGAGTCGGGCTTTGGCGGTGATGGCTTCCTGCTGCATATCCGCCCGGATGCCTATTGGGTTCCTGAAGCGCTGCGCGGTGCCGATGCGATCCGGCTGCTCAACTACCAGTTCGCCGATTCGGGCATCCGCCGGGTGAAGGTGGACAACGATCAGTCGCGGGTGCTGCTGGGCGTGCGTGGCTGGACCGAGGGCGGCTGGAACTGGGAAACCGCGCTGCTGTATTCACGCGCGCGCAGCACCGATACCCAGCAGGGCGGGCTGACCGATGCCTTCATCGAAGCGGTGAACCGCACCGACGCCAGTGCCTACAATCCGTTCAGCGGCGGCGACCCCACCAGCATTCGGGTGGGCGATGCCACGCCCTACGACACCTCGTCCTTCATCGGCGAGGCGACCCGCGAAGGCACCACGGAACTGGCGCTGTGGGACTTCAAGGTGAACCGCTCCGACCTGCTGACCTGGTACGCCGGCGACATCGGCATGGCGGCGGGCGTGGAGTACCGCTATGAAAGCCGCCGGGATGACCGCGACGAGAACATCGATGGCAGCAACCCGTATACCGACTGGTATACCGGCACGGTCGCGGCCAGCAACTTCTTCACCCACAGCCCGCGACCGGATGTGCGCGGCAGCCGCAACGTCAAATCGGCGCTGATCGAATTCGCGGTGCCACTGGTGTCCCCGGCGCAGGGTATTCCACTGGTGCAGTCGCTGGACCTGCAGATTGCCGGCCGCTGGGAGGATTACAGCGATGCCGGCAAGGTGGGCAAGCCGAAACTGGCGGCCGCCTGGAAGGTGGTGGACAGCCTGCTGCTGCGCGGCTCGGTGAGTGGCGGCTTCCGTGCACCGGGGTTGGAGCTGGTGAATTCGCCGCCGACCTATGGCTTTGGCTTCAACAACGATGCGGTCCGCTGCCATGCGCTGGTCACCAAGGGCGCGCAGCCCGATTACACCGCCTGCTTGAATGCCTTCAGCAGCGGTTCGTCGGTAAAGCCCTCGGTGAGCTCGGTGACGTCATACGGCGACGACGTCAAACCGGAAACCACCCGTCAATCCTCATGGGGCGTGGTGTTCGAGCCGCAGTTCCTGCCGGAAGGGCTGGGGGCGATCAGCCTGAGCGTGGATGCGTGGCGGGTGAAGGTGGAGAACCCCATCAGCACCATGGGCGAGGAACTGCTGTATGACGCCTACCTGCGCGTGGTGGAAGGCAGCAGCAACTCGAACGTGGTGCGCGCGGAGGTGACGGCGGAGGATATCGCGCAGTTCGCAGGCTCCGGCCTGGAACCGGCGGGCGTGGTGACGCACATCTACAACCGCTACCAGAATCGCCGGCCGCTCACCGCGTCGGGCGTGGACTACAACCTCGGCTGGCGCCTGCCGGAAACGTCGTGGGGCACCTTCTCGCTGCTGGTCAGTGCCAGCCAGCTCAAGGAATACACCCAGCAGAAACCGGCCGAGATACAGCAGGTGGCCGCAGCCATCGCCAGCGGGCAGCTGAACATCCTCGTGCCCGACCTGGGGGCGGCCAACGAGGTGGGCATCAACGGCGCGAAGCCGGAGTGGCGGGCCAGCGCGACCTTGATCTGGAACCTGCGGGACTGGACGGTGCGGCTGCGCGACGACTACATCGACAGCGTGACCGCCGGCGCGTATTCCGACCGCACGCCGTTCGTGGTCGGCTCCACGCAGCGCTGGGCGCTGTCGGTAAAGAAAGAGTTCACCCGCGGGCGGCTGAGTGGAACCGCGGTGGAAGTGGGCGCGCGAAACCTGTTCGACAAGGAGCCACCGCTGAGCGCCACCGGCAACTACCTGAGCGCACTGCACGAATCCTACGGACGCTACCTCCACCTCGGTATTTCGAAGAACTGGTGAACATCATGAAGACGCATGCAGTCGTTTCGCTGTTCGTGGTCACCCTGCTCGCCACCGCGTGCAGTCCGCAGGACCGGGCGACGGGGGTGCCATCGGCATCCGCGGCCGCACCCGCAGCGCTGGACTTCCAGGACGAACACACGCAGTGGGTACGACAACGCAGCGCGGACCTGAGCAAGCCCGATGGCTGGACCAGCCTGATCGGGCTGCACTGGATCGAAGCAGGCAAGCGCAGCGTGGGTGGCGGCGCGGACAATGCGATCCGCCTGTCCATCGCGCCGGATCGACTGGGCGAGGTGGAGCAGCGCGCCGATGGCCTGTACTTCCAGGTCGCCGCCGGGGTGCCGGTGACCGTGGACGGCAAGCCGGTACAGGGCGAGGTGCGCCTGGATCCAGAGGGGGCGGGCGGTGGTACCAAGCTGGCCTATGACGAGGGCAGGGGCCAGATCACCGCGATCAAGCGCGGTCAGCGCCTTGCCCTGCGGGTACGCCACGCCGATGCGCCGGCACGACGGGATTTCGCGGGCCTGGATTTCTTCCCGGCCGATGGAGCCTGGCGCGTGCAGGCACGGTTCGTGCCGCACCCGGCCGGCAGGACGCTTCCCATCGTCAACGTGCTCGGCGAGGTCGCCGACAACCCCAACCCGGGCTATGTGGTGTTCGAGAAGGGAGGGCATGAGTGGCGGCTGGAAGCGCTGGGCGACCCGGCCAAAGGCCTGAACCTGATGTTCCAGGACCAGACCACGGGCCGGCTCACCTACGGGGTGGGGCGCTACCTGCGCACCGACCCGGTCGCGGCGGACGGCACGGTGGTGGTGGACTTCAACCGTGCGCACAATCCGCCCTGCGCGTACACGGAATTCGCCACGTGCCCGCTGCCGCCGCCGGAGAACCGCCTGGCCCTGCAGGATGGCAGCGGCGAACGCACGCGGCTGGCGGTGCTGGCCGGGGAGAAGAAGTATGCGGGGGGCAATCACTGATCGTTGCCGACGACGCGCCAATGGCTGCCGGCTGAACAGCGCGTGCGGCGTTGACGCGACATCCACGGCTTTTCACAGGGGGTTCCCAGCACCGCGCAGACACTGGCGCTACGTCATGAAGCGAGGAGCCAACCATGAATCTCTCTACCCGAAACGTGCTGTGTGCAGCCGCCCTGATGGCATCGGTGTTCAGCGCCAGCGCCCAGACCTACGGGCCGAAGGATGAAGGGCGCCGCTTCAACGATGGCACCAAGGTGGTCTGCAAGAACGTCGAAGTGCAGCGCAACAGCAAGGATCCGAACCGCATTGCCGGTACCGCCACCGGTGCGGTGGTGGGTGGCCTGCTGGGCAACCAGGTGGGCGGCGGCAGCGGCAAGAAGATCGCCACGGTGGCGGGCGCCGTAGCGGGTGGCGCGGCCGGTCGCCAGATCCAGGGCAACTCGCAGAGCAAGAACGGCGACCGCGTGGTGGAGCGCCAGTGCTATCGCCGTTGAGGTGGTGAGCTGAAGATGCGCAGGGAAGGGCCGATCTCGTATCGGCCCTTTTTGTTTATCCGCCGGGGCCGGTTTCGTTTCACGATTGCATAACCGGCGCAGTAGCAGCATCGCGTCCATCGGGGGATCAAATCGGGGGATTTGATCAGGTGGGGCTGCCCGTGAAGACCGTTTCCTTGATGCTCGGCTGCATCGCGTTGCTCGCATGCGCGGCCGTGTCCGCCGATGACGTCACCCCGCTGCACATTCCGGGCTGCAGCAACACGACTACGGAAAGCTACAAAAGCCACGCCCTGCCAGGCTGGGATGCCGCACAGCTGAGGTGGTTTGTTGCCGCATCCGACCCGCAGCTGCCGCGGACGATCGATGATGCCGGCTTCGAAAGCATCAACCTTGCCGCCTCGAAATCGCGGCTGGCGACCATCATGGATGACATCTCGTCGTTCAGGCAGTCGGTGGGTGGCGCGGTCCCGGTACTGGTCAATGGTGACCTGACCGATTTTGGACACGGCGGCGAGCGGATGGCCACGCAGGAGCTGTTCCGCAGGCTGGCGCCCACCAACGGTGCGCCGTTGTTCTTTCCCGGTCTGGGCAACCATGACTATGCGAACAACATCAACGACTGCGCCAACAACGGATGTGCGCGCGACAGCGTCTGCGACGTGCTGGGCTGGACGTACGAACTGAAGCCGCGGTTCTGGGATTACCACTTCAACGAGCCCGAACACAACGGAAGCTATGGCTACTCGATGGATGTGGGGCCTGATGCCACCTTCGTGCAGCTCAACGACTCGCCTACCTACAACGTGTATTTCTCCACCGGCATCTTCCACAAGACCCGGTTTGATGCGGTCGCTTGGCTGCGATGGCTGGAAGGGGTATTGCGAGACGCGCGCACGCGGAACCGCTATGTGTTCATCAGCATGCATCGTCGCAACGAGTGGCCGGGTGGCGGGTCCGAACGATTCAAGCGCCTGATCCAGGACTACGGCGTGCAGGCGGTGTTCGCAGGGCACCACCACATGCAGCTTGGCAAGGCCAGTGCTACCGGGGGCAGCTTCGGGACCGTGCCGGTATTCCAGAGTGGCGCGTTGCTCAACATGACCTACCTGATTGTCGAATTCCGGCCCGAACTCAAGCGCTACACGGTGTACAAGGTGGAGCGGGGCCGGAAGCACACCAGCAAGACCAAGGTGGGCGACTATCCGCTTGCCCTGTCACCGACTCTTCCCTATCCGGACTTCGGGGACGCGCGCGTGGTCTTCTACGAGGGCAACCATGCCACGCAGGAAACCGTGTGCCATCTGGACATTCCGTTTCCGGCGTTCAACGCGCCGGGCCCCCACCGTTGCACCAATGACGAAGTGCGCTCGCTGCGGATACTGAAGGCGAAGCGGGGCACGCAGATTCGCCTGTTCGGCAACTGGGATCACCAGAAGAACCAGGGCTATGCCTTGATCAACGTGCTGGACGACATCCTGACGCCGGTGACGGTGGGATCGTTTGAGCGGTCCTACGCCGATCCGGGCGGGAAGTGGGCCATCCAGCGCTTCAATGGCCACACCCTGGACGGCAAGGTGTCCAGCTTTGCCGTGTTTACCGACCAGGTCTTCGGCCCTGGCACGTTCAATCTCTACCGGGATAGCGGCCATACCGACCTGATCTGCTCGATTCCCGTCCAGCCCGCTGACGTGAACTTCGGGCTCTACGGCAACAAATGTCCCAATGACCAGGCGCGCTCGGCCATCTGGCTCAATGCCAGGGCAGGCCAGAAAATATGCGTGTTTGCCGACTACCAGTTGCAGGGTGCCTCGACGTGTTTCACGGCGCACAGGGACTATCCGATCATCGGCGTCCGCTCGTTCAACTACGACTACGCCGACTCCGTTTACACGATGGAAAACGTGGGGCCGGTAGATGGAGAAGGGTCGAGCCTGTCGATCAGGTAGCTGCCGAGGGATTGGCTCCGCTCACCGCGTCGGCGGATATCCGGCAATCGTCCGGGCCCCGGTGATGATCATCCGCAGCATCTGCGCGGTCTGTTCGATCATCTCCGGGTCGCGCTCGGGCGGCTGGTCCAGCGCGGTACCGCCCATGGCGAATACCAGCCGGGTGATCGCCTTGGCCACCAGGTGCGGCTCATGCAGCAGCGCGCCGTTGTCGGCGTGCGCCAGCCGGATCAAGTCCACGCAGAGCTCTTCTTCGAAGTAATTCAGTTCGCGCTCGACGGCTTGCTTGAACGCATCCGAGCCGGCGCTGCCTTCGCGCAGCAGCACGTGCAGCAGGCGGTCGTCCGCTCGCAGCTGTTCGAAAAACGTTTCCACGGACAGGCGAATGACACTGCGGTCCGACGATGCCGCGCGCTGCCGTGACTCACCAATGATGGTGCGCAGCGAGCGGCCGGCCAGGTCGATCAGGGCCACGGTCAGTTCGTCCATGTCGCGGAACTGGCGGTAGAACGAGTTCGGGGCGATGCCGGCTTCGCGGGCGACCTCGCGCAGACTCAGGGTCGACACGCTGCGGTGCGGGCCGATCAGGGTCAGGGCGGCAGCCAGCAGGTCCTCGCGTGAAATCGAGGCTTTGCGGGCCGGCAGGGCGTCGTCGTGGACGGTCAGGTGCGAATCGGGCGGGGTCATCCAGAGGCCAGACGGTCAAGTCCCTGAATCATAGCCGGTCTGGGCAATATACAAGTGTATACACACCTGTATGCTCGGTCGTATAGTGGCGTCATGAGCGCACTCCCTCGTCCCGCCGCCCGCCGTTCGTCCCTCTCGCCCCGCCAATGGGTGTCCGAGGAGCTTTTCGACTTCTGGGCCGGCCGGGTGCATCCGCTGTGGACCCTGCGCCGCGCGCGGGCACGGCTGGTGTCGCGCACTGCGGCCAGCGCCGACGCGGTCACCCTGGTCCTGCGCCCGAATCGGCACTTCCGTGGCGTGGCCCCGGGCCAGCACGTGAACCTAGGCGTGGAAGTGGACGGCCGCCGCCTGTCGCGCAGCTACAGCCCGACCCTGCTGGATGACGGCTGCCTGGCGATCACCGTCAAGGCGGTCGCGGGTGGCAAGGTCAGCCAGCACCTGGCACAGCACGCCCAGGTGGGCGAGGTGTTCGAGCTGGGCCAGGCGTTCGGAGAGATGACCCTGGCAGCAACGCCTGCGGCGCGGGTGCTGCTGCTGGCCGCTGGCAGTGGCATCACCCCGATGCGCGCGCTGGTGCGCCAGATGGAGACCGCCGGGATGCCGGTGCAGGTGGACCTGGTGTACTGGGCGCAGCAGCGCGAGGCGGTGTGCTTCGCCGATGAGCTGGCCGATATCGCCGCCCGCCATCCCGGTTTCCGCGTGCACCTGGCGCTGACCCGCGATCCGGCCACGCCGGCCGCGCGCGTGGGCGACTACGATTTCAGCGCGCTGGGCGACCTGTCCAGCGCGCAGGTGATGGCCTGCGGCCCGGGCGGCTTCGTCGAGGCCGCAAACGCGCGCCTGCAGGGGCAAGTAGCCACGTTGCAGTCCGAAGCCTTCACCCCGCCGCTGCTGCCCGATGCGGAGACCGGCACGGTACGCGTCGAGCTGCGCCGCAGTGGCCGCACCCTGGAACTGCCGCGCGGCACCTCGCTGCTGCAGGCGCTGGAAGCCGAAGGGCTGCGCCCCGCCAGCGGCTGCCGCATGGGCATCTGCAATACCTGTGTGTGCGGCAAGGCCAGTGGCGTGACCCGCCACACCCTGACCGGCGAATACGCGGCCGAACCGGCCACGCAAGTGAAGCTGTGCGTGAACAGCGCCAGCACCGACCTGATCCTGGAGCTCTGAGCATGCCTGCCGTGCAGAACCGCGTGTTGTCCGCCGCCGAACTGGAAGCGTTCGGCAATGAACTCGATGCCGTGCGTGCGCGCCACCTGGAAACGCTGGGCACGGCCGATGCGCGCTATATCCGCCGCGTGGTCGCCGGCGTGCGCTGGACCGGCGTGGCCGGCCGCGCGCTGCTGTTCCTGGGCGCATTCGTGCACAGCGTGCTGATTCCGGCCTGGATTGCCGGCGTGGTGCTGCTGGCGCTGTCCAAGATCCTGGAGAACATGGAGCTTGCGCACAACGTCATCCACGGCCAGTACGACTGGATGGGCGACCCGCAGCTGCAGGGCAGCACCTACGAATGGGACATCGTCGGCACCGCTGACAACTGGCGCAAGACCCACAATTTCCGCCACCACACCTACACCAACGTGCGCGGGCTGGATGACGACATCGGCTATGGCCTGCTGCGGATCTTCCCCGAGCAGCGCTGGCGCCCGTTCTACCTGACCCAGCCGGTGGTGGCGGTGGTGTTCGCGCTGCTGTTCGAGTGGGGCATCGCCATCCAGGATCTGCGCGTGGGCCGCTGGTTCGCCGGCAAGATCACCTTCCGCCAGCTGCTGTCGCAGGCGCGCCCGGTCGGGCGCAAGATGGGCAAGCAGATGTTCAAGGACTACCTGCTGTTCCCGGCGCTGGCCGGCCCGTTCTTCCTCCCGGTGCTGCTGGGCAACGTGGTGGCCAACCTGATCCGCAACGTGTGGACCTACATGGTGATCTTCTGCGGCCACTTCACCGCCGATGCGGAAACCTTCCCGAAGGAATGCGTGCGCGATGAAACCCGTGGCCACTGGTACCTGCGCCAGCTGCGCGGCTCGTCCAACATCGCCGGCGGCAAGGTCATGAACCTGATGACCGGCAACCTCAGCCACCAGATCGAGCACCACTTCTTCCCCGATGTGCCGGCCAACCGCTACGCGGCGATTGCGGTGGACGTGAAGGACATCTGCGCACGCTACGGCCAGCACTACAACAACGGCTCGCTGCCGAAGCAGTTCGGCCAGGTGATGTGGCGCATCGTGCGCCATGCCTTCCCCAGCCGCCCGGCGCGGGTGAAGCCGCTGGTCACCGCCGAACAGGGCGCATGACCGCACACCGCCTGGATTGACCCGGATCAACCGCCTTCACGGGTGGGGTGGGTACCATCGCTGCAGCAGCGAAGGTCCCATCCCCACGAAGGAGTGTTGATATGGAAAAAGAACCTGATGCCACGGCCGGCTACTGGTCCAACCAGCCGCTGAATACGCTGCCCCCGCCCGATACCATGGGCGCCTATATGCGCAACCGCCCCGTGGCCCCGGAAGGCATCGCCACGCGCAAGGCGTGGATCATCGGCACCGGCATCGCCGGGCTGGCCGCCGCCTTCTACCTGATCCGCGATGGCGGCATGCCCGCGGCCAACATCACCCTGATCGACAGCCTGGATATCGAAGGCGGCTCGCTGGATGGTGCCGGCAACCCGGAACAGGGTTACCTGATCCGCGGCGGCCGCGAGATGAACTGGAACTACGACAACTTCTGGGACATGTTCCAGGACGTGCCGGCGCTGGAACTGCCCGAGGGCTACAGCGTGCTGGACGAATACCGGTTGGTGAACGATGCCGACCCGAACTATTCCAAGGCCCGGCTGATGCACCAGCAGGGGAAGATCAAGGACTTCTCCAGCTTCGGATTGAGCAAGCCGCAGCAGTGGGAGCTGGTCAAGCTGCTGCTCAAGCGCAAGGAAGACCTGGATGATGTGACCATCGAGGACTACTTCAGCGAGGGCTTCCTGCAGAGCAACTTCTGGTTCTTCTGGCGCTCGATGTTCGCGTTCGAGAACTGGCAGAGCCTGCTGGAAATGAAGCTGTACATGCATCGCTTCCTGGATGCGCTGGATGGCTTCAACGACATGTCCGCGCTGGTGTTCCCCAAGTACAACCAGTACGAAAGCTTCGTGAAGCCGCTGGTGAACATGCTGCGCGGGCAGGGCGTGCAGGTCACCTTCGGCACGCGCGTGGTGGACATGGAGATGCGCGTCGATGGCGGATCACGCACCGTTACCGGGCTGCGCTGCCGCGTGGGTGGCGAGGACACGCTGTTGCCGGTGGCCGAGGGTGACCTGGTGTTCGCGCTGACCGGCTCGATCACCGAAGGCACCGCCTACGGCGACCTGGATACGGCGCCGGTACTGAAGCGCGGGCCCAGCACCCCGGGCGAAGACAGCGACTGGACGCTGTGGCGCAACCTGGCCGCGCAGTCCCCGATCTTCGGCAAGCCGGAGAAGTTCTACAGCGACGTGGATGGCTCGATGTGGGAATCGGCCACGCTGACCTGCCGCCCGTCACCGCTGACCGACAAGATCCGCGAACTGTCGGTCAATGATCCCTATTCGGGGAAGACCGCTACCGGCGGGGTGATCACCTTCACCGACTCCAACTGGGTGCTGAGCTTCACCGTGAACCGCCAGCCGCACTTCATCGGCCAGCCCGGCGACGTGCTGGTGGTGTGGGTGTACGCGCTGCTGATGGACCAGGACGGCAACCACGTGGCCAAGCCGATGCCGGCGTGTACCGGTCGCGAGATCCTGGCCGAGCTGTGCTACCACCTGGGCATCGTCGACCAGATCGACGCGATTGCGGCCAACACCAAGGTGCGCACCGCGCTGATGCCGTACATCACCGCGCAGTTCATGCCGCGCGCGGCCGGCGATCGCCCGCACGTGGTGCCCAAGGGCTGCACCAACCTGGGCCTGCTCGGCCAGTTCGTGGAAACCCGCAACGATGTGGTGTTCACCATGGAAAGCTCGGTGCGTACCGCGCGGGTGGCGGTGTACACGCTGCTGGGCCTGGCCAAGCAGGTGCCCGACCTGAGCCCGGTGCAGTACGACGTGCGCAACCTGATCCGGGCCGCACGTGCGCTCAACAACAACGAGCCGTTCCCCGGCGAGCGGCTGCTGCACCGGGTGCTGGACAAGACCTACTTCGCGCACATCCTGCCGCCGTTGCCGGACAACCAGCGCAACCTCGGCACCGTGCTGGAAGACGAAGCGTCCTGGCTGGTGGGCAAGGGCAGCAGTGCCCTGAAGGACCTGCACGGCCGGCTGGAAACGCTGCGCGAGAACCTGGCCAAGCGCGGCAAGTAAGCGCCCCGGCTGACCGGCCTGCGAAGGCCGGTCAGTCTTCCAGGCCCATCTTTCCTTCGGTCAGCGGCACCCGTGAGCCATCCAGCAGGCCGCGGCTGACCGCGCCGTCTTCGATGAACAGCAGTTCGCCGTTCTCGCCGTTCTTGATGCTGCTGTCGATGGCGATGATGCGCCCGCCGTGGAAGCTGCTCACGTGCGGCATCGAGGTGTGCCCGACCACGATGCGCTTGAGATCGAGGTCCTTGAGCAGGGTGTCCACCTGGTCGGTATCCATCTGCCCGTCGAAATAGCCACGGAACCAGATCGGGCTGGTCTTGCCGTCGAACAGGCGCGCGGTGTCCGGTGCGGCCTTGACCTGGTCTTTGGGCAGGCCGACCGAGGCCTGGTACAGGGTGTTGGTGGCGTCCAGCCCGCGCACCAGGTCCAGGTTCTGCGGCGCGATGCCGCCGTGCAGGAACAGCGTATCGCCGATCTGCAGCATCACCGGACGGGTGCGCAGCCACTGGCCGATCACCGAGTCGGCGCCGTACAGCGCCGGGTAGCTGCGGCCCAGCAGCTGGGCGCTCTTGAGGTACTTCGGGTTCACGTAGCGCAGGTCGTCGTACAGCACCATGGTTTCATGGTTGCCCAGCACGAAGTGCACCGCGCCACCGGCCGCGGCGGCCTGCTGCTGCAGGCTGTAGAGCAGCCAGAATGCTTCGGTCACCTGCGGGCCACGGTCGAACACATCGCCGGCCACCACCAGCGTGGCGGTGCCCAGCGACCAGTGGTCGTCGTTGTCGATGACATGATGAGCGCGCAGCAGCTTCACCAGCAGGCCGTACTGGCCGTGGATGTCCGACACCGCCACGATGCGCGGCGTGGCCGGGTACTGCGCGGTAGTGGCCTGCTGTGGCGCAGCCACCGTCAACGGATGCGCGTAGCCGCATTCGGGCAGCACCACGGTGCCGGCACCGCGCGCCGGCAGGTCGCGCTCGACCACGTGGTCATTGCAGACCCACTGCGCCTGGTGGCCCTTGGGGGTCATGAACACGTAGGGGCCATCGGCATCCACATGTTCGGCCGGCGCGGGAACCTCGCGGGCGGCGGCAAGCAGGGGAACCAGGACAAGCCCGGCCAGGATCAGGCGGGCGGCAGCGGAACGGACACGAAGCGGCATCGGAGACTTCCAGCGGAACGGGGCAGGCGGCCATACGCCGCCCACCCGATGCTAACCGCCACTAGTTCCTTGGGGCATGCCCCATTGGTCAGCCCAATGTGCGCAATGTGGCCGCGACGACCAACGGTCGTCGCCTACCACGCCGCGTAGAGCCACGCCCTGCGTGGCTGCCCCTCAGAAATTGGCCCGCAGATTGAACAACACCCGGCGCGGCTCGCCCCAATACCCCGAATTGAAGAACCCGACATTGCGGTAATACACCTTGTCGAACAGGTTGGTCACGGTCACCCCCACGCTCACGTTGTCAGTGATCCGGTAGCGCCCCATCAGGTCGAACAGCACATAACCGCCCTGGCGCATCTTGCCCGTCGCGGTGATCGGGGCCCCGGCCGCGGTGTAGCGTCCGGTTGGGATCGGCTGCATCTGGTAGATCTCGCTCTGCACGCTGAACCCACCGCCGACCATCCACCGGCCGTGGCGCCAGGTGGTGTTGAAGCGCGCCAGCTGCATGGGGCTGGTACTGGCGAAGCGGCTGCCGTCCGGGTTGGTGCTGTAGGCGTAGGTGTAGCCGCCGGTCATGCTCCAGGTGTCGGTGATCGACCCGGACAGTTCGAATTCGGCGCCGTTGGTTTCAATGCCCTTGCTGGCGATGTAGGGCACGCTGCCGTCGGGCAGCACGATGTCGGCGCCGGCCGGGTCGCGCGTGGCCACGTTGTCCTGCTTCATGTAGAAGCCGTTGAGCGAGCCGTATAGGCGACCGCCGAAGAACTCGCCCTTGAAGCCATATTCGTAGTTGCTGCCGGTCACCGGGTCCAGCAGCTGGTTGTTGATGTCGCGCAGCGCGGTGGCCTGGAACACATCGGAATAGCTGGCGAACGCGGAGATGTTCGCGCTGAGGTCGTAGATGGCACCCAGGTACGGGGTCGGCTCATGCGCGGTGGTGCGCGCGCTGCGCCCGGTGAACACACCGTTGACGTCGAAGTTGTCGGTGGTGCTCTTGTAATCCGAATAACGCACGCCGGCGATGACCTTGAGCGGATCGATCGGATTCAGGCGCACCGCCGCGTAGTAGCCGGTCTCGGTGGTGGTGGTGGTGCTGGAGGGAATGCCGTAATTGAACGTGGTCGGCTTGCCGATGTTGCCGTCCCAGCTGTAGATGCTGGGGAAGGCGGCGACGTTGTACGGGCGCGAGCTGATGCCGGCGCGGATCGTGTCCAGGTCGCGGTCGTAGTGGTTCACGCCCACCACCAGTTCGTGCTGGCGCCCGAACAGCTGGAACGGACCCGATGCATACAGGTCGAAGGCATCTTCGCGGGTTTCGGACACCGAATAGGTGTCGGCGATGCGCAGGCCCAGGCCGGTGACCGGGTCGGCCCAGTTGCCGGTGTTGGAGCCGGCCAGCAGCAGGCTGTCGGTGTCGGTGTTGCGGCGGTTGTAGGCCAGCCGACCGCTCCAGCCGGCCCCGAACTGCTGTTCCAGGGTCAGGAAATAGTTGGTGCTCTCGCGGTTCCATTCGTTCCAGCGCGCTGCGGCGCTGTAGGAACGCGGCATCTTCGCGGTGCTGCCATCGCGGAAGAACAGCGGCGAGGCGCTCCAGGCGCCGCCATCGGATTCGGTCTTGAGGTAATCGATGCCGGCGCGCAGGCGGGTGTTGTCGGTGAGGTCGGCTTCGATCACGCCGTACAGGCTGGGCGACTTGTCATGCTGGAAACGCACCCAGCTTTCCTTGTCGGTGTAGGCGCCGACGAAGCGGCCGCGCACACGGCCGCTGTCGGTCAGCGGGCCGGACACGTCCACTTCGCCGCGCTTGTAGTCCCACGAGCCGGCGCTGAGGCTGGTGCTGGCCTGGAAGCTGTCGGTCGGGCGCTTGCGCACCA
>DGIP01000245.1 GCA_002386405.1 Stenotrophomonas maltophilia
CGAGGCCGGCGCGGCCATGGCTGCGCGCCAGGCGCTGGCCGCGCTCGGCCAGGCCCAGCTGATCGGGCTGTGGCAGCGCTTCTTCGAACGCCCGGTGGCGCAGGTACTTCTGACCCACGACGACCTGCGCAACCGCCGCCGCTACCTCAACGCCCGCGCCACCCTCAACGAGCTGCTGCGGCTGGGCGCGCTGCCGGTGGTGAACGAGAACGACACCGTGTCGGTGGATGAGCTCAAGCTCGGCGACAACGACAACCTGGCCGCCACCGTGGCCGCGTTGATCGACGCCGACATCCTGTTCATCGCCACGGACATCGACGGCCTGTACAGCGCCGACCCGCGTCGCGATCCGCAGGCGCGGCCGATCCACGACGTGCCCGAGCTCACCCTCGAGGTGCTGGCCATGGCCGGCGGCGCCGGCAGTGGCGCCGGTACCGGCGGCATGCATACCAAGCTGGAAGCAGCAGCCAAGGCCGGCCGCGTCGGCATCGATACCTGCCTGTTCAACGGCCGCGATGGCGATGTGGTGCGCGCGCTGGCGCAGGGCCGCTTGTTCGGCACCCGCATCCATGCCGGGCAGACCCGTGAAGCCGCGCGCAAATACTGGCTGCGGCACGCGCCGCTGGAAGCCGGTGCGATCGTGGTCGACGCGGGTGCGGCCGTCGCGCTGCGCGACAAGGGCGCGTCGCTGCTGCCGGGCGGGGTGACCGCTGCCGAAGGTGATTTCCGCCGCGGCGACATGGTGCAGGTGCGCTTGCGCACCGCCAGCGGTGAAGTGACGTTGGCGCGCGGCGTGAGCCAGTATTCGGCGAGCGACATCCGCCGGGTGGCCGGGCGGCATTCGCGCGACATTGAACGCGTGTTGGGCTACAACTACGGTGGCAATGTGATCCACCGGGATGATCTGGTACTGATCTGACCGATGGCCCCCGGCCGTAGAGCCACGCCCTGCGTGGCTGAAATGCCGAACGAAGCCGACACCGCGCAGCCACGCAGGGCGTGGCTCTACGCAGAACATTCCGAGGACGTTAGGATGGTTGCCAGCCCCACAGTTGATATCCGCACACAGGCACTCGCTTGCCGCGATGCCGCGCAGGTATTGGCGCAGCTGTCGTCCGACGCCAAGGCGGCACTGCTCAACGGCATGGCCGATGCACTCGACGCCGACGCGGCCACCATCCTTGCCGCCAACGCGCTGGACCTCGCCGCCGCCGAAGCCAAGGGCACCGGCAGCGCCATGCTCGACCGCCTCGCGCTCAACCCTGCGCGCCTTGCCGGCATCAGCGCCGCGCTGCGCGAAGTGGCCGCACTGCCGGACCCGGTCGGCAGCATCACCCGCGACGACATCCGCCCCAACGGCATCCGCGTGCAGAAAGTGCGCGTGCCGCTCGGCGTGATCGCGATGATCTACGAAGCGCGCCCCAACGTGACCGCCGATGCGGCCGCGCTGTGCATCAAGGCCGGCAACGGCGTGATCCTGCGCGGCGGCTCCGAAGCCATCCATTCCAACACCGCCATCGCCGCCTCGCTCAAGCGGGCCCTGCGCGATGCCGGGGTCCCCGATGCCGCGCTCACCCTGGTGGAAGACCTGCGCCGCGAGACCATGCTCACCCTGCTGCAGCTCAACGACGTGGTCGACCTGGCCATTCCGCGCGGTGGGGAAGGGCTGATCCGTTTCGTGGCCGAACATGCGCGCGTGCCGGTGATCAAGCACTACAAGGGCGTGTGCCACCTGTACGTGGACCGTGCCGCCGACCTGGCCAAGGCGCTGGCCTTGCTGGTGGACGGTAAATGCAGCCGTCCGTCGGCCTGCAATTCGCTGGAAACCCTGCTGGTCCACGCGGGCGTGGCGGCCGACTTCCTGCCGCAGGCGGAGCGCGCCTTGCGTGCGCGGGGCGTGGAACTCCGTGCCGACGCGCGCGCGCGCCAGTGGCTGCCCGAAGCGGTACCGGCCACCGATGACGATTTCGCCGCCGAATACCTCGACCTGATCATCGCCGTCCGCGTGGTCGATGACCTCGAGCAGGCACTCGCCCACATCCAGCAGTACAGCTCGGACCACACCGAAGTCATTGCCACCGAAGATCCGGCAGCGTCCCAGCGCTTCATCCACGCACTGCGTGCTGCCGTGGTGATGGTCAACGCTTCGTCCCGCTTCTCCGACGGCGGCGAACTCGGCCTGGGCGCGGAAATCGGCATTTCCACCACCCGCCTGCACGCCTACGGCCCCATGGGCCTGGAAGCCCTCACCGTAGAGCGCTTCGTTGTCCAGGGAAGCGGCCAGACCCGCGTCTGACGACGCCAGCGTCGCAAGCACCACCAGGTAGAGCCACGCCCTGCGTGGCTGGACGTGGCCTACCCGGCGCAATCGCTCACATCGCGGTGTACTGTATCCGCCGGTTCGCCTTGCGCCCTTCCTCGGTGCTGTTGTCGCCCATCGGCTGGTTGGAGCCGAAGCCACGCGCCACCAGCCGGGTCTCCGGAACACCCCGCTTGACCAGCGCCGAACGCACCGCGTCTGCGCGCTGTTCGCTCAACTGCTGGTTGGTCGTGGCGTTGCCCTGGCTGTCGGTATGCCCGCCGATTTCCACCTTGACCTCCTGGTTCGAGTTCTTGATGGCCGTGGCGGCCAGGTCAAGGATGCCTTCGCTGCTGCGGGTCAGCGTGGCCAGCCCGGTGTCGAAATTGACCGTGGTCTTGTTCAGCGCCGCCGTGAGGTCCGCAGCGTTGGCGCCGGCGGCGAGGGCACTGAGGGCCTGGGTGCCTTGATCGAACAAACCCTCGATCTCGACATTGCCCAACCCTGACTGGAACACCCTGCTGATCTGTTCACGTTTTTCAGGCTCAAGTGCCGAGGTGTCGAGGTTGAGCTTGTCCCCCTTGAACGCGAACTTCAGCCCGTCCGCCTTCATGTCGGGGATGAGCACCTTCAGGCGTTCCAGCCACGGAGCGTCGCGGGTTGCCGGGTTGACCTCGAGGTTCGCGTTCACGTTCTGCTTCCCGAAGACTCCCTCAAGCGCACCCTCCAGGTTGGTCTTCTGCGCGACCGTTGGCAACGTGCCGTTGACGGTCACCTTGCCGCCGGTGTTGTGGAAGGACAGCGTGGGGTCGGTGGCAACGGCGGCAACCTTGGCCGCTGGTGCGGCAGCGGGCGGTGGCTTGGCCACATTGCGCGATTGCCAGCCGCACCAGGCCAGCGCCAGCAGCGCGATCAATGGCAACAGCCAGCGCCACAGCCGGAAGGACGGCTTCCCGACCTTGCTGCCGCCGGCCAGGCTGGCAAATCCCGCAGGCAACGAGGTGGGCATCACGCCGCCGGCGGTGACTGCCTTGACGATGGCCGGAACCGCCGTCGCCAGCAGGCCCGGAATCATCTTGGCGCCGATGCCGGACTTTTGCGCAATCTCCTCCACGCTCTGGTTGCCCAGGACGCTGCGCAGCTGGTTCGGTTCGATCGACTGCATGGGTGACTCGCCGCCGGACAGCCACGAGTTGAACACTCGGCCCAGTCCCGCAGCCTCGAACTTGTTCCTGAAGCCGGCCAGTCCGCCGGGCTGGCTGAAGATGTAGCGGGCTACGACGCCGACGAACTTCTGTGCGTTCTGCCCAAGGCCGGTGGCACGGGCGACTTCACTGACCAGAGTCTCGATAGACATGATGAATCCCCTCACGATTAAGTGCGGGATGTCTCCGAGGCGGGAGCCTACGCCTGGGCCGGGTCAGCGATGTGAAGAGTTCTACACACCGACCGGGGCCGGCCTGCGAGGGACACGCATGGCGTGTCGCTACGGCTACCGGCGGGTGCCGCGGACCACACGCCACGCGTGTCCGCCAGAGCCGCGTAGGGACACGCCATGCGTGTCCTCGACACCGTAGGCCGCGGCCGGATCACCGGGCGGTGAGGCTCTGCTCGGTCAGGCCTACCGGTCGTGCGTGGTCGTCCATGTGCAGGGTGACCGCCTTGCCGTTGGCCAGCTGCGCGGCCAGCGCCGGGCTGGCGCCCAGGTTGTGGGCGATCTCTTCCAGCGTCACGTCCTGGCGCGGGTTGCGGCGGTCCTTGCCGGCAAAGCGCATGCGGTTGTATTCGGCCCAGGCGATCAGCAGCACCGAACAGCACACCAGCATCACCGGCAGCGCGATCACGATGAACGGGTCCACCGACTGCTTGTATTCGTACAGCTGCACGAATGCCAGCCGGCCACCGAGCAGCCAGGAAATGGCGGTGATCAGCGGCGCCCACAGGTAGAAGTAGAACGCCCAGAAGGCGATGGTCACAAACCCCCATGCGGTGCGCTGCAGCCGTGGCTGCTGGCGCGATTTCCGGATGAGGCGCGAATCGTAACGGCGGGTCGGCTTGGCGGCGTTCATCGTATACCCCGGTCAGGACTGACCCAGATCGCCCGCTTGCCACGACGCTTGAGCAGCGTCTTGGGCAGGGCCACCAGGGTCGTGAACAGGCTGATGAGCCAGTACGCCATCGGGTACCAGATCACCCAGAAGTAGTTACGGCCAATATGCGTTTCATAACGACGATCGATGATCAGGCTGCTGGCGAACTGCAGCAGGCACACCAGCGCCAGGATAACGCCATGCCACTGCGGCAGCAGCGAGGCGATGTACAGGTCCTGCGGCAGCGGGATGAACTTGCCCAGCACCCACAGCACGATGATGGCCAGCATCGTGTAGGCCCACAGCACGCTGAACACATACTCCAGCAACACCCCCCACATGCGCCGCTTGCGCCAGTCGAACAGCGAACGGCCGTGCCGCAGCAACACTTCCACGCCGCCCTGGGCCCAGCGCAGGCGCTGCCGCCACAGCCCCTTGAGCGTTTCGGGCATCAGGATGAAGCACAGCGCGTTGGGCTCGTAACGGATGTCCCAATGGTCGATCTGCAGGCGCCAGCTGATGTCGATGTCTTCGGTGATCATGTCATCGGCCCAGTAGCCGATGCGGTGCAGCGCGGTGCGGCGGAAGCCGGCAATCACCCCGGAAATGGTGAAGATGCGCCCGTACACGCGCTGCGCGCGCTTGATCATGCCGATGATCGACGAGAACTCGGCCACCTGCAGCCGGCCCAGCAGGGTGGAACGGTTGCGGATGCGCGGGTTGCCGGTCACCGCGCCCACGCGCGGGCCGGAGGTGAGGTGCCACACCATCCAGTGGGTGGCGTGCTCTTCCAGCATCGCATCGCCATCGATGCACACCAGGTATTCCGAACGCGCCGCCAGCGCGCCCATGCGCAACGCATTGGCCTTGCCCAGGTTGCGGTCCAGGTGCACCACGCGCAGCCGCGGGTGCAGGGCTGCCATCGCATCCAGCCGGGCCCCGGTATCGTCGCGGCTGCCATCGTTGATGGCGATCACTTCGAAATCCGGGTACTTCTGCGCCAGCGCCGCGCCCAGCGTATCGGCCAGGTTGTCCGCTTCGTTGTGGCACGGGATCAGGATCGACGCGAACGGGTAGTGCACCATCGGCGGCGGGTCGTCGCGCAGGCGCGATTTGCGTTCACGGCGGAAGAAGTAATACAGGCCGCCGGACATCCAGAAGAACGCCATCACCATCGGGTAGAAGAAGGCGAACTGGAACAGCAGGTAGAGGAACGGATGCATGGCGGCCTCACTTTTCCTCGTAAGGGAAGGTGCGTGCCGACATCGCCGCGCGCGCATCGTAGGTGGACGGCTTCCCGGCAATGAAGTCGTCCGGGTACCAGGCGAAATGGCGCACGCCCTGCGACTGCAGGCGCCGGATCTGGGCGCGCAGCACGGTGCCGGAAATCGGCGTCTGCGTGCGCCAGTCCACCGTCTGCAGCTCGAACATCGTCTGCGACAGCTGCGGGTCGTGCTCGCGCACGGCCTGCACCAGCCGGTCCAGCCATTTCTGCGGGTTGCGGCTGCCTTCCATCCACGGCATCGCCATCAGCGCGGTGTGGTCGTAGGCCTTGTTGAACAGGTCCAGGCGCTGGGCGAACCAGCTGGCGCTCTGCGGCTGCAGCACCGGCTGCGCGTACAGGTTGCGCACCGTGGCCAGCTTCGGCCGCCAGCGCTGCGCGGCGTTGCGCAGCTCCAGGGTGAAATCGATCAGCGCCTGGGTCCGCGCGCCGTCGTCGCCTTCCTGCGGCAGGTTGGCCAGTTCGGTATCGCGCAGGTAGGCATCGTCGTGGAACAGCAGGCCCTCGAAGTACGAGTTGATGGCCAGGTCTTCGTAGATGTCGTCGATGATGTGACGCACCTTCGGGTTGGTGAAATCGAGCCGGAAGATGCCATCGCTTTCCGGGCTCTCGATCGCCAGCGCCTTGCGGATGGCCGGGTCCTTCAGCTCATAGCCCAGCACCGGCAGCCACGCGTACACCTTCACCCCGGCGCGGGTCTTGAGCTGCCAGGCCACGCGGTTGAACAGGTCCGCGCGCATCGGCAGGTGCCGGTTGGGGAAGTACAGCGCATCGGCCGAACCATTGCCGTCCGGGTCGGCGAAGGCCTGCAGGAACACGTGGGTCGGGCCGATCTTCTTGACCCGGTCGATCAGCGCATCCAGGTTCTTCGCCTGCTGCGCCGGGTTGCTGTCGTACACCGCGTCCAGGTCGATCTGCAGGGCGCGCACGCCATCGCGCTCGACGTCGCGGCGCAGTTCGTAGGCCAGCTGGGTCACTGCCGGGTTGCCGGTCACCAGCAACCGCGCCAGGCCGTGCAGGTCGCGGGTGACCGGGGTGCTGCGGCCTTCCAGGTCGAACGACACCGCCATCCCCAGGTCTTCGGCGATCCTGTTGCTCAGCGCGTTGTAGGCCGCGTACGGCCATACGATCGCCTTCGGGCTCACGCCCACGTTGTCTTGGATGCGCTTCACGCTCAGGCCCAGGTCGGCACGGATCCGCGCTTCGTACTGCGCGGCGGTTTCGTACTGGTGCGTGGTCGGGTCGTAGGTGCGGGTGATCACCGCCGGGGTCGAATTGCCCTGCGGGTTGGACTGCACGCCGTGGTGCAGGTTGTCGGTGTGGCTGGCCAGTTCGATCAGGCCGCTGCGGTTCATTTCGCGCAGCTGTTCCCAGGTCAGGAAGTCGTCGTGGGTGAACGGGCGGTAGCCATAATCGATCTTGCGGTCGGCCGGCATGTCCACGTAATCGGTGATCACCGCCACCAGCGCCGGGTAGTTGTAGGCGCGCAGCAGCGGGAACACCTTGGTGTACACGCTGCGCAGGCCGTCATCGAAGGTCAGCAGCACCGGCTTGGGCGGCAGCGGCGCGCCGCCCTGCGAGGCGGTGATCAGCTGCGACAGCGATACCGGGTGGTAGCCGTGCGCGGACAACCAGTCCAGGTGCGCGGCGAAGTTCTGCGTGCTGACCGCGTATGCATCCGGGTCGCCCTTGATCGCCACGTCATCGCGGATGTCGTGGTAGCTGAGCACCAGCAGCCCGTTGTCGGCCGAATCCAGCACCGGCGGCGCGGCCTGCACGTGGGTGCAGACCGCCAGCAGGGCCAGCAGCAGCCAGGAAGTGAAGCGCTTCAAGTCCATGTGTCGCATCTCATTGTCCCCAGCGCAGGCCGGCATCAAGGCCGATATGTCGTTCGCGGTTGCCGTCGTAGACCGGCCGCGACCAGCTGATCCCGTATTCGAAGATCCGGCCATCGGCCAGCTGCCACTCGTGGCGGTACTCGGCCGACGGCACCAGCGCGCTGCCGAAGCCCTGCTGCCAGTAGTTGCCCAGCGACACCGTCAGGCGGTGGCGGAAATGCCGCTCGTAGTGGCGCCACAGCTGCTGGTCCACGCGCAGGCCGATCTCCGCCGAACGGTCTTCGGACGGGTTGAAGTAGGGCACGTCATCGCGGCTGCCGCGGCTGGCGTACAGGCTGCCCAGGCCATCCAGCAGCAGGGTGGGGCGGGTCAGCAGGCGCTGTTCGATGCTGGTGCTGAGGGTGTCGCGGCGGTTGCCATCGTCATAGCGGAACTGGCTGACACCGGCGCTCCAGTGGGTGAGCTCGTTGCGGCGGTAATCCACCGCCAGCGCCACGCTGTCGGCGGTGATGCCCGAAATGCGCGCCTGCAGCGAGGCATCGGCGGCGTTGCGTGCCGCGGTGACGCCGGCGTGCCAGGTATCGCTGAACTGCCAGCCGAAACCGGCGCTCAGGCCGGTCTCGCCCACATCATCGTTGGCGCGGTTGACGAACAGTTCCGCGTCGGCGCGGCCGAAGCGGTAGCGCGTGCCCAGCCCCACCCACAGCGGGCGGATGGTCTGGTCCTGGAAATCCACGCTGCGGCGGTCGGCGAAGGTCACCAGGCGCCAGCGGTCGTCGATCACCGGCGACTGCAGTTCCAGCCCGTAACGACCATCGTCGTTGCCCAGCGGCGAGGTGCCGCCACCGCCTTCACTCTTGCCGCCTTCGGCATAGGCATGCAGCTGCCAGCCACGGTGCGCCTTCCAGCTGCGGTCCATGCGCTGCACGGAGGGCTGGTTGGGGTAGCGTTCCAGCAGCGAATCGTGGATCGGCCGCGCCAGGTCGTCGCGCTGCAGTTCCACGTAAGCATCGTACTGGCCCAGGCGCGCCGAGACGTCGCGCGGGTCCAGCGTGTTGGCCATGCCATAGCGTTCCAGCGCACGCCGCGGCCAGCCACGCATCATGTAGATGTTGCCGAGCGAAGACTGGGTGCCGCCGTTGGCCGGGGCCAGTTCCACCATCTTCTCCAGCTCGCGCTGCGCGGTGGGCAGGTCGCCGCTGTAGGCGCGGATCATGGCCAGGTTGAGGTCGGCTTCGTAGCGCGGCCAGTTGGCGTACGGCGCGCGTGCACCATTGGCCCAGCGCCAGGCCGGCTCCTGCTTCTGCCACTGGGTGAGCACGTCGATGGCGGCGCCGGCGCGCTCGCTTTCCAGGTGCGCGTAGGCCAGTTCCGAATGCACTTCGGAGCGGCCCGGGTCGGCCTTGAGTGCCGCTTCCAGAACGGGAATGGCTTCTTCCGGGTGCTGGCTGGCCATCAGCGAATCGCCGACCGGGGCCATCAGGTAGTTGGGGACTTCGTGGCCTTCGGCGAGCAGGGCGCGGTATTCGGTGCGCACCTGTTCGTGGCGGCCCAGCCGGTTGAGCAGGATCAGCCGGTCGAAGCGGATCCGCAGCGGTGCGGTCTGTGCGGTGAGGCCATCGCGCTGCAGATAGGCATCCATCTGCGCCAGCGCGTCTTCGGCCTCGTCCAGGCGGGTGTCTTCGCTGGCGCCATAGGCCAGGCTCCAGCCCACGCGCTTGGCCAGGTAATTGGCTTCAAAGCGCTGCTTCTGCGCTTCGTCGAACAGCTCTGGGCGCGCCTGGTAGCGCTGCCACGCCAGGTGCGCGTTGCCGATGTCCGACAGCGTCAGCACCTGCAGGCGGTAGAGCAGGTCATCGTTGGGCACGTCCACCTGGGCGCGTTCGATCGCGGCAAGCGCGTCCAGCCAACGCGCCTGGTCACGGTAGGTGCTGATTTCCGCCAGATGGTCCGCCCGCGACGTCGCCGCAGATGCAGCTGGAACCGTCAAGCAAAGCGTGGCGCATGCCAGGCCGACGCAGAGCGCCAGCGGCCGATGGTTGTACATGGAACCCCCGGGAGCATCCCTTCAAAAGAATCTGTTTGTGCGGGAAATGTGACGCACATCACATGCCAATCGTGCCCGAAACGGCGTTTGTTGACAAATTGTTAAGGCGCAAGATGACCTCCGCAGCTGTGGAAACAGACGCGATCAATACTTCAACCTATTGATTTTAAAGACCATCCGGCCGCCGCCACGGCGTTGTTCCGGGGGTCTGGACACCCTGAAACCGTTCATCGGCCCCGGCAACGAATGACGCGCCGGGACCAACCCAACTGCCCGTTTCGCAGCGCGGGTCAGTTGCTGACACGCTACGTCACAAGATGCGCACAGTGTGTGATGCGGGTGGCATTCCCGGACGTAGAGCCACGCCCTGCGTGGCTGCTCTTCGCCGGGCACCGCGAAGCCACGCAGGGCGTGGCTCTACTCCACGAAGACCCTGGCCCAGTCATCGCGGACGCTGACCAGCGGCCAGCCACGCTCCTTCGCCAGCGCTACAGACTTCTGGGCGCCGGAGGTATAGGCGATGTCACGCTCGTCATCATCATGGGTGACCAGCAGTGCCAGCGACGGCCCATCGCCCTGCGTGGCGAACTGCAGCATCTGGATGTCGCCGTTGGAGTTTCCGGCGGCGAAGATCGGGCGCGCGCCAATCCGGCTCCAGATCCGCACCACCTTGTTGGGGCCGTCATCGAACACCTCAAGCTTCGAGGTGTGGACCACCTTGCCGATGCCGTTCTCTTCCCGGTATTCCAGCAGGACCGTGGTACCCACCACGCGCTCGGGCGGAATGCCGTACAGCTCGTGGGTGATGGGCCGCATGAAATCGCGCCCGCCACCGGAGACGATGTAATTGGTGAACTGGTTGGCTTCCAGATAGTGCAGCAGCTCGCGCATCGGCGCGTAGGCGGTCTTGAGGTAGGGCCGCTTCAGTACCGGGTTGTGCTCGGTGCGCAGGAAGTGCTCGGCCTTCTTCGCGAATTCGCCCACCTCATCGTCCACGTAAGCCGACAGCAGGCCGGCGGCCATCTGCTTGAGCTGGGTGTCATCGCCTTCGTAGTGCTTGGTGATGACATCGCCCAGCCAGCCCTGGTCGCGACCGTGTACGGCCTTCCATGGTTGTTTGTCACGCAAGGAGGGATCGGCCTCGGCCTGCTCGGCGATGCGTCGCAGCAGGAAGTCGGCCTGGATGGGCATGGGCTTTTCGCACCACAGGCAGCCATCGTTGTCGAACACCGCGATGCGGGCTGCGGGCGCAACGTAGTCCGGGCCGCCTTCCAGCGTGACCCGGGCAATGAAGGAGATGATGGCCTGGCGGGTGGCGCCGTGGTTCCAGCTTTTGAGCAGCCCTTCGTGCATGGTCCGGTCTCCGCAGCATGAGCGGAAATGCTAGCCCGGGGGGTGGCGGGCGGACCTGCGCAGAATCACTGTGCCTGATGCAGTAGTTGTACTGGCCGACCGAGGGCGTAGAGCCACGCCCTGCGTGGCTTCGCGGTGC
>DGIP01000246.1 GCA_002386405.1 Stenotrophomonas maltophilia
GCGCACCAGGTGAGCGCCGCCGCCACTGCCAGCACGGCCGGCAGTCCCATCCACCACACCGCCGGCATGGCTCAGAGCACCGCGTAGTTCAGCAGTGGCTTGACCGTGCCCCACTCCTTGCAGCTGGGGCATTGCCAGTGGTGGGTGCGCGCACCGAAGCCGCAGCGCGTGCAGCGGTAGGCCGGATTGCGGACCAGCAACTGGTCGGTGATGTGCTTGAGGTCATGCAGGGTGGCGGTGGAATCGGCACCCTCGGCCAGGGTCAGGTCGATCAACGCCGACTCGCCGCGCACCGACGGGCGATCCTTCAGCTGCCGGCCCAGGTAGGCGCGCGCCGGGGCCACGCCCTCCTGCTCTTCCATCAGCTGGGTCAGGGCCAGCACCGGGGCGATGCCGCGATAGTGCTCGGTCATTTCCGACAGGAACGCACGCGCCCCGCCCAGGTCGCCCACCTTGCGGTAGTTCTGCATCAACGGCTGCAGCACCTCGGGCAGGTATTCGGGGTCGTTGCGGGCGGCACGCTCGAACGCACGCACGGCCGCTTCGGCATTGCCGGCATCGGTTTCCAGGCGTCCTTCGATGATGCCGGCACGCACCGACATCGCATCGGCCTGGTAGGCACGGGCAATGGCCGCGCGGGCTTCATCGATCTTGCCGGCACCCCGGAAGCGCTCGGCCAGTTCGCACTCGAACTGCCCCACCAGCTTGCCCATCGGCTCGCCGGTGACTTCTTCGTAGCGGGTGGCGTTGTCGATCGCCTTTTCCCAGTCGCGTTCGGCCTGGTAGATGCCGATCAGGTGCTTGAGCGCCTGCGGGGCGCGCTGGTCGATCTGGGCCAGCTCGGTAAAGACCGTTTCAGCACGGTCGAGCAGGCCGGACTTCATGTAGTCCTCGCCCAGCGCCAGCAGGGCCTGCACGCGCTGTGCATCGCTCAGGTCGGTACGGTTCACCAGCCCCTGGTGCAGGCGGATGGCTCGGTCAACCTCGCCACGGCGGCGGAACAGGTGGCCCAGCGCGACCTGGGTCTCGAAGGTTTCCTTGTCCAGCTCGGCAATGTGCAGGAACAGTTCGATGGCTTTGTCGGGCTGCTCGTTGAGCAGGTAGTTCAGGCCACGGAAGTAGGTGCTGGAAAGATGGCTGACCTGGTTGTCACCATGGCGCTGGCCACCGCGCCGGCCAATCACCCAGCCGGACAGCGCTGCCAGCGGCAGGAACAGGAAAAACCAGAACCACTCGGATACAAATTCCATCGGCGCTCAACGTCCGTCGAAAGGTGAAGAAGAAGATGCCACGGGGGCGGCGGCCGGAGCCGCTTTCTGCGCCTTGCGCAGTCGGGAATACAACGGAATCACCAGGCCCACCAGGACCAGCCCGGCGCCGATGATCGCACCGGTCAACAGGGCCACGGTAATGGCCAGGCCGGTACTGGAATGGATGGCAGTGAACCCCAGGTTGAGGGTCATGTCCTGCGAATTGAGGGCACCGATGACGAGCCCGGCCACAAGGACAGCCAGCAGGATCAACAGGCGTGCGACTTTCATTTGGTAGCTCCCATTCCCTCAGGGGTCAAGAGTACCTCAGGCCGGATCGCTTTCCAGCGGTACCACGGCGCTTACGCGCTCACGGAGTTCCTTGCCCGGTTTGAAATGCGGGACATGCTTGCCCGGCAGTGCGACCGATTCCCCGGTCTTGGGGTTGCGCCCCAGCCGCGGCGGCCGGTAGTGCAACGAAAAACTGCCGAACCCGCGGATCTCGATGCGATCCCCGCCGGCCAGCGCCCCGCCCATCATTTCCAGCAACGACTTCACCGCCAGATCGACATCGTCCGACTTCAGATGCGCCTGTCGGCGCGCCAGGATTTCGATCAACTCGGATTTGGTCATTGCGGACTCGCGTCGAGGGTCTCAAACCCTGAAACGGCCCGGACAATTGTCCGGGCCGTCCAGGAAACTACTGCTACGGGTAAGGCCGATTACTCGGACTTGTTGCCGTTCAGCTGGGCGCGCAGCAGCGCGCCGAGCTGGGTGGTGCCGCTGGAAGCCGAAGAGGACTGGTATTCCTCCAGCACTTCGCGCATTTCCGCGTCGTCCTTGGCCTTGATCGACAGCTGCAGGGTACGACCCTTGCGATCCATGCCCACGAACTTCGCTTCAACCTTGTCGCCGACCTTCAGGAACTGGGTCGCGTCGTCGACGCGCTCGTTGGCAACGTCACGAGCCGAGACGTAACCTTCGATGCCGTCAGCCAGTTCGATGGTAGCGCCCTTGGCGTCCACTTCCTTGACCACGCCTTCGACCTTCGAACCCTTCGGGTTGGCAGCCATGTACTGACCGAACGGATCCTGCTCCAGCTGCTTGACGCCCAGGCTGATGCGCTCGCGCTCCGGATCGACGGCCAGGACGACGGCGTCCAGGTTGTCGCCCTTCTTGAAGTTGCGGACCACGTCTTCGCCGGTGGTGTTCCAGCTGATGTCGGACAGGTGCACCAGGCCGTCGATACCGCCGTCCAGGCCGATGAAGATGCCGAAGTCGGTGATCGACTTGATCTGGCCCGACACCTTGTCGCCCTTCTTGTGGATCGCAGCGAAGGTTTCCCACGGATTGGCGGCAACCTGCTTCATGCCCAGCGAGATGCGGCGACGCTCCTCGTCGACGTCCAGGACCATGACTTCAACTTCGTCACCGACCTGCACAACCTTGGACGGGTTGACGTTCTTGTTGGTCCAATCCATCTCGGAGACGTGCACCAGGCCTTCGACGCCCGGCTCGATCTCGACGAACGCGCCGTAATCGGTGACGTTGGAGACCTTGCCGAAGACGCGGCTGTTGGCCGGGTAACGACGGGCGATGTTGTCCCACGGATCCTCGCCCAGCTGCTTCAGGCCGAGCGAAACGCGGTTGCGCTCGCGGTCGAACTTCAGCACGCGCACGTCCAGCTCGTCGCCGACGTTCACGACTTCGGACGGATGGCGCACGCGCTTCCAGGCCATGTCGGTGATGTGCAGCAGGCCGTCGATGCCGCCCAGGTCCACGAATGCGCCGTAATCGGTCAGGTTCTTGACGACACCCTTCAGGATCGCGCCTTCCTGCAGCTTGTCCATCAGCTGCTCGCGCTCTTCCGAGTGCTCGCTTTCGACGACAGCGCGGCGCGAGACCACGACGTTGTTACGCTTGCGGTCCAGCTTGATGAGCTTGAATTCCAGCTCCTTGCCTTCCAGGTAGGCCGGGTCGCGCACCGGGCGCACATCCACCAGCGAACCGGGCAGGAACGCGCGGACATCCTTGATGTCCACGGTGAAACCACCCTTGACCTTGCCGCTGATGCGGCCGGTGATGGTTTCGTTCTTTTCCAGGGCTTCTTCCAGCTCGTCCCACACCATGGCGCGCTTGGCTTTCTCGCGCGACAGGACGGTTTCACCGAAGCCGTTCTCGATCGAGTCGAGGGCGACCTTGACGACATCGCCTTCGGCGACGTCGATTTCGCCGGCGTCGTTACGGAACTGTTCGATCGGCACGATGCCTTCGGACTTCAGGCCGGCGTTGATCACCACGACGTCGCCGCGGACTTCAACGACAACACCGCTGACGATGGCGCCCGGCTTCAGCTTGGCCAGATTGGCCTGGCTGGCTTCAAACAGTTCGGCAAATGATTCGGTCATTAGATTTACTCTGTTGGACACATGGGCATTGGTCCCCGCGAGGGTTCCGTTTACTGCCCGCCTGTTGGTCGACCCCGGAAACGCAGGTCGTGTGTGAAGTAGGAAAACCGCCACGCATCATTGCGGGACGGAGCTTTTACTGCATTGCGCTGGTGCGACTACCGCCGATGGAATGGCGGCCTCCTTGCAACGGATCAGGCACCCGAAACCGGAAGCAGATCCAGTACCTTGGCAACGACTTCGTCGATGCCGATACCACTGGTGTCGATGACGACGGCATCGTCTGCCGGCTTCAGGGGCGCCACTGTGCGCTGTGCATCACGGGCGTCGCGGGCCATGATCTCGCGCAGGAGGTCATCAAAGTTAACAGAAACCCCCTTGTCTTTCAACTGGTTATGCCGGCGCTCGGCGCGCTCTTCGGCACTGGCCGTCAGGAAGACCTTGAATGGGGCATCGGGGAAGATCACGGTCCCCATGTCGCGGCCGTCGGCCACCAGGCCGGGGAGAACCCTGAATGCGCGTTGACGCTCCTTCAGGGCGGCCCGGACCTCGGGAATGGCGGCAATGGCCGAGGCCAGGGCACCGGTGGTTTCCAGCCGCAGCTCGTCGGTTGCGTCAGTCTCATTGACGATGACACGCAGGCTGCCGTCGTCGGCCTCGACGAAGCGTACATGGGTGTCGAAGGTGCAGCGGACCAGCGCCGAAGCGTCGGAGGTGTCGATATCGGCCCAGCTGGCGGCCACGCCCACGGCGCGGTAGAGGGCGCCCGAATCCAGGTAATGCCAGCCCAGCCGGCGTGCGACAATGCGGCTGACGGTCCCCTTGCCGGCCCCGGACGGGCCGTCGATGGTGAGCACGGGAGAAGGCTGGTTCATGGGGTTCCCTGTGGATTTGACCCCCCATTCTAGCCCCTGCCCGGCCCCGTCCAAGACATTTTTAGTGCAAGCACTTGAAAGGATGGAAAAAAGCCCGGTAGAATGGCGGGCTTGAACGGGCGTCACCTGCCGATTGTCATCTGCATATCGCGGCCGCGCTCCAACTGAATCCACGTTTACGCCGAGGTATGCAATGAAAGTCCTGTCTTCCCTGAAGTCGGCCAAGTCCCGTCACCGTGACTGCAAGGTCGTCCGTCGTCGCGGCAAGATCTTCGTGATCTGCAAGTCGAACCCGCGTTTCAAGGCTCGCCAGCGCTGAGCCTTAGGGCGTCACGGCCACCGGTCGCGACCTGCCTGAATAAAAAGCCGCCTCCGGGCGGTTTTTTATTGCCAATTTTGTTGTAATCGCCGGGTAGGCCACGACCGTCGGTCGTGGGTGATTTGCCGGTAGGTCACGACCGTTGGTCGTGACCCCATTCTTGATAACTGGGGAGTAGATCGAGATGAAGCGTTACCTGACCACACTGCCGTTGCTTGCCCTGCTGGCCTGCGCCAGCGCCCACGCCGACACGCTGCTGATCGACCGCACCAAGGAACAGGTCGCGCCGGTGGTGCCGGTCCGCGGCCAGACCGCCAGCCAGGTGCTCAGCACCTTCGGCGAACCGAGCGAGAAGCTGGAACCGCGCGGCGGCCAGAAGCGCCAGTGGCCGACCATCAACCGCTGGGTCTACCCGATGTTCACCGTCTACTTCGAGAAGCAGAAGGTGATCGACGTGGTGGCCAACAAGGCCGACGCCAACGAAGTCGGCCCGAAGCCGCCGATCCGCTGATCCACCAGAACGCCCGCCGCCCGGCGGGCCATCGCACCGAGACCATGAACGACACGCTCCGCTTTCCGGCCGAATGGGAATCCCAGTCCGCCATCCTGATCGCCTGGCCCCACGCCGACACCGACTGGGCCGACCGCCTGGGTGACGTCGAGGACACCTACATCGCGCTGGTCGCGGCCATCACCCGCTTCCAGCCGGTGGTGATCATCGTGGCCGACGACGACCTGGAGGCGTACGCCGACGCGCGCCTGCGCTCCAACCGCATCGACACGGACCGCGTGCGTTTCGTCACCGCGCCGTACGACGACACCTGGCTGCGCGATTCGGGACCGATCACGCTGCGCCGCGCCGACGGCGGGTTCCGCCTGCTGGACTTCCGCTTCACCGGTTGGGGCGGCAAGTTCGAGGCCAGCCTGGACGACCAGCTTGTGGGCGTGCTGCACGCTGCCAACCTGTTCGCCGACGCGGAGCTGCAGAGCATTCCGTTCGCGCTGGAAGGCGGCGCCATCGAGACCGACGGCGCGGGCACCCTGCTCACTACCTGGAAGTGCCTGCACGAACGCCACCCGGACCGGGATCGGGCGTCGCTGAGCGCGGACATGGCGAGCTGGCTGGCGCAGGACCGGGTGCTGTGGCTGGACCACGGCTACCTGGAAGGCGACGACACCGACGCGCACATCGACACGCTGGCGCGCTTCGCCTCGGTGGACAGCATCGTCTACCAGGCCTGCGATGACGCCACCGATTCGCACCATGCCGAGCTGCAGGCGATGGGCAACGAACTGGCCGCGCTGCGCACCGCCGACGGCCAGCCGTACCGTCTGTTCCCGCTGCCTTGGGCACGCCCGGTGATCGACGAAGGCCGCCGCCTGGCCGCGTCCTACGCCAATTATCTGATCCTCAACGGCGCAGTCCTGATGCCGGCCTACGGCGACGTGGCCGACGACGCGGCACGCGACGTGCTGGCCCAGGCCTACCCGGACCACGAGATCGTGCAGGTACCCTGCCGCTCGCTGATCTGGCAGAACGGCAGCCTGCATTGCATCACCATGCAGTTGCCTGCCGGGTTGTTGGCTTCTTGAAGCACGTCGGCATTCGATGGTTTCCTTGGCGCCGGGCTTTTTGCCCGGCGCTTTTGGTTTCAGGCGAACAGCCGGTGACCATCGCTTGGTCTGAGCTGGGCCGGC
>DGIP01000191.1 GCA_002386405.1 Stenotrophomonas maltophilia
TGTTCACGTGCTGGCCACCGGCGCCGGACGAGCGGAACGTATCCACCCGCAGGTCGGCCGGGTTGATGACGATCTCATCGACCTCGTCGGCTTCGGGAATGATCGCCACGGTGGCCGCCGAGGTGTGGATGCGCCCCTGCGACTCGGTCGCCGGCACGCGCTGCACGCGGTGCGTGCCGGATTCGAACTTGAGCTTGGAATAGGCCCCGCGGCCCACCACGCGCGCCACGATTTCCTTGTAGCCGCCATGCTCGCCGGGGCTGTCCGATTCGATCTCGACCTTCCAGCCCTGGCGCTCGGCATAGCGCGCGTACATGCGGAACAGGTCGCCGGCGAAGATCGCCGCTTCATCGCCGCCGGTACCGGCGCGCACTTCCAGGAACAGGTTGCCGTCGTCGCGCGGATCGCGCGGCACCAGCAGCAACGCCAGGTCATGGTCCAGCTGCTGCAGGCGTTCCTGCGCGGCGGTGATTTCCTCTTCGGCCAGCTCGCGCAGGTCCGGGTCGGCACGCATGGCTTCGGCGGCGGCCAGGTCGGCCAGCGCCCGCGCTTCATCGGCCAGCGCGGTGGCGATCGGCTGCAGCTGGGCGAACTCGCGCGAGAAATTGCGGAAGCGCTCGTTGTCGCCGACCACGTCCGGGTCGGCCAGCAGGCGTTCAAGTTCTTCGCGGCGCTCGGCCAGCGCTTCCAGCTTACGGCGCAGGGTCGGCGTCATCGTTGCTCACGGCAGGGTGTTGGTAGCCCGGCTTGGCCGGGAACAGGCGCTCGGCGGCGCGGGTCAGGTCGGTATCGCCGCTGAGCGCGGCCGCGCGCAGCGCGGCGGTCGGCGGGTGCAGCAGGCGGTTGGTCAGGCCATGCGCGAGCAGCTCCAGCACTTCCTCCGGCGATTTGCCGTGGGCCAGCTGCTGGCGCGCCTTGTCCAGCATTTCCACCCGGGTGGCTTCGCCATACGCGCGCAGCTGGCGCAGCGGCGCCTGGTGCTCGTTGGCCTGCAGGGTCTCGACGAACCGCGATACCTGCAATTCGATGATGGCTTCGGCTTCGGCGGCCGCCTCGCGCCGGCTGCGGCGGTTGTCCTCCACCGCGCGCTCCAGGTCGTCCACCGTGTACAGGAAGGCATCCTGCAGGTCGCCCACCCCGGTTTCGATGTCGCGCGGTACCGCCAGGTCGAACAGCAGCATCGGCTTGTGCTTCCGCGAGCGCAGCGCGGCGGCGATCTGCGCCTTGCTGATCACCGGCTCGCGCGCGGCGGTGGCCGAAAACACCACGTCGGCTTCGCCCAGGTGGCGTTCCAGCTCGGTCAGCGGCAGCGCCACGCCGCCATGGCGGGTGGCCAGCTCCTGCGCATGGGCCAGGGTGCGGTTGGCGATCAGCAGCCGGCGCACGCGGCCTTCGCTGAGGTGGCGGGCGGCCATCTCGATGGTTTCGCCGGCGCCGACCAGCAGCACGGTGGAGTCTTCCAGCCGCGCGAAGGAGTTCTGCGCCAGGCGCACCGCGGTGGAGGCCACCGAGATCGGGTTGGCGCCCACGCGGGTATCGGTGCGCGCGCGCTTGGCCACCGAGAAGGTCTGCTGGAACAAGCGGTCCAGGCGCTGGCCAAGCAGCCCATGGTCGCGCGCGATCGCCCACGCATCCTTCACCTGGCCCAGGATCTGCGGCTCGCCCAGGACCATCGAGTCCAGCCCGGTGGCGACCCGGAACAGGTGGCGCACGGCATCGGCATCGGCATGCTGGTACAGGTAGCCATGCAGCTGCCCGGCGTGCGACTCCAGCCACTGCGCCAGCGCCTCGCCCGATTCGGCCACGGCATACAGTTCGGTGCGGTTGCAGGTGGACAGCAGCACCGCCTCGGCCACCTGCGGGGTATCGCGCAGCGACGCCAATGCCTGGGGCAGGGCGTCGCCGCCAAAGGACGCGCGTTCGCGCAGTTCCACTGGCGCGGTCTGGTGATTCAGTCCGAGCACCCACAGGGTCATTGTTCAGTTGCTTGCGATAAGCTGCTGGCCATTCAAGTCGTCATTTTAAGGCCAGAAGCCCCCGATGCCCGCATTGATTCGCATCTCCAGCGTTCTGCTGCTGTCCCTGTTCACCGCCAACGCCCTGGCGGCAGCCCCGGCTGCCCCGGCCGGCAAGGCCGGAACGGCCGAACCGGCATCGTTGACCCCGGTCATGGCCGGTGAGTTCGCGCTGCAGGCGGGCAAGCTGCCCGAGGCCGCGCGCTGGTACCTGGAAGCCGCCGAGGCAGGCCGTGACGATGCTGGCCTGGCCGAGCGCGCCACCCGGATCGCCATGCTCGCCGACGATGACAAGCGCGCCACCCGCGCGCTGGCCTTGTGGGAGAAGCGTGCGCCCCGTTCGCTGGCCATGCGCAGCGCCGCCGCCGCGCTGGACCTGCGCAAGGGCGATGTGAAGGGCGCGCGGACCGAGCTGGCCACCCTGCTGCGCGGCCCTGACCCGCGCGGCTGGAAGTTCGCGCTGGCTGCGCTGGTCGGCGGGGGCCGCGACCCGGCCGCCGCCGCCGATGTGCTGGGCCGGCTGGTCGACGACAACGCCATCCCCAACCAGCTCGAGCCCTGGCAGGAATTTGGCCGGCTGGCCATGCGCATGGACCGCCCCGAGCTGGCCCGGCGCATGGTCGATGAAGTGGTGCGCCGCTTCCCCGGTGAGCCGCGCGTGGCGCTGCTCAATGCCAGCCTGATGTTCCAGGCCGGCAAGACCGACGAGGCACTGGCGGCGCTGCGTTCGGTGGAACCGCGCACCGCCGACGACCCGGAGCTGCGCAACGCGGTGGCTATCGCCTACGACGCGATGGGCGATGCGAAATCGGCCGAGCGCGTGCTCGCGGTCGGTCCGCAGAACGTGCAGACCTGGGGCATGCGCGCCTCGCTGCTGGCCAAGCAGAAAGACGATGTGGCGCTGCTGGCGCTGTACACCGACCTTTCAAAGCAGGCGACCAAGCCGGACCCGGCGCAGCGCCTGCTGCTGGGCAAGATCGCCGAATACCTCAAGCGCCACGCCGAAGCGGTGGACTGGTACCTCAGCGTGCCGGGTGGCGAAGAACGTGCCGAAGCGCGCCTGCGCGCGGCCAGCGCCCAGTACGAACTGGGCCAGACCGACAAGGCCTTCGCCGGGGTCCACGCGATCCAGTCCGACGCCATGATCGACGACGAAGCACGGCGCGACGCCTACCTGCTCGAGGCCGAGCTGCGCCAGCGGGGCGATGACCTGCCGGGTGAGCTGGACGCGCTGGCCCGGGGTCTGGCGGCCTACCCCGACGAGAACGCGCTGCTGTATGCCCGCGCCTTGGCCTGGGAGCGCCGCGACGACGTGCCCCGCGCCGAAGCGGACCTGCGCAAGATCCTGGTGACCGAACCGGAGAACGTGGCCGCGCTCAACGCGCTGGGCTACACCCTGGCCGACCGTACCCCCCGCTACCAGGAAGCATTGGAACTGATCGACCGCGCCCGCGTGGCCGAGCCGGACAACGCCGCCATCGTCGACAGCTATGGCTGGGTGCTCTATCGCCTGGGACGCAACGAAGAGGCGCTGGTGCAGCTGCGCCGGGCCTGGACGCTGGCCAAGGACCCGGAAATCGCCGCGCACGTGGGCGAGGTGCTGTGGGTGCTCGGCCGCAAGGACGAAGCCCGCCGCTTCTTCGATGAAGCGCGCAAGCTGGACCCGGAAAACCGTGCGCTGCAGCGCGTGATCGAGAAATACGGCGTATGAGCATGTTTCCCCTGAAGGCCGCCTTCGCGGCGGCCCTGGCTGTGTCGTTGTCTGCCTGCGTGTCGCTGGACACGCGCAAGGCCCCGGCGGCACCCGATGTGGTGACCGCCGTCAGCGCCGAAGCGCAGCAGGCCGAGGCCGCGCGCGTGGACGCGCTGCGCGCGCAGCCGGCGTGGTCGTTCCAGGGCCGGGTCGCGGTCAGCAAGGGGCGCAACGGCGGCAGCGGCCGCATCGACTGGCAGCAGCAGGCGCGCCAGTACGTGGTGTCGCTGAGCGCGCCGGTCACCCGGCAGAGCTGGACCCTGAGCGGTGACAGCGAGAACCGCTCAGGGCGCCTGGACGGTGTGGAAGGTGGCCCGCGCCAGGGCGAGGATGCGCAGCAGGTGCTGCTGGAGGCCACCGGCTGGGATATCCCGGTCAACCAGTTGCCGGACTGGGTGCGCGGCCTGGTCGCCGGAGGGGCGACGGCCGCCGAGATCTATCGCGATGCCGAAGGCCGACCCCGCCGGGTGCGCCAGATGGGCTGGGACATCCAGTTCCTGGACTGGTACCCGGCTGAAGGCGACCGCCCGGTCCTGCCGCGGCGGATCGAAGCGGTCAATGGCGACGCCAAGGTGCGCCTGCTGGTCGATGGCTGGGTGCTGGGCAGCCCATGAGCGCGCTGGACCTGAACGCCAGCGGGCCGTGGTTTCCGGCCCCGGCCAAGCTGAACCTGTTCCTGCACATCACCGGCCGCAGGGCCGACGGCTACCACGAACTGCAGAGCGTGTTCCGGCTGCTCGACTGGGGTGACCGGGTCCGGCTGCAGGTGCGTGAAGATGGCCTGGTCCGCCGCGACGGGCCGTCCGTGCCGGGCGTGGCCGAGGCCGATGACCTCGCCGTGCGTGCGGCGATGCTTCTCAAAAAGCATGCAAACGTCGGCCAAGGTGTGGATATCACCGTCGAAAAGTGCGTTCCGGCGGGTGGCGGTTTCGGCGGCGGGTCTTCCGATGCGGCCACCGTGCTGGTCGCGCTCAACCGGCTGTGGCGCGTGGGCCTGGATGAAGATGCACTGGCCGGATTGGGCCTGCAGCTGGGCGCGGACGTGCCGGTGTTCATTCGCGGCCGCAACGCCTGGGCCGAAGGGGTGGGGGAGCAGCTGACCCCGCTGGCGCTGCCGCCGGCCTGGTATGTCATCGCCGACCCCGGCGTTCACGTGCCCACGGCCGCACTTTTCGCCAGTCCCGATTTGACGCGCGACGCCCCAGTAGCGAAAATAGCGGACTTCGCTTCCGGGTCTTTGCTCGGGAATGCGTTCGAGCCGGTACTGCGCCGTCGCGAACCTGCCGTCAAGGCAGTGCTCATCGCGTTGGACAGGATTGGCCGGGCACGACTCACCGGGTCGGGAAGCGGTTGTTTCGTCGAGTTCGCCACGCGCGCTGCTGCAGAGCAGGGCCTGGCGCGGTTGCCGAAGGAACTGCGGGCATGGGTGGCTGCGGGCGTGGAGCGCTCGCCACTGCTTGATGTACTCGAGCGTTATTGATTTTGATGCAGGGGCGTCGCCAAGAGGCCCAAGGCACCAGGTTTTGATCCTGGCATTCGGAGGTTCGAATCCTCCCGCCCCTGCCACTTGCGGACGCCAACCGCGTTCCATGCGCATGCTGCGCGGACACGGTTGAACGGCCGCGGTGTTGTCACCGCAGACGTCCTCGGGCGCCGGCGGCAGAGTTCTCCGCCAATCGCTCCCGCCCGAGACCGTCATGATGCAAGATCACCCGAACCTGCTGGTATTTTCCGGCAACGCCAACAAGCGCCTTGCGCAGAGCATCTGCAAGGAACTGGGGGTGCGACCGGGCAAGGCACTGGTCTCGCGCTTCTCCGATGGTGAAGTGCAGGTCGAAATCGAAGAGAACGTCCGCAAGCAGGACGTCTTCGTGATCCAGCCGACCTGCGCGCCCAGCGCCGAGAACCTGATGGAACTGCTGGTCCTGATCGATGCGCTCAAGCGCGCCTCGGTCAACAGTGTCACCGCCGTGGTGCCGTATTTCGGTTACTCGCGCCAGGATCGCCGCATGCGCTCCTCGCGCGTGCCGATCACCGCCAAGGTAGCCGCCAAGATGTTCAGCGCCGTTGGCGCCGACCGCGTCCTGACGGTGGACCTGCATGCCGACCAGATCCAGGGGTTCTTCGACATGCCGGTGGACAACGTGTATGCCTCGCCGCTGTTGCTCGCCGATATCTGGCGCGCCTACGGCACGGAAAACCTGATCGTGGTGTCCCCGGACGTGGGTGGCGTGGTGCGTGCGCGCGCCGTCGCCAAGCGCCTGGACGATGCCGACCTGGCGATCATCGACAAGCGCCGTCCGCGCGCCAACGTCTCCACCGTGATGAACATCATCGGTGACGTCGAAGGCAAGACCTGCGTGATGGTCGATGACATCGTCGATACCGCCGGCACCCTGTGTGCGGCCGCCGCGGCGCTGAAGGCGCGTGGCGCCCTCAAGGTGGCCGCGTACTGCACCCACGCCGTGCTCTCGGGCCCGGCGGTGGACAACATCAACAACTCCCAGCTCGACGAGCTGGTGGTGACCGATACCATCCCGCTGCGTGAAGAAGCGCGCGTGTGCAGCAAGATCCGCCAGCTCAGCGTGGCGGAAATGCTGGCCGAAACGATGCGCCGCATCGCCTTCGGCGAGTCGGTCAGCTCGCTGTACGTGGATTGATTCGTTTTTCCTGGCCGCCGGCAACGGCAGCCAGGGCCCCGGGGACGTCTGGTCGCGGACGTGCCCTTCATCGCCAAGCCATTCCGGCAAGGCAACAACTGGTAGAAGCAAAATGTCGAAGACCCATGAAATCAAGGTCACCAAGCGTGAACTGCAGCGTAAGGGTGCGAGCCGCCGCCTGCGTCACGCCGGTGTGATCCCGGCCATCGTGTACGGTGGCAACGCCGAACCGGTCGCCATCAGCCTGGACCACAACGCCACCTGGCTGGCCCAGCAGAACGAGTGGTTCTACTCGTCGATCCTGAGCCTGAACCTGGACGGCCAGATCACCAAGGTCCTGCTGCGTGACATGCAGCGCCACCCGCACAAGCAGCTGATCATGCACCTGGATTTCCTGCGCGTGGATGAGAACCAGGCCCTGACCGCTTCGGTGCCGCTGCACTTCCTCAACGAAGACACCTCGCCGGCCGGCAAGGCTGCCGACGTCGTGGTCACCCACGAACTGAAGGAAGTCACCGTCAGCTGCCTGCCGAAGGACCTGCCGGAGTCGATCGACGTCGACCTGGGCGAGCTGAAGGCGGGCGACGTGGTGTACCTGTCCAACATCAAGCTGCCCAAGGGCGTTGAGATCGTTGCCCTGGCCCAGGGCAAGGACCACGACGACGCCATCGTCACTGCCAAGCACGGCAAGGGCGAAGCCGCTGACGAAGAAGTGGCTGCTGCAGAGTAAGTGATTGCGGCGCCTGTCCCTCGGGGCAGGCGCCGTTTCTGCATGTACCGGCACACCGCCGGTAGCGATGAAGAAGAGCGATGACAGGATTGCGATTGATCGTTGGCCTGGGTAACCCCGGACCCGAGCACGCCCAGACCCGGCACAATGCCGGGTTTCGTTTCATTGACGCCCTGGTCGCGCAGGCCGGCGCGCGCTGGAGCGTGGACAGCAAGCTGTTCGGCGAGACCGCCAAGGTCGACATCGCCGGCCAACCGGTGTGGCTGCTCAAGCCCGCCACCTTCATGAATCTCAGTGGCAAGTCGGTCACCGCCGCCCAGCGCTTCTGGAAGATCGAGCCCGAACAAACCCTGCTGGCGCACGACGAACTGGACCTGCCGCCCGGCGTGGCCCGGCTCAAGTTCGATGGCGGCCACGGCGGCCAGAACGGCCTGCGTGACACCATCCGCCTGCTCGGCCATGGAAAGTTCCACCGCCTGCGCATCGGCATCGGTCATCCCGGTCACAAGGACCGCGTGGTGCCATGGGTGCTCGGCCGTGCCAGCAAGGACGATGACGTGCTGATCGGGCATGCCATCGACGACGCCATCGACGTACTGCCGCTGGCCGTGCGTGGCGATTACAGTGAGGCGATGAAGCGCCTGCACACCCCGAAATAACAGAGGCTGTCAAAGATGGGTATCAAATGCGGCATCGTCGGCCTGCCCAACGTCGGCAAATCGACCCTGTTCAACGCGCTGACCAAGGCAGGCATCGCCGCGGCCAACTTCCCGTTCTGCACCATCGAGCCGAACGTCGGCATCGTGCCCGTGCCGGATCCGCGCCTGAATGAACTGGCGGCGATCATCAACCCGCAGAAGGTCATCCCGACCGCCGTGGAGTTCGTCGACATCGCCGGCCTGGTCGCCGGTGCCGCCAGCGGTGAAGGCCTGGGCAACAAGTTCCTGGCCCACATCCGCGAAGTGGATGCGATCACCCATGTGGTGCGCTGCTTCGAGCACGGCGACATCATCCACGTGGCTGGCAAGGTGGATCCGATCTCGGACATCGAGACGATCGACATCGAGCTGGCCCTGGCTGACCTGGACAGCGTGGAAAAGGCGCTGAACCGCGCCGAGCGCGCGGCCAAGGGCGGCGACAAGGATGCGGCGGCACGCAAGCCGGTGCTGGCCAAGCTCCAGGCCGCGCTGGCCGACGGCAAGGCCGGTCGTTCGGTGGGCCTGGACGAGGAAGAGAAGGCGCTGGTGCGTGACCTGTTCCTGCTGACCCTGAAGCCGGTGATGTACATCTGCAACGTGCTGGAAGACGGCTTCGAGAACAACCCGCACCTGGAAGCGGTGCGCGCGCACGCGGCGGCCGAGGGTGCGATGGTGGTGCCGGTATCGGCGGCGATCGAAGAAGAGCTCTCGCAGCTGGACGACGAAGACCGCGACACCTTCCTGGCCGACCTCGGCCTGAGCGAGCCGGGCCTCAACCGCGTGATCAACGCGGCGTACAAGCTGCTCGGCCTGCAGACCTACTTCACCGCTGGCGTGAAGGAAGTCCGCGCCTGGACCGTGCGCAAGGGTGCCACCGCGCCGCAGGCGGCTGCGGTGATCCACACCGACTTCGAGAAGGGCTTCATCCGCGCCGAAACCATCGCGTATGACGACTTCATCAAGTACAAGGGCGAAGCCGGCGCCAAGGAAGCCGGTCGCCTGCGCCTGGAAGGCAAGGAATACCGCGTCCAGGAAGGCGACATCCTGCACTTCCGCTTCAACGTCTGATCGGTCGGGCGGACCGTTGGTCCGCTGCCTGCCAACGCAAACGCCCCGCCAAGTGCGGGGCGTCTGCGTTTGAGCGTGGACAATATTTCACCACGCCCTGAATCCCTTCCAGCGCAGTGTTCAGCCGGGTTGTCCACAGCAAACTCCCATGGCTTTCCACGTCCCGTGTGGAAAACCCGCGCGTCGCCTGGACAAAAAACCGCCACCCTTCGAAACCGTTGCAGCGCGTGGCTCAGGCACGGTTGTCCACAGCAAACCCCCATCGCTTTCCACGCACGGTGTGGAGAAGTACAGGATTACAGCGCGGTGCCCCCAAACTTGTGCGTGTACTGCAGGTTCAACTGACGCCCCACCGTGTCAAACCAGGAGACGTCGTAATACGGGTACGACGTATACGTCGCATCCTTCGGCGGCATCTTGTTGAACAGGTTCACCACCGACAGCGACAGGCGCGAATGGTCGTCGAAGCGGTACTGCACCGACAGGTTGTAGCGGTAGGTCGCCTTGATCCACGGGCTGTCGCCGCTCTCCCAGTCGAAGCTCTGGTCGTAGCTGTCGAAGCTCGGCAGCTTGCCCAGGCGCTGCCCGTACAGCGTGGTCGACCACGCCGCATTCTCCCAGGTCAGGCTCGCGCTGGTCTTGGTGCGCGGAATGTCGAAACCGCTGTTGACCGCGAACTGGTCCTCCACCACGTCCCCGGCGAACTGCTGGAAATCATGGCGCTGCACCCACGTATGGTTGCCGCTCAGGATGAAATCGCCCACGCCGGTGGTCAGGCGGTAGCGCAGGCCCACATCGATGCCGCGGGTGGTCTCCCGGGCGATGTTGATCGGGCTGACGTGCACCCCGTACAGGCGCCCATCGCTGGTGCGGTTGACCCGGTTGATCGCATCCACGCAGGTCGGTGACGCCGCGTCTGCATCGCCCAGCCGGCAGGCCGCCTCATCGCGCAGGATCGTGCTCACGTCCATGTCCTGCACCTGGTCGCGCATGTCGATGTCGAACCAGTCCACCGACAGGTCCAGCCCCAGCGCAGGCGACCACACCAGGCCGGCGCTCCACGACGTGCTGGTTTCCGGATCCAACTGGCGGTTGCCCTCGCGCGTGCGGATCAGGTTCTCCTCGTAATCCGAGCAGTCGTCGGCCCCATCCACCGCGCACGCGTAGTAGTCGTTCGCGCTGGTCTCATCGTTGCCCGGGCCGGCATACACGTAGTGCAGGTCCGGCGCACGGAACGCGGTGCCGTACGAGCCGCGCACCAGCAGCGAATCGATCGGGCGCCACTCGATACCGCCGCTCCAGGTCGCCTTGCCGATCGTGTTGCCCGAATAGCGGTACTGGTCGAAGCGACCGGCCACGCTCACGTTGAGCGTGTCATGCAGCGGCAGGCGCAGCTCGGCCGCGGTGGCCCAGCGGTTGCGGCTGCCGTGGCCATCCGAGTCCTTCCAGCTGTAGTAGTAGTACTCCGTCGCCAGCGGATCCGGGTTCAGCGCGTAGGACTGGTTGCCGAATTCGGCCGTGGCCGCGAAGCCCGCCTTGCCGCCCGGCAGCTCGAACAGCTCGCCGTTGGTCAGGGTCAGTGCCGCCGTATCGGTGCGCGATTTCGGTGTATACGTGGTGCGCGCCGAGATCGAATCGTATTCGGCGCGGGTCAGCGGCCGGTACAGGCGCGCCGGGTCGGCGTTGTAGATCGGGAAGCCATCGTCGTCCTCGCCCAGCTGCGGGCCAAGGAACAGGTCGTTGGCCTTCGAGGCGATGATCTGCGGCCAGCGGATCGACGACTGGTACTGCGAATGGCTCAGCGAGGCCTCGTAATCCCAGGTCGCGCCCAGCGAGCCCTTGAACCCGGTGGTGACGCTGAAGGTCTTCTGGGTGCTGCGGATCATCCCGTTGCGCAGCCCGCCCATTTCCTCCGGCGAGAACTGGCGCTGCCAGAACTCCACCTGGTCGGTGGCCTGGTTGTAGAAGTAGCCGTCTTCATTGCCATCCGGCGTCATCAGGCCCCACTGGGTCACATCGCGCATCAGCGCAATGTCGTGGTAGCCCAGCTGCACGTCCGCAAACCACTCCGCGCCATTCTCGAAGCCGTAGCGCAGCGACGCGTAGCCGTTGGCGCCGCGGCGCTCGCTGAGGATCGTGCCGTAGCCGATCGAACGGTCGCTGCCGCAGTAGAAGCCATAGCGCGCGCGCTCGGCGTAGTACGTGCTGCCCTTGTTCTGCCCGGCCAGCGCATCGCAGGTGGCCTGGCCCGGGTCCAGGTAATCGTCGTTGTAATCGGTGCGCAGGTACGCGCGGCGCGCGGCGCGGGCGCTTTCGGTGGGGGCGTCGAGCGTGGAATCCTGCTGGGCGCGCTCATAGGCCCACAGCGGGGTCTGCGATTGCAGCTCCAGGCTGTATACCGCGCTGAACTTCCCCGAATCGAAGCCGCTGGCGATGCTCATGTCGAAGGACTCGCCACCGCCCTCGGTGGTGGTGCCCATGCGCACATCCACCGTGGTGCCATCCACCTGCTTTTTCAGGATGAAGTTGACCACGCCGGCGATCGCATCCGAACCGTAGATGGCCGACGCGCTGCCGGTCAGCACTTCGATCCGCTCGATCATGCCCAGCGGGATGTTGGAGACGTCGGTGAAGTTGCTGCGGCCCTGGAAGGGCATCGGGAAATCGGCGATGCGCCGGCCATTGACCAGCACCAGGGTGTGGTTGGGCCCCAGCCCGCGCAGGTCGACCTGCTGCGCACCCGGCGAGAAATCGGCGCCGCTGGAGGACTGCTGGCTCTGGGTCTCACCGCCGTTCTGGGTCATCGAACGCAGCACGTCCGGCACGCTGGTGAAGCCGCTGGCCTGGATCTGTTCGGCGGTGATCACCGTGACCGGTGCCGGGCCTTCGACCTGGGCGCGCGGAATGCGCGAGCCGGTGACCTGTACCGTGTCCAGCTGCTGCACCCCGGGGGGCGGGGCCTGCGCCGCCGCGGTTGCGGCCACGCCCATCAACGCCAGCTGGATCGACCACGCCATCGCCTGTTTACGCATGAGAATTCTCAAGAAGAAAGTAGGCCTCAAGGGAGGCCGCGACCCCCATTCACATTCGGTGAACGGACGGCGCGCATTTAACGCCTTTTTTACGTCCGCCGCCACTGGGCCCGCTTCAGGAAGCAGCGCATCGACCAACGGTCGATACCT
>DGIP01000190.1:0-7349 GCA_002386405.1 Stenotrophomonas maltophilia
AGCTGCCGGTGCGGGCGCCTGCGCTGCCTGGTCCAGGCGCGAGGTCAGGTAGCCCATCCCCACCAGCAGGCCCAGCGTCAGCGAACCCAGCGCGGCGATCGAGATGCGCCGCACCGCTTCGCGGCGTGCCTCGTGCTTGACCCGGGTTTCCACGTCGCCGGGCAGGTAGGGCTGCAGCATCGGCCACAGCAGGCTGCCGTCCAGCACTTCCACGCTCTGCTTGTCGGCGGTCGAACGGCCATCGCGCTCGACCACCCCTTCGGTGATGAGGATGCCACCGCGGGCACCGGCCAGGCGTGCGGCGGCGCCCAGCTCGTTCACCGCCGCCCGGCCGATCCGGTAGGCGCGGCCATGCTTGCACGACACCAGGAACCGCTGGTGCTGGGCGTCCTGCATCAGGAAGTCGCTGCTGGGCTCACGGCTGTCGTCGGCCTCGCCGGTCACGTCCTGCAGGCCGCGCTGCTCGTGCAGGGCGCGCCGGACGATTTCGGAGAAGTCCCGCCAGTGCATGCCGGCCAGGGCGTTAAGTCCCAACCGGGTCTCCTTGCGGCGGCGTTTCACCAGCCAGAAGTAGGCAGCGGCGAGGGACCAGACAACGAGGGCCAGCAGGAGAGCCAGAATCCAGGAGAACATGGGACCTAGAGATGAACACGGAGGTGCGGACGACAGTTTATATGCGCCCGACCCTGTCTGCGGGATGTCGTTTTGAGATCGCGCCCACAAAAAACCCGCCAATCCTTAGCCGTGAGGGGAGGGAACAAACGGCGCAGAAGCAATTGGCGGGTCGGTTTCGATTGTCAACAAAGTCGTGCTGCTTTGCAACAATCACAGTACGGGGCCGTGTGGTCGGCGCTCAGGGGTCCGAACCGGGCGACTGGTGGGTGCCCGGACGTGGGTCGGCATTGGGGGAGGCGTTGCGGGCCTCGGCACGGTTGAGCCGGGCGGTGAGGGCATCGATCCGCACGTTGAGGGCGGCCACGTCCTCGGCCGTGGGGATATGCAGGCGCTTGAGCACGCCCTGGACGCGGTCGTCGAAGGCCTTCTCCACCTTGTCCCAGGTGCCGGCGGCCTTTTCACGCGCCTCGCCCAGGTGTTCTTCCACGTTGTCGCGCCAGCGCGGCGTATCGCCGGCCTGCTCGCGGTTACGTGCGTCGACGGTTTCGCCTTCCTTGACCAGATCGTCGAAGACGCGGGTGCCTTCTGCCTGGGCGCGTGCGAACACGCCCAGCCCGGCCAGCCAGATCTGCTTGGCCGAACCGGTCAGCTGGCGCGAGAAGCGCTCGGCCTGGTCCTGCAGCGAGGGCTTTTCATCGGGGCTGCGGTCATCGTAGTCGTCGTGTGTGTTCATGGGGCGATCCTGTGAGTGGCCACCCGCCGATCCTACCCAGCGCTGCGATTGTGCGGCGTGATGGCGCGGCGGCGCCGCGCCGGTGGTTCAGCCGAGCTTTTCCTGCAGCACGCGCTGGATCTCGCCTTCGACCATGCCCTTCATCATCGACACCGGGAAACCCAGTTCGGCGGCCACATGCACCTGGCCGGGCAGCAGCTCGATCAAGCCCTTGACCCCGGAGCCGTTGAACTTCAATGCATCGCCCACCCAGCTGGTTTCCAGCGAGAACTTGTCGGTGAGCTTTGCCGCCATCGCTTCGATCGCTTCGCGGGCCGCCTCGGGGGACAGTGCGTGGGCGTGGTGGATATCGATGCTGGACATGCGGGCTCCTGGCGGGCGGTAGCGGGGAATGGGCGTGCATTGTGCACACTTCTATCCTCCCGCACACGCAACCTGCTAGGCTGCGCCGCGTGCAGAACCTGCTTGTTCACTTCACTCATCGCCAACACCCCGACCAGCCGTTGCGGCCGGGGGTACAGCGCATCGTGCGCCACGCCTCGGGCAGCGTCCGCCTCGGTGGTGATGCGGCCGGCACTCTGTTGCTGGCCCAGTTCTGCCTGGACGACCGCGGCCTGTGGCTGCAGGTGGCCACCGGCATGCGCGGCATCCACGTCAACGGTCGCCCGGTGCGGCGCATGGCGCTGCTGCGGCCCGGCGACGCGGTCTACGCCGACGGCGTGGAAATGCTGATCCAGGGCGAGTGCGAAGCCCTCAACCATGCCCCCTCGCGCAGCGATGACGGCGCCGAAGACCAGCGCCTGCTGCGCGGCGTCGGCGGGCAGCACCACGGCCGCAGCTACACCCTCGACCGCCCGCGGGTGATCGGGCGTGGGGCCGAATCGGACATCGTCATCGACGACCCGGCGTTCGCCGAACAGCATGCGCGCCTGGAACGCCACGGTGACCGCCTGCTGCTGCGGGACCTGGGGGCGGGCGAATCGACCCGGGTCAACGGCGTCAGCGTGAGGCATTGCTGGCTGCAGCCCGGCGACCAGCTGGTGTTCGATGCCCAGCACCGGTTCGTGCTGGAAGTGCCGCACGACGGCCGCAAGCGGGTGGTCAGCGATGAGGAGGACGAGCTGCTCGACCTGCCATCGCCGGTGGAAGCCCAGGCCAAGCCGAAGCGCGTGAGCCGCTGGCCGTGGCTGCTCGGCAGCGCGCTGCTGCTGGCCGGCCTGATCAGCCTGCTGCTGTGGTTCGGCGCGCGTTGAACGCGTCGCCCGACCAACGGTCGGGCGCTACCCCGCGTAGCACGAATGACGGTAGCACACGACCGCTGGTCGTGTGGCGGCGCCGATAGATTCAATCGCAACCAATTTCGCCTTGTCCTGCAAGGCCTAAAGGCTGGTGCGCTGCGGCATACTAGGGGTCTTGCCCCATAGGTGTGACATGACGCGCGCGTTCAATTTCAGTGCCGGCCCTGCAACCCTGCCGGAATCGGTCCTGCGCCAGGCGCAGGAAGAGATGTTGGAATGGAACGGCGCTGGCGCCTCCATTGTCGAAATGAGCCACCGCGGCCCGGAGTTCATGGCCGTTGCCGCCCAGGCCGAAGCCGACCTGCGCCGCCTGCTCGGCGTGCCGGACGATTACGCGGTGATGTTCCTGGCCGGCGGGGCGACCACCCAGCAGGCGCTGCTCGCGTTGAACTTCGCCGCCCCCGGGCAGACCGTGGATTACGTGCTTACCGGGCATTGGGGCAAGACCGCGATCAAGCAGGTCAGCCCCTACGTGCGGGTCAACGTGGCCGCCAGCAGCGAAGCCGGTGGTTTCCATGACATCCCGCCACGCAGCCAGTGGCAGCTGTCCGACGATGCCGCCTACGTGCACATCACCGCCAACGAAACCATCCATGGCGTCGAGTTCCGTGACACCCCGGACGTCGGCAGCGCGCCGCTGTTCGCCGATTTCAGCTCGTCCATCGCCAGCGAACCGCTGGATGTCTCGCGCTATGGCCTGATCTACGCCGGTGCACAGAAGAACCTGGGCCCGGTCGGTGTGTCGGTGGTGATCGTGCGCCGCGACCTGCTCGAGCGCAGCGGCCAGCCGCGCGCGGACATCTTCGACTACCGCTCGCACGTCGCCCGCGATTCCATGCTCAACACCCCGCCCACCTGGAACTGGTACCTGGCCGGGCTGGTGTTCCAGTGGATGCTGGCCGAGGGCGGGGTGGAAGAATTTGCACGCCGCAACGCGGTCAAGTCGACGCTGATCTACGGCGCCATCGATGCCTCCGGCGGCTTCTACCGCAACGAGGTCGAGCCTGCCGCGCGTTCACGCATGAACATTCCGTTCTTCCTGCCCGATGAAGCCCTCACCGCCCGTTTCGTGAGCGAGTCCAAGGCCGCCGGGCTGCTGGCGCTGAAGGGCCACAAGGCCGTCGGCGGCATCCGCGCCTCGCTGTACAACGCACTGCCGGTGGAAGGCGCACAGGCGCTGGCCTCCTTCATGCGTGATTTCCAGCAGCGCAACGGTTGACGTTCCCGAATCAGTAACTGGATACCCTGATGGCCACCAAACCCGCCAAGCCCAAGGCACCCGCCGCCAAGCCCACCAAAGCCAAGGCCGACGCCGTACCTGCCGTCGCCGCCCCGGTGCTGTCGGACGTGCGCGCCAAGATCGACCACATTGACCGCAGCATCCAGGCGCTGATCGCCGAGCGCGCCCAGTTTGCCCACCAGGTCGGCAAGGCCAAGGGCAAGCTTGCCGCGGCCGTGGATTACTACCGCCCCGAACGCGAAGCCCAGGTGCTGCGCATGGTGGTGGACCGCAACGAAGGCCCGCTCAGCGATGAAGTGCTGGTGCATGTGTTCCGCGAAATCATGTCGGCCTGCCTCGCCCAGCAGGAGCCGCTGAAGATCGGTTACCTCGGTCCGGAAGGCACCTTCAGCCAGCAGGCCGTGCTCAAGCACTTCGGCCGCTCGGCGCTGGGCCTGCCGCTGGCCAGCATTGAAGAAGTGTTCCAGGAAGTGGAAGCGGGCAATGCCGATTTCGGCGTGGTGCCGGTGGAAAACTCGGGGCAGGGCACCATCCAGATCACCCTGGACATGTTCCTCACCTCCAACCTGAAGATCTGCGGCGAAGTCGAACTGCGCGTGCAGCAGTACCTGATGTCGCGCAGCGGCCGGCTGGAAGATGTGGAGCGCGTGTACGGCCACCCGCAGTCGTTCATGCAGACCTCCTCCTGGCTGCGCGCCAACCTGCCCAAGGCCGAAAAGGTGCCGGTGTCGAGCAACGCCGAAGGCGCGCGCCGCGCCCGCAATGCCGATGACGCCGCCGCCATCGGTGGCGAAAGTGCAGGGCACGTGTACGGCCTGAAGAAGGTCGTGACCAAGCCGATCCAGAACGACGCCGACAACACCACCCGCTTCCTGGTGGTGGGCCGCCAGTTCTTCCCGACCTCCGGCCACGACCGCACCTCGGTGCTGGTGTTCATCCACGACAAGCCCGGTGCGCTGTTCGACGTGCTCAGCCCGTTCGCGCGGCACGGCATCAGCATGAACCGCATCGAGTCGCGCCCGTCGCATAACGCCAAGTGGGAATACGGCTTCTTCATCGACCTGGCCGGCCACATCGACGATGCGGCCATGCAGGCCGCGTTGGCCGAACTCAAGGCGCACTCGGCGCAGATCAAGGTGCTGGGCTCCTATCCGGTGGCCGTGCCCTGAGTCCCCGGCGTCGCCGCCCCGCGCGCGGCGCCGCTTACCGTCATTCCGCACCATTGCTGCCCTGGCGGGCGGCTTTCTACAGGATTCACCGATGACCGCTTCCGCTTCCTGGACCGCCCGCAAGGGCCAGCCCCTGCAGGGCAGCCTGACCATTCCCGGCGACAAGTCGGTCTCGCACCGTGCGGTGATGTTCGCTGCACTGGCCGATGGCGTTTCGCATATCGATGGCTTCCTGGAAGGCGAAGACACCCGCGCCACCGCCGCGATCTTCTCGCAGATGGGCGTGCGCATTGAAACCCCGTCGCCGTCGCAGCGCGTCGTACACGGCGTGGGCGTGGATGGCCTGCAGGCACCGGCCGGCCCGCTGGACTGCGGCAACGCCGGCACCGGCATGCGCCTGCTGGCCGGCCTGCTCGCCGCGCAGCCGTTCGATTCGGTGATGGTGGGTGACGAATCGCTGTCGCGCCGTCCGATGCGCCGGGTGACCGGCCCGTTGGCGCAGATGGGCGCGAAGATCGACACCGAAGCCGACGGCACCCCGCCGCTGCGCGTGCACGGCGGCCAGCCGCTGCACGGCATCGACTTTGCCTCGCCGGTGGCCAGCGCGCAGGTCAAATCGGCCGTGCTGCTGGCCGGCCTGTATGCGCAGGGCGACACCGCCGTGACCGAACCGCACCCGACCCGTGACTACAGCGAGCGCATGCTGCGCGCGTTCGGCGTGGACATCGAGTTTTCGCCCGGCAAGGCCCGCCTGCGCGGTGGCCAACGCCTGCGCGCCACCGACATCGCGGTGCCGGCCGACTTCTCCTCGGCCGCATTCTTCCTGGTGGCGGCCAGCATCATTCCCGGTTCGGCGCTCACCCTGCGCCAGGTCGGCCTCAACCCGCGCCGCACCGGCCTGCTGGCCGCGCTGCGCCTGATGGGGGCCGACATCCGCGAGGAGAACCATGCCGAGCAGGGCGGGGAAGCCGTAGCAGACCTGGTGGTCCGCCATGCACCGCTGCACGGTGCCGAGATTCCCGAAGCGCTGGTGCCGGACATGATCGACGAGTTCCCGGCGCTGTTCGTCGCGGCGGCCGCCGCGCAGGGCAACACGGTGGTGCGTGGCGCCGCCGAACTGCGGGTCAAGGAATCCGACCGCCTCGCGGCCATGGCCACCGGCCTGCGCAGTCTTGGCGTGCAGGTGGATGAAACCGAAGACGGCGCCACCATCCACGGGGGCCATGAACTGGGCAGCGGCACCATCGAAAGCCACGGCGACCATCGCATTGCCATGGCCTTTGCCATCGCCGGCCAGCTCAGCAGCGGCGAAGTGCGCATCAACGAAATCGCCAACGTCGCCACCTCGTTCCCCAACTTCGACGGCATCGCCCGCAACGCCGGCTTCAACCTGGCGTAACGCACCGTCGGCCCCGTCCAACTCCTCGGACTGTGCAACCGGCGGCGTAGGGACACGCCATGCGTGTCCGCTTTACGCGCAAAAAAAGGAGCCGACCAGATGGTCGGCTCCCGGCTCCCCCGCCGCGTTACAGATGCGGGTTACCGCTGCTCGGTACGGAAATCCACCGGCACGCGAACAACACTAGCTACGGCGCGGCCGTTGTGCATCGCCGGCTCGAACTTCCAGTCACGCACCGTGCTCAGCACCGCACGATCCAGATCGCGGTCGCGACCACCGGTGCGCTGCACGATGTTGGCATCGGTCACCTGGCCACGCGGATCCACGTTGAGGCTGGCAATCACGCTGCCTTCCACGCCACTACGCAGCGCGGTGCGCGGATATACCGGCTTGGCGTTGCTGCTCAGCGGGCGCGCATCGCGATCACGGACCGCTACCGGTGCAGCACGGCGCTGCGTGGTGGCAGGCGCCGCCTCACGGTTGGCCGGGGCGGGCGTCGTTGCGACCGGGGTTTCGGTGGCCGGCAGCATGCGTTCGCCGATCGGCGCGCTGGCGCCTTCATCGGGATTGGCATAGCGCAACCACACCAGCGCGGCCGCGAACATCGCGACAATCAGCGCGATCCACAGCAGCGGGGAGGTACGACTACGGCCCGGCTCGTCAATGATGTCGCGCTGCTGCTGCGGCGACGTAGGCATCTCGTGTGCATGGGTAACACTCATGGCGGACTCCTGGTGTCGAGTTGACGATGCCAGTCTTGCCTGAGCCGGGTTGCAGGTGTGTCACTGATGCGTCAACGCCGTGACTGCATTCCCGTCGAGGTTCAGCATGGTGAGCCGAACCTTTACGCGGACCTCGCGCCTTCTTCAAATGTGTACCCACCAACGGTGGGCAC
>DGIP01000190.1:7635-7939 GCA_002386405.1 Stenotrophomonas maltophilia
CACCAACGGTGGGCACCTACCCGCGCAATTTCATTGCGCTTTGAAATCAAACGGCACTTCGATGCTGCCGGGTACCGCCACGCCGTTGCTCTGCGCCGGCTGGAAGCGCCAACGACGCACGGCATCGCTGGCGGCGCGATCCAGGTCACGCGAACCGCTGCGCTGGATGATGGTGACGTTCATCGGGTAGCCGGTCGCGTCCACATCCACGCGCACCACCACGCTGCCTTCTACGCCATTGCGCAGGGCGGCGGGCGGGTAGGTCGGCGGCGGCGACTGGTCGGCAATCGGCTGCGGGCGGTCG
>DGIP01000027.1 GCA_002386405.1 Stenotrophomonas maltophilia
GCATGCAGGCTGACCAGGTGCAGGCCGCCTAATAGGCGCCTGCCACCGCAAGGTGCCAGGAACGCCGGAAGCGAAAGCTTCCGGCGTTTTTTATTGGGGGTAGCATGGGCGTTTGCCCCCTGCGGACCTGTCGATGATCAAGGTGCACCATCTGGACCACTCGCGCTCCCAGCGCGTGCTGTGGATGCTTGAAGAGCTGAACCTGCCGTACCAGCTGGTTACCTACCAGCGCGACCCGAAGACCTGGCTGGCGCCGCAGGCGCTGCGCGACATCCATCCGCTGGGCAAATCGCCCGTGCTGCAGGACGATGCCCTGGTCCTGGCCGAATCCGGCGCGATCCTGGAATACCTCGCCGACCGCTACGACAGTGGCCGCCAGTTGTCGCCCGAGCCGATGCCGGCGCAGGCCGCCGAGCGCGTGCGCTACCGCTACTGGATGCATTACGCCGAAGGATCGGCGATGCCGCCCTTGCTGATGAGCCTGGTGTTCGCGCGCGTACGCAAGGCACCGATGCCGTTCTTCGCCAAGCCGATCGCGCGCGGGATTGCCGACAAGGTGATGAAGGGCTTCGTAGGCCCGCAGTTGAAGCTGCACCTGGACTGGATGGAGCGCGAACTGGGCGGCTCGCCCTGGTTCGCCGGCGAGCGCTTCACGGCCGCCGACATCCAGATGAGCTTCCCGATCCAGGCCGCGGCCTCGCGCGCGGGCAGCATGGAGCGCTACCCGAAACTGCAGGCCTTCCTGGCCCGGATCGCGCAGCGACCCGCGTTCCAGCGCGCCGTGGAGCGCGGTGGTCCGCTCGACCTGGGGGCGGGCGCGGCCTGAGCTTGCAGGGGCGTGCCGGCGCCCCCACCTTGTCGTGATGAGCACTGAACCGCTGCGCTTCGATAACCGATTCATCCGCGACCTGCCCGGCGACGACCAAACCGGCCCCCGCGTGCGCGAAGTGCGCGGCGCGGCGTGGTCGGCGGTGATGCCCACGCCGGTGGCCGCGCCCACGCTGCTGGCGTACTCGCCCGAACTGGCCGCGCAGCTTGGACTTGATCAGGCGCTGCTGGACAGCCCGGATTTCCCCCGCGTCTTCGGTGGCAATGCCCTGTATGACGGCATGCAGCCCTGGGCTGCCAACTACGGTGGCCACCAGTTCGGGCACTGGGCCGGCCAGCTCGGCGACGGCCGCGCCATCTCACTGGGTGAGCTGGTGGCGCCGGAGGGTGCGCGCTGGGAGCTGCAGCTGAAAGGGGCGGGGCGCACACCTTATTCGCGCGGGGCTGATGGCCGTGCCGTGCTGCGCTCGTCGATCCGCGAATTCCTGTGCAGCGAGGCGATGCATCATCTCGGCGTGCCGACCACGCGCGCGCTCAGCCTGGTGGCCACGGGTGACAGCGTGGTGCGCGACATGTTCTACGACGGCCATCCCGAAGCGGAGCCGGGCGCGGTGGTGTGCCGGGTGGCGCCCTCGTTCCTGCGCTTTGGCAGCTTCGAACTGCCGGCGTCGCGCGGCGACGTGACGTTGCTGCGGCAGCTGGTCAACCTGTGCATCGCGCGCGATTTTCCCGAACTGGTCGATGCCGGCGAACAACGGTACGCCGCCTGGTTCGCGCAGGTCTGCGAGCGCACGGCGGTACTGATGGCGCACTGGATGCGGGTCGGCTTCGTGCATGGGGTGATGAACACCGACAACCTTTCCATCCTCGGCCTCACCATCGATTACGGCCCATATGGCTGGGTGGACGACTACGATCCCGACTGGACCCCCAACACCACCGATGCGCAGGGCCGGCGTTACCGCTTCGGCACCCAGCCGCAGGTGGCGTACTGGAACCTGGCCCGGCTGGCGCAGGCGCTGTCGCCGCTGTTCGAGGACGTCACCCCGCTGCACGATGGCCTGGCGCGTTTCCAGTCCGTGCATGCGCGTTGCGAGCGTGATGACATCGCCGCCAAGCTGGGCCTTGCCGAGTGCCAGGATGCGGACCTGGCGTTGATGGCCGACTGGCTGACGCTCCTGCACGACGGCGAGATGGACATGACGCTCGCGTTCCGTGGCCTGATGGAACTCGATCCGCAGGCGCCCCGGCTCGCCGTACTGGAATCGGCCTTCTACAGCGAGGCACGGCGTGACGCCGTGCTGCCCGCGCTCGAGCTGTGGCTGCAACGGTACGCGGCCAGGCTGCAGGCGGACACGCTCGACCCGGTGCAGCGCCGGCAGCGGATGGCCGCGGCCAATCCGCTGTACGTGCTGCGCAACTGGCTGGCGCAGGAAGCCATCGAGCTGGCGGAGCAGGGCGACCTCAGTGGCGTGCACACGTTGCAGGACGTCCTGCGTCGCCCGTACGAGGTGCAGCCCGGGCGTGAACACTACGCGGGCAAGCGGCCGGAGTGGGCGCGCGACAAGGCCGGCTGCTCGATGCTGTCCTGCAGTTCATGAGGCCGGGTTACCCTATGCCACCCATTCGCTGTCTCCCGCCATGACCGATCTTCCCGCCACGCCCGCCTGGGCCGGCCGCCTGCGCGACGTCGCTGATTTCCCCAAGCCGGGCATCCTGTTCAAGGACATCATGCCGCTGCTGGCCAACGGCGATGATTTCGCCGCCGCCATCGATGCGATGGTCGCGCCGTGGCGCGAGGCACGGCTGGATGCGGTGATGGGCATCGAGTCGCGCGGCTTCATCCTTGGCGCGGCGATGGCCCGCGTGCTGGGCGTGGGCTTCGTGCCCGTGCGCAAGCCGGGCAAGCTGCCCGGCCGCACGCTGAAACAGGACTACACGCTGGAATACCGCACCGACAGCATCGAAGTGCATGCCGATGCGCTTCCGCCCGGCGCGCGTGTGCTGGTGGTGGACGACGTGCTCGCCACCGGCGGCACGCTGCTGGCAGCGCTGTCGCTGGCCAGGCAGCTGCAGGTCGAGGTGCTCGGCGCCGCCGTGCTGGTCGAACTGGCCGGCCTGGGCGGCCGCGAACGCTGGACCAGCGATGTGCCGCTGGTCGCGAACCTGGTGTATTGACCACGCAGGACACGCATGGCGTGTCCCTGCCATTACATCCTGCGTACGCGGAAACGCCGGCCCTTGATCTTGCCGGCTTCCAGGCGGGCGATCGCCTTGCCCACGTGTTCGCGGGCGATCGCCACGTAGGAACGGGTGGCGTAGATGTCGATCTTGCCGATCACCTTGGCCGACAGCCCGGCATCGCCGGTCAATGCACCCAGGATGTCGCCCGGACGCAGCTTGTCGGTCTTGCCGCCGTCGATGCGCAGCGTTTCCATCGCCGCCTGCGGCAGGACCGCCGGGCGCGCGGTGGCCAGCGGGGTCTTCTGCCAGTCCAGCGGCTTGCCTTGGGCCGCTTCCAGCGCGTCGGCGCGGTTGCGCTCGCGGTGGGTCACCAGGCTGATCGCCAGGCCGGTGGCGCCGGCGCGGCCGGTGCGGCCCACGCGGTGCTCGTAGGTTTCAATGTCGGTGGGCAGCTCGTAATTAATTACCGCCGCCAGGTCCTGCACGTCCAGCCCGCGCGCGGCCACGTCGCTGGCCACCAGCACGTTGCAGCTGCGGTTGGCGAAGCGCACCAGCACTTCATCACGGTCGCGCTGTTCCATCTCGCCATGCAGCGGCAGTGCGGAGAAGCCGAACTGCTGCAGCGACACGGCTACGTCATCCACGTCGCGGCGGGTGTTGCAGAACACCACGGTCGATTCCGGCGTGTACTTCAGCAGCAGGCCGGCCAGCGCCTTCTGCTTGCTGGCCAGGTCCACTTCGCAGAACAGGTGGCGGATCGCCGGGGCGTGGTCGGCGCCTTCCACGGTCACTTCCACCGGATCGCGCAGCAGCACGCGCGCGATCTCGCGGATCTCGTCGGGGTAGGTGGCCGAGAACAGCAGCGTCTGGCGGTCCTTGCTGGTGCGCCCGGCAATTTCGCGGATAGGTTCTTCAAAGCCCATGTCGAGCATGCGGTCGGCTTCGTCCAGCACCAGCGTGGTCACCCCGCCCAGCTTCAGGGCGCGCTTGCGGCCCAGTTCCTGGATGCGTCCGGGCGTGCCCACCACCACGTGCGGGTCGTGCGCTTCCAGCGACGCCAGCTGCGGCGCCAGCGGCATGCCGCCGGTCAGCACCACCAGCTTGAGGTTGGGAATGCCGGTGGCCAGCTTGCGGATCTGCTTGCCGACCTGGTCGGCCAGTTCGCGGGTGGGGCACAGCACCAGCGCCTGCGCGCGGATCACCGCAGGGTCCAGGGCCTGAAGCAGGCCCAGCCCGAACGCGGCGGTCTTGCCGCTGCCGGTGGGGGCCTGGGCGATCAGGTCGCGACGGGCGAGGATGGCCGGCAGCGCCTGCGCCTGCACGGGAGTCATCTGGGTATAGCCCAGCGCGTCGATGCCCGCCGCCAGCGAGGCCGACAGCGGCAGTTCGGAGAATTCGTTCATGCCACATTCTACCCGCTCAGCCGATCAGCCAGTGAACCGCCAGATTGATCGCCAACCCACCGCCGAGCAGCCACCCGAACAACAGCAGGGCGAGCAGCAGCGGCCTGTGCCCGGCCCGGCGCAGGGCGGAGACGTGGGTGGTCAGGCCCAGCGCGGCCATGGCCATGGCCAGCAGCACGGTATCCACATCGATGGCCGCCCCGACCACGGCAGGCGGCAGCAGGTGCAGCGAGTTGATGCCCGCCACCGCCACGAACCCGAACGCAAACCACGGCACCACGATCTTCGCCCGTGCCACGCCGGGCTGCGCCGCACGGCCACGGGCCAGCAGCAGCGACAGCGCCACCAGGAACGGGGCCAGCATCATCACCCGCACCATCTTGGCGATCACGGCGGTATCGGCGGCGCCTTCGCTGACCGCGCGCCCGGCCGCCACCACCTGGGCTACTTCATGCACGGTCGAGCCGGTGAACACCCCGTAGGCCTGTTCCCCCAGTGGCAGCCAGGCGTGCCCCAGGTTGAGCTGGTACAGCGCCGGATACAGGAACATCGCCAGCGTGCCGAACACCACCACGGTGGACACCGCCACGGTGGCCTGCTCGGCGCGACCCCGCACCACCGGCTCGGCGGCCATCACTGCGGCTGCCCCGCAGATCGCGCTGCCGGCGCCGATCAACATCGCGGTATCGCGGTCGATCCCCAACAAGCGGGTGCCGGCCCACCACGCCAGCCCGAAGGTGCTGGCCAGCACCAGTGCGTCGATCAGGATGCCGCCGGCGCCGACCTGGCCGATGTCCTGGAAGGTCAGGCGCATGCCGTACAGGACGATGCCGGCCCGCAGCAGCCAATGCTTGGCGACGCCCACGCCCTCTGCCGACGAGGCCGCCAGATGCGGGTAAACGGTGTTGCCCACGGCGATGCCCAGCACGATCGCCAGGGTCAGCGCGCTGATGCCGTGCGCCTGCAGCCACGGCACGGACGACAGAGCGATGGCCGCCGCCGCCAGGCCGGCGGTCAGCAGCAGGCCGGGCGCCCGGCCGCGCCAGCGTT
>DGIP01000029.1:0-4578 GCA_002386405.1 Stenotrophomonas maltophilia
CAGCATCTCGCCGGCGCCGTTGTGGCGGTACCAGTCGTCGCCCTGGCCGACTTTCACCGTGTCGGTCCACTTCTGGAAGTCCTGCAGTTCCTGGCCCTTGTTCTGGGTGAACAGGTTGTAGGCGATGCGCACCGTCAGCTCGCCGTCGCGGTGCAGCTGCTCGATGACCTGGTAATCCTCGGGGTAATTCTGGAAGCCGCCGCCGGCGTCGATCACCGAGGTGATCCCCAGCCGGTTCAACTCGCGCATGAAATGCCGGGTGGAATTGGCCTGGTATTCGATCGGCAGGCGCGGGCCCTTGGCCAGCGTCGCATACAGGATCAGCGCGTTCGGCTTGGCCAGCAGCAGGCCGGTGGGGTTGCCCAGGCTGTCGCGCGCGATCTGCCCGCCCGGCGGGTCGGGCGTGTTCCTGTCGTACCCACACGCACGGAGCGCGGCGCGGTTGAGCAGCGCGCGGTCGTACAGGTGCAGCAGGAACACCGGCGTGTCCGGCGCGATGGCGTTGATCTCGGCCAGGGTCGGCAGGCGCTTTTCCACGAACTGTTCGGCCGTGAAGCCGCCCACCACGCGCACCCACTGCGGCGCCGGGGTGTTGTCGACCTGCGCTTTGAGCATGGCCATCGCATCGGACAGCGAGCGCAGCCCGTCCCAGCGCAGCTCCAGGTTGTAGTTGAGGCCACCGCGGATCAGGTGCGTATGGCTGTCGTTGAGCCCGGGCACCAGCCGGCGGCCGCCGGCGTCGATCACCGTCACCTCGGTCAGGCCGGCGCGCACCTGCGCTTCTGTACCAATGGCGGCGATACGGCCATCGACCACCGCCAGCGCATCCGCCTGCGGCAGGCGCGGGTCGAGCGTGGTGATACGGGCATTGCGGATGAGCAGCGTGGTCATGGGGTTCTCTCTTCAATCAAGGGTGCAACGCCAGCGCGCCAGGACCGGCCAGGGCGATGGCGCACAGCGCCAGCGTCCAGAACAACGGGTATTCGATGCCGCCGCGCATCCAGAACCAGCCCTTGGGCAGGGCCAGTACGGCAGTCATGGCCAGGAACAGCGCCGCGACCGTAGCCGCGATGCGCGCCTGCCAGCCCAGCAGCACGGCCAACCCGGACAGCACCTGCACCACCGCCAGCAGCAGCGGCGCAGGTGCCGGCGCCGGCAGACCGAAGCCGCGCAGTTCGTCGGCGAAGCCGGCCAGCCCGGGGCCCCCGAACCAGCCGAACAACTTGCCCAGCGCATGCGGCAGCAGGAACCCGCCCGCTGCCAGCCGCAGCACCAGCAGGCCCAGGTCCAGGCCGGTGGCGCCGCCCATGCTCAGTGGCCGCCTTCCTGCGCGCCGAACATGCTCTTGGCGTACTGGATGCCGATGCCGTAGCCGCCGGCGTGTTCGCGGGCGATCCCGGTGGTGAGGTCATAGGTGGCGCCGCGGCCCCAGTCGCGCTGCAGTTCCAGCAGGTACTGCACCGAGGTGACCGGCACCGCGCCGGCCTGCACCATGCGGGTCACCGCACGCTCGTGCGCTTCATCGCTGACATCGCCGCAGGCATCGGTGATCACATAGACCTCGAAGCCCTGCTCGATCGCCGACAGTGCCGGCCCGACGATGCAGACGCTGGTCCACAGGCCGGCAAGCACCACGCGCTTCCTGCCGATGCGGTTGATCTCATCGATCACCGGCTGGTCTTCCCACGAATTCATGGTGGTGCGGTCGAACACCTTCTGGCCCGGGAAGATCGGCGCGATCTCCGGGAACATCGGGCCGGAGAACGACTTCTCGGCCACGGTGGTCAGCACCACCGGCACCTTGAAGCCGGCCGCGCCCTTGGCGACCAGCGCCACGTTGTTGCGCAGCGCGGCGATATCGATGGTGCGGGTGGCGAAGGCCATCTGCGACTGGAAGTCGATCAGCACCAGGGTGTGATCGGCAGGCGACAGCAACGAAGCGCCGGGGACGGCGGTGGCGGTGGTCATGGGAAGTTCCTGGAGGGTCGAGTCTGCTCATGCTCGCCGCGAAGACGGAATCGCCCTACCCCCCTTGGGTGGTGGCTGCGGCTACTCTTTTGGGGGAGATGCCCGCAGGGCTAGCGCATTGGCGCACGCGGGCGCCTGCCCCAAAAGGGTAGTCGTGCGCTGCCCCTGGCCTGCGACAATCCCCGCATGCCGCATGCGTCCCCCGTGTTCCGTTCCCCTGCCCCGGCTTCCGCGTGGCGGGCGATGCGTGGACTGCTGCTGCTCCTGCTGCTGGTGGTGCTGGCACCGTTTCCTGCAGCCGCCGCCAGCCTGGCCGCCTACGAGCACAGCGCCTGGGTGGTCGGCCAGGGCGCGCCGGGCGACATCTGGGATATCGCCCAGCAGCGCGATGGCCGGTTGCTGCTGGCCACCGGCGCGGGCCTGTACCGCTTCGACGGGCGCCAGTTCGAACGGGTGGCCCCGCCCAATGGCAGCTCATTCCCCTCGGCCAACATGACCTCGCTGACCGTCGATCCGGACGGCACGCTGTGGATTGCCTACTACAACGCCGGCATCACCCGCCTGGACGCACACGGCTCACGCGACTTCGGGAGCCGCGACGGGCTGCGCCCGGGGCTGATTCCGCGCATGGAACGCGATGCCAGCGGCCGCCTGTGGGCCGCATCGGACGCCGGCCTGCGCTGGTTCGACGGCGAACGCTGGCAGGCGCCGACGGCCGCCATGGGCATTGGCGATATCGCGGCGCACTGGGCGCTGCGTGACCCCACCGGAACGCTGTGGCTGCTGGCCGGCGGTGAGCTGTGGCGCCTGCGCGCGCACGCCACCCGTTTCGAACGCATGCACCTGGCGGTGTCACGGTTTTCCTCGCTCGCGCTGCGCGGCGATGGCCAGGTGTGGTTGGCCGACCGCCAGCAGGGCGTGATGCCGCTTGCCGATGCGCACGGGCTGCTGTCCGCCGCGCATCGCCAGGCCCACCGGCTGCCGGGGCTGTTGGCCGGGCGCATCCGCTTTGCCGCCGATGGCAGCCTGTGGGGCAGCTTCGTGTCCAATGGGGGCATCTTCCATGTGGATGCCGACGGCCACGGGGGACATCGGATCGAGCGCTTCGACGCCGCGCAGGGCCTGGCCTCCACCACCGCCGGACCGCTGCTGCAGGACCGCGAAGGCAATCTGTGGGTGGGCTCCAACCTGGGCCTGAACCGCTTCCGCGAGCACCAGGTGCGGGCGCTGGCGCTGCCCGGCCCGGCCGATCCGCTGCGCACCCTGTTCCGCACGCCCGGCGGCGAGGTGGTCGGCTACGGCAAGGACCTGCAGCCGATGGCCCTGCGCCGCGACCTGCTGGATGCGGCCCCGGCGCACCGCCTGCCCACGGCGCAGCCCCCCTCGCAGCCGCTGTGGCTGACCGAGTGGGATGCCCTGCTGCGGATCGACCAGGGCCGGCGCGCGCCGCTGGCACCGCCGGGTATCCCCGCGCCGCTGGAGCTGCGCGCGATGTTGGCAGTGGGCCCTGACGAGGCCTGGTTCTGCTTCCACGCCGATACCGTGCTGCACTACCAAGGGGGCCGCTGGAAGCAGGACCCGTCCCTGCCGCCGCTGTCGTGTACCGCGCTGGCCGGCGGCGACGACGGTGCCGTGGCGATCGGTTACCCGGATGGCACGCTGCGGGTCGGGCACGGCGGCAGCTACCGCCACTACACCCGCGCCGACGGCCTGGACGTGGGCCCGGTGACCGCAACCGCCCTCATCGGCGCCCGGGCTTGGGTCGCCGGCGAGAACGGCCTGGCCCTGCTCGGTCGTGACGGCCGCTTCCGCACCGCGCTGGCCGCCAGCCCCGGGGTGTTCGAAGGCATCACCGGGATCGCGCGCGACCGCCGCGGCCACTACTGGTTCAACGGCAGCCGCGGCCTGGTCCGGGCCGACGCTGCCACGCTGGAACGCGCGATCGACGCCGGTGAGGAAACCGCGCCGCGCCTGTACGACACCGCCGATGGCATGCCCGGCATCGCCACCCAGGCCACCCCGGTATCCAGCGCGGTGCTGGCCGCCGATGGCCTGCTGTGGGTGGCGACCAACCAGGGGCTGGCCTGGCTGGATACGCTGCAGGACCACCCCAATGCACCGCCGCTGCTGCCGCATGTCGACACCGTCACCTACGGCCGACGCCAGCAACCGCTGCGCGACGGCCTGCAGTTGCCGGCCGGCACCGCACAGCTGCAGATCGACTACCTGGCCGTGTCGCTGGCGCGGCCCGAACGCACCCGCTACCAGCACCGCCTGATCGGCCTGGACGCGCAGTGGCAGGAGGCCGGCAGCCTGACCCGCGCGTTCTACACCAACCTGCCACCGGGCCCGTACCGGTTCGAGGTCCGCGCCGCCAACGAAGACCAGGTCTGGAGCACGGCGGTCGCCCAACGCAGTTTCACCATCGCACCGATGTGGTACCAGACCCTGTGGTTCAGCGCCGCCTGCGTGCTGGCGATGCTGGCCCTGCTGGCGCTGGCCATGCGCCTGCGCAGCCGCAGCCTGACCCAGCTGGTGCGGGCGCGCCTGCAGGAACGCCATGCCGAACGCGAGCGCATCGCGCGCGAGCTGCACGACACCCTGCTGCAG
>DGIP01000029.1:4714-5201 GCA_002386405.1 Stenotrophomonas maltophilia
CTGCACGACACCCTGCTGCAGGGCACCCAGGGGCTGATCCTGCGCCTGCATGCGGTAAGTCATTCGGCGCACGCCACCCCGGAAGTGCGCGAAGCGCTGGAAGCGGCCATGCAGGCGGCCGAGAATGCGCTGGCCGAAGGCCGCGAACGGGTCAACCGGCTGCGGGAAGGCAGCGACGATTACCAGGACCTGGGCGCGTCGCTGGTGCAGGTGTATGGCGAGCGCGCCGCCGACAGCCGCAGCCCGTCGTTGCGCCTCAACGTGGAAGGCACCCCGAAGCCGCTGCGCCACGATGCCGCGGAAGAGGTCTTCCTGATCGGCCGGGAGGCGCTGTTGAATGCCCTGCAGCATGCCGCCGCCGAAGTCGTCGACATCGAGCTGGTCTACGCGCGTCGCGGCCTGCGCCTGCACATCCGCGACGACGGCAGCGGCCTGCCTGCCACCCTGCCCGACGGCCGCTGGGGACTGGTCGGCATGCGCGAACGCG
>DGIP01000030.1:0-123 GCA_002386405.1 Stenotrophomonas maltophilia
GAACCCACCTGCACGCCGGAAGATGAAGAAGGCCTGCGCAAGAACGGCTCCTACCCGTCCGGCCACACCTCGATCGGCTGGGCATGGGCGCTGATCCTGTCGGAGATCGTCCCCGAGCGCGCC
>DGIP01000030.1:391-12930 GCA_002386405.1 Stenotrophomonas maltophilia
ACGCCATCCAGGCCCGCGGCCGCAACTACGGCGAGAGCCGGCTGGTGTGCAACGTGCACTGGCAGAGCGACATCCTGGAAGGACGCTTCATGGGCGCGGCAGCCGTGGCAAGGCTGCACGACAACGCCGACTTCAACCGCGACATGCTGGCCGCACGCAAGGAGATCGCGGCAGCGAGAAAGACGGGCGCGACTGTCAGCCGTGACTGCGCGGCGGAAGAGACCGTGCTGAAGATCCGACCCGCCAGCGCGCTCTGAGTTTCGCGGTACGGTTTCACCACACACAAGAACGGCGCGGATCCCTCCGCGCCGTTTTCGATTCAAGCCATCATCCGCGACATCAGAACTTCGCGGTGAACTCCACGCCAAACGTACGCGGCTCGTTGAGGAAGCCGGTCAGGTTGTTGAAGTCGATGGCACCCACCACGCGGGTCTGGTTGGTCAGGTTGCGACCGAACACGGCCACGTCGTACTGGCCGTAATCCCAGTTGTAACCCAGGCGCAGGCCGCCTTCCAGCGACGAGCGGCTGCGGAATTCCGGCGACTCGTACAGGAAGAAGTTCACCGCGCTGCGGTAGGCCCAGTCGGTGTAGACGTAGAGCTCGCTGGCATCGGTGATCGGGAAGCCGGCGCGCAGCGTCATGTTGTGGATCCACTTCGGCGCCTGCGGCAACGGATTGCCGTTGACCAGCGCGTAGGTGCCACCGTTGATCACCGTGGTCGGGTCGGTGATGGTGCAGCCGCCACCGCAGATCGCCACCGCCAGGTCGCGGTCCTTGATCTCGGTGTCGTTGTAGCTGCTGCCCAGGGTCAGCAGCACGTGGTCGGTCAGGTAGGCTTCGAAGTCCAGCTCCGCGCCCTGGCCGATGGTCTTGTCCGCGTTGAGCAGGGTGGCGGTGTTGTTGCTGCCGCCCACTGCGATCAACTGCTGGCCATCCACGTTGTAGCGGAAGATGTTGAAGCCCAGGCGCGCGCGGCGGTCGAACAGATCGGCCTTGACGCCGACCTCATACGAAATCACCTTCTCCGAATCGGCCTGCGACACGCCACCAAAGGCCAGGCGGCCCTGGATGGACGGGGCGCGGAAGCCCTTGGCCACGCGTGCATACGCGTTGAAGTTGTCGGTGACCTGGTACACACCGCTCAGGTCCCAGCTGACATCGTCGACGTCGGTGTTGGCCAGGTACGGGCCACTGACCGGGGTACCGCCCGGCACCGCCTGCAGCACGCTGGCGGTGAAGTCCTTCTTGTCCTGCGTGTAGCGCACGCCGCCGCGCAGCTTGAACTTCTCGGTGACGTCGAAATCGCCGGAGGCGAATGCCGCCCACGCCTTGTTGCGCTGGCTCTGCACGGCATGGCCGGTCTGCGGGTTGCCCGGGGTCAGCGAGTCGTAGTTGAAGCTGTCGATGGTGACGTCTTCATCGAAGTAGAACACGCCCGCCTGCCAGTCGAAGCGGCCCCATTCGTTGGATTCCACGCGGAATTCCTGGGTCCACTGGCGGTGGTGCGGCAGGCCGTCGGCCGATTCGGACGGGAACGGAATGAAGCCCGGGCCGTAGTTGCCTGCGCCCAGGAAGCTGGCGCCGTAGCCGCCGTCGATATCGCCATGGTTGAGCGATTCGGCGGTTTCATAGCCGGTGATCGAGTGCAGCGTCACGCCACCCAGGTTCCACTGCAGGCGTGCGCTGCCGCCCCAGGTTTCCAGCTCGGAGAAGTTCTCGCCGTCGTTGGAGACCTTGTCGCGGTCGAAGTTTTCCACCAGCGCGTTGCTGCCCGGCTGGATGATGTTGGCGCGGAACAGGCGCGCGGTGCCGTTGAGCTTGCGCTTGTGCAGGTTGAACAGCGCTTCGAACTCGTCGCCTTCGTACAGGAACTGCACGCGGCCCGCGGCTTCGTCGTAGCCTTCAAAGCCTTCCGCCGGTGCGTTCGGGCGGGTGTTGTCCACGTAGTTGTCGCGGCGCTGGTACAGCGCCGACACGCGCGCGGACCAGCGGTCGGTCAGCGGGCCACCGTAGGCGGCCTGGGTGTTCCAGGTGTCGTAGGTGCCGTAGGAGACCTTGACGTAACCATCGGCATCCTGCGACGGACGGGCCGAATCGAACTTCACCACGCCGGCCGGCGTGTTGCGCCCGAACAGCGTGCCCTGCGGGCCGCGCAGTACTTCCACGCCGGCCAGGTCGAACAGCGGGAAGCCCTTCAGCAGCGGGCTCTCCTGCACCACATCGTCATACACCAGCGACACCGGCTGCGAGGCATTGAGATCGAAATCGGTGTTGCCCAGGCCGCGGATGTAGAAGCGCGGGAAGGCACGGCCGTAGGACGATTCGATGTTCAGGCTCGGCACGCGGGCCGACAGGAAGCGGATGTCGTCGCCGGCCGAACCGAGCACGTCGAGCTTTTCGCCCTGGATGGCCGAGATCGAGACCGGCACGTCCTTGGCGTTTTCGACGCGGCGCTGGGCCGTGACCTGCAGGGTGTCCAGTGCAACCGGATCCTTGGTGGCGGGGGCGTCCTGGGCTGCGGCCGTCAATGGCAGCAGGGCGGCAAGAGCGACAACGAGGGGATGCACGGACGGAGTACGGCCGTGGGCAGTGCGGTTCGGGAACATGGCGATTAGGCTGTGTTGGGAAGGGTGGTGGACCGGCGCTACCAGACAATTGTTGCAGTACAACAACAGCGTCGCAAATACGGATCTTTCATTACCAAGATCCGCGCCCCCAGATGTGAAGGCAACCCGCCGCCGCCGGTTGACGAATCCGGTACTGGTGGCCGGTGCCCGGCGACCCTGCCTTCTGGCAGCATGAACGCCTTCAGCCAGGCCGATGCCCGGCATCACACACAGGTGCGCGATGACCCAGTGGTACTTCCATTCCTCCGGCCAGGCCGACCGCGTTGGCCCCCTCGGCGACGACGCCGCCCGCCAGTACGCCCGCGCCAATCCGCGTGCGCTGGTGTGGTGCGAGGGCATGAGCGGCTGGATGGCCATTGCCGACGTGCCGGAACTGCAGGCCGGCGCCACCGCGCCTGTCGCTACCCCGCCGCCGATGCCGGGCGCGGGAGGCCGCAGCCAGCGTGCCGACGACATCGATTTCCGCATCGTCGGCCATGAGATGCAGTTCGTGGAAATCGAGCTGGACCCGGGCGAAAGCGCCATCGCCGAGGCCGGCGCGCTGATGTTCAAGGATGCGTCGGTGCAGATGGACACCGTGTTCGGCGATGGCTCGCACAGCGGCCAGGGCGGCGGCTTCATGGACAAGCTGATGTCGGCCGGCAAGCGCGTACTGACCGGCGAAAGCCTGTTCGCCACGCTGTACACCCATACCGGCCACGGCAAGGCCAAGGTCGCCTTCGCCGCGCCCTACCCCGGCACGGTGCTGCCGATGAAGCTGGACCAGCACGGCGGCCGCCTGATCTGCCAGAAGGACAGCTTCCTGGCCGGCGCGCGCGGCGTGCAGATCGGCGTGCATTTCCAGCAGAAGATCATGACAGGCCTGTTCGGCGGCGAGGGCTTCATCATGCAGAAGCTGGAAGGCGACGGCTGGGTGTTCGTGCATGCCGGTGGCTGCGTCGTGGAGCGTGAACTGGCCGCGGGTGAACGGCTGGACGTGGACACCGGGTGCGTGGTCGCCTTCCACGCCAGCGTGGACATGGACGTGCGCCGCGTGGCTGGCATCAAGAGCATGGTGTTCGGTGGCGAAGGCGTATTCCTGGCCACCCTGACCGGCCCGGGCAAGGTGTGGCTGCAATCGCTGCCGTTCTCGCGCCTGGCCGGCCGCATGTGGATGGCCGCACCGCAGGGCGGTGGGCAGAGCCGCGGCGAAGGCTCGGTGCTGGGTGGGCTGGGGCGGATTCTGGATGGTGACAACCGGTTTTGAGGCCCACAGCGACATTCCACGCCAGCTTCAACCATTGAGGGGTCGTTTGGCAGTCCGTAGGCTGCAGACGTTGGCCGAAAGGCATCTGGGAGGGCCCGCAAGTGCGGGCCTTCTCTTTTGGTAGCGCCGGCCCATGGCCGGCAACCTCGCATAACCGTGCATTGCGTGGCTTCCAGCCATGGGCCGGCACTACCGGTATGCTATCGCCCATTCACATTTCGCCACGCCCATGAACGCCTTCCGCCGCACCCGTCTCACGCTGTCCGTTGCCCTGCTCGGCCTGCTGGCTGGCTGCGGTGGCGAAGCCGTTCGCCCGACCCCGCCGCCGGTGGCCACCGCGGTGGTGCCGGCCAAGCCGGTGAAGATCGGCATCGCGCTTGGCGGCGGCGCGGCCAAGGGCTTCGCGCATATCGGCGTGATCAAGATGCTGGAAGCGAATGGCTTCGAACCGGTCGTGGTGTCCGGCACCAGCGCCGGCAGCGTGGTCGGCGCGCTGTATGCCAGCGGCATGGATGCGTTCCAGATGCAGTCCAAGGCCGTGGCCCTGGATGAGGCCAGCATCCGCGACGTGCGCCTGTTCTCCGGCGGCCTGGTGCAGGGCCAGAAGCTGCAGGATTACGTCAACGCGCAGGTGAACAACAAGCCGGCCGAAAAGCTGAAGAAGCCGTTCGCCGCCGTGGCAACCAACCTGGATACCGGCGACCGCGCGGTATTCGTGCGTGGCAACGTCGGCCAAGCCGTGCGTGCCTCCAGCAGCATCCCGGGTGTGTTCGAGCCGGTAAAGATCGGCAGCAACCTGTTCGTCGACGGTGGCGTGGTCAGCCCGGTGCCGGTGGATGCCGCGCGCCAGCTGGGCGCGGACTTCGTCATCGCCGTGGATATTTCCAGCAAGGCCAGCGGTAAATCGCCGACCGGCATGCTGGGCATCGTCAACCAGTCCATCTCGATCATGGGCCAGCGCCTGGGCGAGCAGGAGCTGGCGCGCGCGGACATCATCATCCGCCCCAAGGTGCTGGACATCGGCGCAGCCGATTTCAGCCAGCGCGGCTACGCGATCCTGGAAGGCGAGAAGGCCGCCATGGCCGCGATGCCTCAGATCCGCGCCAAGATCCAGCAGCTGCAGAAGGCCCGCGCCGCGGCACTGGCCCCGCCACCGCCGCCGCCGAAGTGCGACGAGCCCTCGCGCGTGGGAAAACTGATGGGCCGAAAAGAGAAGTGCGCGTAGAGCCACGCCCTGCGTGGCTGCCGTCGCCTATTCGAGCTGCGACAATGGCAACGCCCTGAAGTCCTTCACCGTGCGCAGCACGAAACTGGAGTTCACGTCGGCCACGCCGGCGGCATTGAGCAGCTTGTCCAACAGGAAGCTGGAGAAGTGCTCCAGGTCGCGCACATAGATGTGCAGCAGGTAATCCATGTCGCCGGTCAGCGCATGGCAGGCCACCACTTCATCCCAGTCCACCACGCTGTCGGCGAACACGCCGATGGCGTGCTGGTCGTGCTTTTCAAGCTGCACGCGCACGAACGCCTGAAGCCCCAGCCCGATCCGGCGCGGTTCCAGCCGCGCGCCGTAGCCGGCGATGACCCCCTCGCTCTCCAGCCGCTGTACCCGCCGCAGGCAGGCTGACGGGGACAGGTTCACCCGCGCCGCCAGTTCGGCGTTGGTAGCGCGGCCATGTTGCTGGATCTCCGCCAGAAGACGCAGATCCGTGCGGTCGAACTGCGCATCTCCGGACATTGCTGCTCCGCAACATTGATTGGACGCAACGATATTGCGCCAGATCGGCAGATCCGTGCAACTTTGCAATCCTCTTGCGCGCGCCCTGCCCTAGCATCAAGGGGTCACTTCCCAGGAGCCCACCTCGATGGAAACCGCCACCGCCCCCCGCCGCGTCGAACACCAGCAGACCGACAAGGGCTACGTGCCGGTGTATACCACCGCCGTGGTGGAACAGCCGTGGGAAAGCTATACCGCCGACGACCACGCCACCTGGAGCACGCTGTACCAGCGCCAGCGTGAGCTGCTGGTCGGCCGCGCCAGCAAGGAGTTCCTGCAGGCACAGGACGAGATGGGCATGAACGCCCACATGATTCCGCGCTTCGACCAGCTCAACGAAGTGCTGGGCGCCGCCACCGGCTGGACCCTGGTGGGCGTGGAAGGTCTGCTGCCGGAACTGGATTTCTTCGACCACCTGGCCAACCGCCGTTTCCCGGTCACCTGGTGGATCCGCCGCCCGGACCAGATCGACTACATCGCCGAACCGGACATGTTCCACGACCTGTTCGGCCACGTGCCGCTGCTGATGAACCCGGTGTTCGCCGATTACATGGCCGCCTACGGCCGCGGCGGGGTCAAGGCGCACGCGATCGGCCCCGAAGCGCTGCAGCACCTCACCCGCCTGTACTGGTACACGGTGGAATTCGGCCTGATCAACACGCCCGAAGGGCTGCGCATCTACGGCGCGGGCATCGTCTCGTCCAAGGGCGAATCGCTGTACTCGCTGGAATCGGCCGCGCCGAACCGGATCGGGTTCGACCTGGAGCGCATCATGCGCACCCGCTACCGCATCGACACCTTCCAGAAGACCTACTTCGTCATCGACAGCTACGAGCAGTTGATGGAAGCGACCGCACCGGACTTCACCCCGATCTACGCCGCGCTGGAAACGCAGGAGCACCTGCTGGCCGGCGACGTGCAGGACGGCGACCGCGTGTTCCAGAAGGGCACCGGCGAAGGCTGGGCGGAAGGCGGCGACGTTTGAGGCAGGAGCGTCACGACCAACGGTCGTGACCTACCGGTGGTCCGAGCGGTAGCGCACGACCGTTGGTCGTGCGGCGTAGAGCCGGGCCCTGCCCGGCTGCGCTCTCACCGCGGGTACGCCAGCAGCACCACCAGATCCTGCTCCCCGCGCTGCTGCAGCGCATGCAGGCTGCCCACCCGGGTCAGCAGGGCGTCGCCGGCCGCCACGTCGTACTGCTTGCCATCCAGCACGTAGCTGCCCTGCCCGCTGACGATGTAATAGATCTCGTCCTTGTGCTGCGGGTGCAGGCCGATGCCCGCGCCCTTGTGCAGCACGCGCTTGCGCAGCACGAACGGCAGGTCCTTGTCGTCGGCGAAGAACGGGTAGGCGGTGGTCGGCTCGGCGCCGCCATGCGGGCCCGGCTGGGAAATGCCGATATCGCGCTCGTGGACCACGCGCGAGGGGCTGGCCGGGTCGCTGCCCTGCCCTGCGGGCTGGCTCACGTCGCAGTCGATGTCGCGCTTCAAGGCCGGTTTCAGCCCGGGGGTCAGTGCCACCCAGTCGCGCAGCACCAGGCAGGCCACGGCGGTGGCGCCGGCGGTGCTGAAGTGGGTGCCGTCAGCCTTGTTCTGTTCGGGTACGAACATGAAGTACGGCTTGGCGCCCTGCTCGCCCAGCGCGCGGATCCAGCGGGTGGAGCTGGCGTTGAGGTCGATCAGCGCCACCTGTTCGCGCGCGGCCAGCTGCTTCACCGCCTGGGTGTACAGCCCGTGCGTGTCCAGCAGCGAACCGAAGTCGTACAGCAGCCTTGCCACGGGGGTGATCAGCACCGGCGTGGCGCGCTTGTCGCGGGCCAGCTGCACATAGCGCATCAGGTACTGCGGGTAGGCGGTGTCCGGGTCGTCGTAGCGCGTGGGGTCTTCGAACTTGGCGTCGTTGTGGCCGAACTGGATCAGCAGCACGTCACCGGGCTGGAGCTCGGCGGCGATGGCGTCGAGGCGCTTTTCCTCGATGAAACTACGGGCGCTGCGGCCGGCCTTGGCGTGGTTGCGGACCTGCCAGACGGCGGGGTCCAGGTAGCTTGGCAGGGCCTGGCCCCAGCCCATCAGCGGCGCACGTTCGGGGCCGTAATCGGCGGCGGTGGAATCGCCGGCGATGAAGATGCGGTGCGGCGCCGCGTGCGCGGTGCCGGCCGCGAACAACAGAAGCATCGGGAGCAGGAAGCGGTGCATGTTCGGGCTCCAGGAGGGCCGGCCAACGGCCGGCGCTACCGTTTGACAGTTGCGGTAGGTATCGACCGTTGGTCGATACCCATGCATCACCTCGCCAGCCACCCACCGTCGACCGGGATGACCGACCCGTTCACGTAATCCGACGCGCTCGACGCCAGGAAAACGGCCGTACCGGCGAGGTCTTCCGGGGTGCCCCAGCGGCCGGCCGGGATGCGGTCGAGGATGGACTTGTTGCGGTCCTCGTCGGCGCGCAGCGCGGCGGTGTTGTCGGTGGCCATGTACCCCGGGGCGATCGCGTTGACGTTGATGCCCTTGTTGGCCCACTCATTGGCCAACAGGCGGGTGATGCCGGCGATGCCGCTCTTGCTGGCGGTGTACGACGGCACCCGGATTCCGCCCTGGAAGGACAACATCGAGGCGATGTTGATGATCTTGCCGCGGCCCTGCGCGATGAAGTGACGGCCCGCCGCCTGCGAGATGAAGAACGCGGACTTGATGTTGACGTTCATCACGTCGTCCCAGTCCTGCTCGCTGAAGTCCACCGCATCGGCACGGCGGATCAGGCCGGCGTTGTTGACCAGGATATCTAGGCCACCGAGCCCTTCGATGGTTTCGCGGATCACCCGCTCCACCGGCTCGATGCTGATCAGGTTTGCTTCCACCGCCAGGCAGCGGCGGCCCAGCGAGGTGATCTTGGCGATGGTGTCGGTGGGCGGCGCGATGCCGGCCACCGCCACGTCGGCACCGGCCTGGGCCAGCGCCACGGCGATGCCCTGCCCCAGGCCGGTGTTGCCACCGGTAACGAGGGCGACCTTGCCTTCCAGACTGAACGGATTAGCCATTGCGGTTACGGTCCTTATCCAATGCGGTGTGGGTTACTTGAGCTGGCAGATGTCCAGCACGTGCATGTCGGTGTAATCCAGGTTTTCGCCGCCCATCGCCCAGATGAAGGCGTAGTTGCTGGTGCCGGCGCCCATATGGATCGACCACGGCGGGGACACCACCGCTTCGTTGTTCTGGATCACGATGTGGCGCTGCGCGTCCGGCTCGCCCATGAAGTGGTACACGCGGTCGTTCTGGCCCAGGTCGAAGTAGAAATAGACCTCGCTGCGGCGGTCGTGCAGGTGCGGCGGCATGGTGTTCCAGACGCTGCCCGGCTTCAGCACGGTCAGGCCCAGCAGCAGCTGCGAGGACTGGCAGGTGGCCGGCACGATGTACTGGTAGATGGTGCGCTCGTTGCTGGTTTCCAGCGCGCCGCGCTCCAGTGCAACGGCATCCTTGATCGACAGCTGCTTGGTCTCGAAGCGCGCGTGCGCCGGGGTCGAGGCCAGGTAGAACTGCGCCGGGGTGGCGGCGTCATCGGAGGCGAACACCACCTCTTCGCTGCCCATGGCCACGTACAGGCCGTCCTTGGGGCCGAGCTTGTAGACGGTGCCGTCGACGGTGACGGTGCCGCTGCCGGCGCCGACGTTGATCACGCCCAGCTCGCGGCGCTCCAGGAAGGCATGGCCGGCGGCCGAGGCGGGTTCGGTCTGCTTCGGGAGTGCCACCGGGCCCTTCACCGGGGCCGCACCGCCGAGCACGAAGCGCTCGTAGTGGGTGTACTTCAGGGTCACCGCGTCGGCATTGAACAGGCCGTCGAGCAGGTACAGCTCGCGCAGGTCGTCGTTGCTGGCGCCCTTGATGGCATCGGGATGGGTGGCGTAGTGGGTCTTGCAGTACATGGCGTCTCCAGAGCAGGGGTGGGCCGACGGGGCGGCCCCGGCGCGATTTCCCCCATTCTAGCCAAGGAGGAAACCGGTGTCATTTTGCATTGCGGGATCGGTGGGAAGTCACGGCCAACGGTCGTGGCCTACCGGGTGAAATCAGATCATGGGCCGGCCGGGTGGACTGGCTTGCCGGTAGGTCACGACCGTTGGTCGTGACCGGCATCGTTTTATCAATCTTCAGGCGGCTGGCAGGAATCGCGCACGATCAGGTGCGGGCGCACGCTGGCAATCTGCAGCGCGGCCTGGCCATCGGGCTGGACCAGCATCGCCGCGGCGGTGCGGCCGGTGTCGCGGGTGTGGCGGCGCACCGAGGTCAGCGACGGCCACAGGCGCGAGGCCAGCGGGCTGTCGTCGTAGCCGATGATGGACAGCTGGCGCGGAATGTTGATGCCCGCGCGCAGCGCCACCTTGTAGATGCCGGCGGCCATTTCATCGTTACCGGTGAAGATCGCGGTCGGGCGCTGCTTGCCCAGCAGCAGCTTCTCGGCGGCAGCCACACCGGATTCGAAGGTGTAGCCGGCCTCCACGATGCGCCCGGGCGGCAGCTCGATCCCGCGCTGGGCGAGGGCATCGATGAAACCGGCGGTGCGCTCGTGCGCCGAACGGTAGGCGCTGGGGCCGGTGACCAGCGCGATATCGCGGTGGCCCAGCGACAGCAGGTAATCGGCCGCTTCGGCCGCGCCGTCGCGGTCGTGGGTCACCACCATCTGCGAGGTGTCATCCAGCGGCAGCGCGGCGATGCGGGTGAAGCGGCAGCCGATCTCGTCGAGCATGTCCACCAGCGCCTGGTCTTCGGAGGCACGCGGCACCAGGATCACCCCGTGCAGCTTCTGCTGCTGCACGAAGCGGCGCACGCCTTCGATGTAGCCGGGGCTGCGCGAGTCGCACGGGTGCACCACCAGTTCGAAGCTGGAGCCGCGCAGCGCGTCCAGCGCGCCGTACTGCATGTCCACGATGTACTGCGCGGTGGGGTTGTCGTAGACCATGCCGATCAGGAACGAGCGCCGGAAGGCCAGCCCGCGCGCCAGCGGGTCGGGCGTGTAGCCCACCTCGCGCATCAGCGTTTCCACCTTCTCACGGGTGTCCTTGCGCACCAGTGGCGAGTTGTTGATGATCCGCGAAACCGTTTTCTTGGATACACCCGACAGCCGCGCGATGTCATTGATCGTGGCGGCCTTGCCCTTGGTCAACCCGTGCGGTGACGGGTCGGTCTTGCTGCGCAGTGACATGTGTTCAAACCATGAGAGGTCGAAGGAGTCTACCGGCGCCCTCAATCGAGGGCGCGGTAGCGGAACTGGCGGAAGGTCACCTTGCCGTCGCCGGCAGCGTACAGGGCCGGCTTCAGGGCGAGGAACTTCCCGGCCACATTGTGATGGTAGCCGGAGACTTCCATCTGAACCGGGTACTTCTGCCAGGTTTTGCCGTCGGTACTGGAATGGATGGTGACGATGTGGCGGTTGTTGGTCACCCGCAGCCACAGCTTGCCGCCTTTGGCACTCGGGGCCAGCCGGGTGGGGCGCTCCTCGCCATAGCGGTGCATGATGAACTTCTCGCCGTTGCTGCCCACGCCCACGTACAGCCGGTCGCTGTAGAAGAGCAGGGCGCCACCCACCGCGCCGGGCGCGATGTCCATTTCGACCTCGAACTGGTAGGCCTGGTCGCCGGCGATGGCGGTCAGCGGCGAGCTGTCCTTCGGGGTGTCGCCCTTGCCCTGCACGGTCAGCCCGTCGGCACCGAAGCCCAGCCGCTTGTATTCGTCCTGGGCCGGGTTGAAGAACGACCACTGCGCGCCGAGGGTCTTGCCGGTGAAATCATCCGACAGCGCCATGCCGTGCGGGCCGACCGACTCGCCCGAGGGTTTGGCCAGCGGCTGGCCGAGGTCGCCGCCCTTGGCCACGAACCAGCCATCGTCGGTCCACTCGATCGGCTCCAGCAGCGCCTGGCGGCCCAGCGTCCAATAGCCGTTCTCGTAGCCGTGGTAGATCATCCACCAGCGCCCGTCGGTGCCTTCCACCACGGTGGCATGGCCACGCGACCACCACGGCTCGCTGGCGGACTTCGTGCGGGTGATCGGGTTGTTCGGTGCATTCACCCACGGCCCGTGGATCGAGCGCGAGCGCGCGGTGATCACCATGTGCCCGGTCGGCGGGCCGGCGGTGCCACCCACGGCGGTGGTCATGTAGTACCAGCCGTTGTGGAAGTTGATCTTCGGGCCTTCCTGCGCATAAGCCTCCACGTCCCAGCTTTCCGGGTACTTCCAGCCGTCGTAGACGTGCTTGGGCTTGCCGACCACGCTCAGGCCATCGTCGGCCAGCTGCACGTAGGCGCCGCCGCTGAGGAACAGGTAGCGCTTGCCGTCTTCCCCCACCGCGTGGCCCGGGTCGATGTAGCCGCCCAGGCCGATGTCGATCGGCTCGCTCCACGGCCCGCGGATGTTGTCCGACCACACCACGAAGTTGCTGCGGGTCTCGCCGGTGCGTGCCGGGAAGTAGATGAAGTAGCGGCCGTCGTGCTTGACGATATCCGGGGCCCAGATGGCGCCCACGTTCTTCGTGATCGCATGGCCCAGCGGCTGCCAGTTCACCAGGTCGCGCGAGTGCCAGATCGGCAGGCCGGGGTAGGCATCGAACGAGGACAGGGTGAGGTAGTAATCGTCGCCATCCTTCAGCACCGACGGATCCGGGCGGTCGCCGGCGAACACCGGGTTGAGGAAGGTGCCGTTGCCCAGGTCGGCCTGGCGCTGGTTCTCGATGCCGCGCTTCCAGGTGGGGGCGGGCGCATCGGCGGCGTGCAGGGTGCTGGCCAGCAACAGGCCAGCGGTGGCCAGCCCGGCCAGCAGGGTCTTCAGAGGCATGCAGTGTCTCCCTTGTCCACATCAGCGGCGGCGGCGCCGGGCCGCCGCGCGGTCAGGCGCGCAGCAGCGCCG
>DGIP01000031.1 GCA_002386405.1 Stenotrophomonas maltophilia
GATGTTTTTGACAAGCCTCCAGGGATGGATTCACGGCGTGTCCCGGAGGGGGCTGCCCGTCGACCGTCCCACACGCAGCAACTGACACGCTGCCGTTGCCGTTGCCGTTGCCGTTGCCGTTACCCAGCATCCGCCGCCACGAACCCACCCGTCTGCCGCGCCCACAAGCGTGCATAGAGCCCACCCGCTGCGACCAGCTCGGCATGCGTGCCGGTCTCCACGATGCGGCCCTGGTCCATCACCACGAGCCGGTCCATGCGGGCGATGGTGGACAGGCGGTGGGCGATGGCGATCACCGTCTTGCCCGCCATCAGCTCGTCCAGGTTGTCCTGGATCGCCGCTTCCACTTCCGAATCCAGCGCCGAGGTCGCCTCGTCCATCACCAGGATCGGCGCGTCCTTCAGCAGCACCCGCGCGATCGCGATGCGCTGGCGCTGGCCGCCGGAGAGTTTCACCCCGCGCTCGCCCACATGCGCGTCGTAGCCCTGCCGCCCTTCGGCGTCGCGCAACGTGTCGATGAAGGCCGCCGCGCGCGCCTTGCTCACCGCCGCGCGCAGTTGTTCCTCGGTGGCGTCCGGCCGCCCATAGAGAAGGTTGTCGCGGATCGAGCGGTGCAGCAGTGACGTGTCCTGGGTGACCACGCCGATCTGTCGGCGCAGGCTTTCCTGGGTCACCGCGGCAATGTCCTGCCCGTCGATGCGGATGTGCCCGCTTTCCAGGTCGTACAGGCGCAGCAGCACGTTCACCAGCGTCGACTTGCCCGCCCCCGACGGACCCACCAGCCCGATCTTCTCGCCCGGCTTCACCGTCAGGTCCAGCCCGGCGATCACCCCGCCCTGCTTGCCGTAGTGGAAGTGGATGTCATCGAACTGCACCCCGCCCTCGCGCACCACCAGCGGCACCGCGTCGGCGCGGTCCTGCACGCTCAGCGGCTGCGAAATGGTGGTGATGCCGTCCTGCACCGTGCCGATGTCCTCGAAGATGCCGTTGATCGTCCACATGATCCACCCGGACATGTTGTGGATGCGGATCACCAGGCCAGTGGCCAGCGTGATCGCCCCGACCGTGATGTTGCCGTGGCTCCACAGCCACAGCGCCAGCCCGCAGGTACCCGCAATCAGGAAACCGTTGACGATCGCGATGGTCAGGTCCATGCCGGTGGTGATCCGGGTCTGGCGACGGTGTTTCACCGCCAGCTCCTCGATCGCCTCGGCCACGTAGGCCTGCTCGCGCCCGCCGTGGGCGAACAGCTTCAGCGTGGGAATGTTGGTGTAGCCATCGACGATCCGGCCCATCGCCTTGGAACGCGCTTCGGACGCGATCCAGGCACGCTCCTTCGCGCGCGGCACGAAGTACACCATGATCACCACGTACGCGGCCAACCACAGCACCAGCGGGATCATCAGCCGCCAGTCCGCCTGCGCGAACAGGTACAGCGCCGTGCCGGTGTACACCACGATGTACCACAGCGAATCCACCATCTGCACCGCAGACTCGCGCAGCGACGTGCCGGTCTGCATGACCCGGTTGGCCATGCTGCCGGCGAAATCGTTCTGGAAGAACGACAGGCTCTGGCGTACCACGTAGTTGTGCATCAGCCAGCGCGAACGGTTGCTCAGGCCCGGCACGATGGCCTGGTTGACCAGCAGGTTATGCAGGCCCACCAGCACCGGCCGCGCCACCAGCGTGATCGCCGCCATCCACAGCAGCGTGTCCGCGTGCCGGGCGAAGAAGCCCGCATCCGGCTGCTCGCTGACCATGTCGACGATGCGGCCCAGGAAATCGAACATGGCCACTTCCACCAGTGCCAGCAGCAGCCCGGCGATCAGCGTGGCCAGCAGCACCGGCCAGACCGGGCGCAGGTAGTGAAGGTAGAACGGCAGCACCCGGCGCGGCGGCATGCGCGCGTCGATCGGCGGAAATACGGGAATCAGCGACTCGAACCAGCGGAACATTCCATTTCCCGGAAAACAGGCAGGCCGCGATTATCCCACCGCGGCCTGCCATTTGTTTTCACGGAGTCAACACCAGGTCCTGGAAATCGAAACTGAAGTCGGTCAGCGACGACACCGCCTGCATGCGCACCTCGCGCACCTTGCCGTCCGGATCCAGGCTGAAGTTCACGAACGCATCGGCGTTGAGCGAGCGGTCGTCCCAGCGCACGATGAACGTATCGTGCTGCCAGTGCTCCATCGTGCCCACCAGCTGCGCCGTCTTGCCGAAGCGCAGGCGCAGCGTGCCGGCGCGCTGCTCCACGAACACCTCGCCATACCACGGGTCGCGGTAGGTGCCGGCGTAGCGGGCCAGCGGCAGCGATGGGGTGGATTTCGGATCGCGTGCGGCCTGGTGCGCGGCCCAGCCCTCATCGGCCTTGTCCTGCGCCTTGGCTACCGCAGCGGCATACGCCGCCACCCAATCGGTGGCCGGCGCCTTGAGATACGCATCCAGCACGTCCATGGTGACCGCGTTGAAGGCCGCGCCCACTTCCTGGTTGGTCAGCACCACGATGCCCAGCTTCTGCTCCGGCACCAGCGTCACCCGCGACACCATGCCCGGCCAGCCGCCGGTGTGCCACACCAGTTTCTGCCCGCGGTAGTCGCTCAGGCTCCAGCCCTCGCCGTAGCCGGCGAAATTCGGGCGCGCCACAGCCAGCGCCGGCACGCTCGGCTCGGGCACCACCTGCGGGGTGATCATCTGCCACATCGCCTGCTGGCTCTTGGGGCTGAACAGCGCCGTGCCATTCTCCAGCTTGCCTTGGGCCAGCTGCACGTTCATCCAGCGCGCCATGTCGTGCACGCTGGAATACACCCCGCCGGCACCGGCGTTGTTGGACCAGGTCAGCGGCGCCACCGTGCGCAGCTCGGTGAAATCGAACTTGGCATGCCCGGTGGCCGCCTTGTCGCCCGGCTTCAGGTGGTCGGCATTGAAGCGGGTGCCGGCCATGCCCACCGGGGTGAAGATGTGCTGCTGCAGGAAGTCCGCATAGGACTGCCCGGAGACCTGTTCGATCACCTGCTGGGCCACCGCATACAGGATGTTGTCGTAGGCGTAGCGGTCGCGGAAGCCGGCCTTCAGCGGTACCTTGCCCAGCCGCTGCACCACCTCGGCATTGCTGTAGCTGGTGGTCGGCCAGAACAGCAGGTCGCCCGCGCCCAGGCTGAGCCCGCTGCGGTGCGAGAGCAGGTCGCGGATGCGCATCTCGCCGGTCACGTACGGATCGGACATGCGGAACGACGGCAGGTGGTCGATCACCCGGTCGTCCATCTTCAACTTGCCCTGTTCGGCCAGCAGATTGAGCGAGGTGGCCGTGAACGCCTTGGTGTTGGAGGCGATGGCAAACAGCGTGTCGGCCTCCACCGGCGCCGGCTTGCCCAGCTCGCGTACGCCATAGCCGCGCTCGAAGACAATCTGGCCGTCCTTGACCACCGCCACCGCGATGCCGGGAATGTCGAACTGACTGCGCACGCGTTCCACCGTGGCATCCAGCCGCTGCAGCTCGGTCGGCACGGCTGCCGACGCCAGGGGTGCGCATGCCAGCAGCACAAGGCCTCCGATCCAGGATGTGTTCAAACAGTGTCTCCGGTTGCATGTTGCAGGGGCGTCGAGGCCACCAATGGGCCGGTTACGCCAGGTTTCGCGCGATGGTAACGCGGCCGGTTGCAGGCTCGCCTGTGCCAGAAGCCGCCCACCCCGGAGCACCCGCATGACCGCACCCACCGAGTCCGGTTCCACCATCATTCCCTGCCTGCGCTACCGCGATGCCCGCGCGGCCATCGCCTGGCTGGAGCGGGCGTTCGGGTTCACGGCGCAGGCCGTGTACGCCGAAGGCGACCTCGTGTACCACGCCCAGCTGGTGTACGGCACCGGCATGATCATGCTCGGCTCGGTCGACAACGGCGGCGAGTGGGGCAAGCTGGTGGTGCAGCCGGATGAAATCCAGGGCCGCGAAACCCAGAGCGCCTGCGTGATCGTCACCGACCCCGATGCCCACTACGAGCGCGCGGTCGCTGCCGGCGCCGAGCTGGTCATCGACATCGCCGACCAGGACTACGGCGGCCGCGGCTATGCCTGCCGCGACCCCGAAGGGCATCTCTGGTGGTTCGGCAGCTACGATCCGTGGCGCGAGGCCGGCCTTTGAAGCACGCACCCCCCGGGCCGATCTACACCGGCATCGGCGGTTGGGTGTTCCCGGCCTGGCGTGGCGGCACCTTCTACCCGGCCGGGCTGCCGCAGCGCGAAGAGCTGGCCCATGCCAGCCGGCAGCTGGGCTGCATCGAGATCAACAGCACCTTCTACCGCGCGCAGAAGCCGGCGGTGTACGCGCAGTGGCGCGAGCAGACCCCGCCCGGCTTCCGTTTTTCGGCCAAGGCACCGCGCACGGTCACCCAGAGCCACGACCTGGCCGCTGCTGGCGCGCGCGCCGACGGCTTCATCCAGGGCATCAGCGCGCTGGAGGACCGGCTGGGGCCGCTGGTGTGGCAGTTCGGCGAAAAGCATCCGGCCGGTGCGCAGGAGTTCGATCGGTTCCTCGACGCGCTGCCGCGCAAGGTCGGCGGGCGGGCGTTGCAGCACGCACTGGAAGTCCGCAATGCCGCCGCGTGGACGCCCGAGCTGATCGCGGTGGCGCGCGCGCACGACGCCGCCCTGGTGTTCAGTGGCTCGCCGGACTACCCCAGCTTCGCCGACCCCACCGCCAGCTTCGTCTACGCCCGCCTGATGCAGTCGCGCGCCAACCTGCGTGCCGGCTACCCCGAACGCACGCTGGAGCAGTGGTGCCTGCGCGCGATGCGCTGGGCACGCGGCGAAGACAACCCCGACCTGCCGCACGTCACCGCCGATGCCCCGACCCGTGGCCCACGCGAGGTCTACATGCTGTTCATCGGCGCCGCCAAGCATCGCAACCCGGGCGCCGCAGTGGCGCTGCGCAGGCAGTTGATGCAGGTAGGCGCATGATGCCGATTGCCGCACAATATGCGGATGCCGATGACCGATACCCGCAAAGCACTGCTGCAAATCCACTTCTGCGTGCTGCTGTGGGGCGTCACCGCCATCCTCGGCAAGCTCATCAGCCTGCCCGCGCTGCCCCTGGTGTGGTGGCGCATGCTGCTGGTGGTGGCCATGCTGGCCCTGCTGCCGCGCGTCTGGCGCGGGCTGCGCCAGCTCTCCCCCGCCCTGTTCGCCGGCTACTGCGGCGTGGGCGCGCTGGTCGCCCTGCACTGGCTCACGTTCTATGGCGCGGTGAAGCTCGCCAACGCCTCGGTAGCCGCCACCTGCATCGCCCTGGCCCCGGTGTTCACCGCCGTCATTGAACCGTGGGTGGCCAAACGCCCGTTCCAGCTGCGCGAGCTGGCCTTCGGCATCGCCGTGCTGCCCGGCGTCGGCCTCGTAGTGGGCGGCGTACCCGACGGCATGCGCCTGGGCGTGCTGGTCGGCGCCATGTCCGCACTGCTGGTGGCCATCTTCGGCTCGCTCAACAAGCGCCTGGTCAGCCACGCCGACCCGCTCACCGTCACCGCGGTCGAACTGGGCGCCGGCACCATCACCCTGACCCTGCTCGCCCCGCTGCTGCCGTTCCTTCTGCCGGCGCTGGCCAGCCCGCTGTGGGTAATACCCGACCTGCGCGACGGCATGCTGCTGCTGGCCCTGGCCGGCGTGTGCACCCTGCTGCCGTTCGCCCTCGCACTGGTCGCCCTGCGCCACCTCAGCGCCTACACCGTGCAGCTGGTTACCAACCTCGAACCGGTCTACGCCATCCTGCTGGCCATGGCCCTGCTCAGCGAACAGCGCGAACTCACCCCGCTGTTCTACGCCGGCGTGGCGATCATCGTCGGCGCGGTCTTCCTGCACCCGCTGTTGAACCGCCGCAGGAAGGTGCAGCACCCTGAGATCCTGGGCACCTCCGAGGCGCGGAACATCGCCGATTGACGGGCGTACCCACCCACGGTGGGTACCTACCGGAAATCAGCGGGTGGGCCAGTACCACGCGGGCACGTCCAGCACCCCCTGGCCCACCAGCGTCGTACGGCTCATCTGCTTTTCCAGCGCGATCGACGTGCACTGCTCCGCCTCGCGCAGCGCCGCGATCAACCGGCTGGCATGCGACACCACCCACACCTGGCTGCGTGCCGCCGCCCCGATGATCAACCGCCCCAGCGCCGGCAACAGGTCCGGGTGCAGGCTGGTTTCCGGCTCGTTGAGCACCATCAACGGCGGCGGGCGTGGCGTGTGCAGCGCCGCGATCAACAACAGATAGCGCAGCGTCCCGTCGGACAGCTCCGCCGCGCCCAGCGGCCTCAGCAATCCGGGCTGGTGGAACTTCAGGCTCAACTGATCCTCGTTCGGCTCGATATGCACCCGCGCGCCGGGGAACGCATCGTCGAGTGCAGCCGCCAGCGCATCCGGATCGCCAATCTCCACGATCGTCCGCCACGCCGCCGCCAGGTCATGCCCATCGTGGCTCAGCACCGGCGTGCGCGTGGCCAGGCTTGCCTGCCGCGCCGGCGCATCCCGGTCACTGCGGAAATGATCATAGAAGCGCCAGCTGCGCAGCGTCTCGCGCAGCCGCAGCACCTCCGGCATCCGCTGCGGATCGGCTACCTGCGTGAAGAGGCTTTCGTGCACCGACAGGTTCGATTCCAGCACCTCCCAGCTGCGCCCGTTGCGCCGCCGCACCATTGCCCCCCGCCGCTCCACCAGCACCGTGCTGCTGCGCAGGAACGGTCCGGCCCAGATGCTCTCGCACTTGATCTGCGGATCCAGGTTGAACATCGAATGGATATCGCCCAGCGGATAGCCCAGATCGATCGCATACCCAAAATCCTCCGCCGCAAAACCCAGCCGCAGTGCCACCGACTTCTGCCGCGGCCCGCCCTGCACCGGCACCTCCCCCGACAGCATCCGCCGGTCCAGCGTCTCCGGCCCGGCCCACAGCGCCGACTGGAACCCGCCCTCCCGTGCCAGCGACGGCGTCACCCCGCCCCGCGCCGTATCGGCCAGCAACCGCAGCGCGCGATACAAGCTCGACTTGCCACTGCCGTTGTCACCGGTGACCAGGTTCAGCGATCCCATCGGCACGACCAGATCGTGCAGGGAGCGGTAGTTGGAGATGGCGAGGGTCTGCAGCATGGACGGAATCCGCAGGGAAACGGGCGTGCAGGATGGCAGCGATAGGTCGCAGATATTGCGATTGATGGCGCGATTGACCCAGCCAATCGTTGCGCCAAAGCAGCCGGGCAGGGCCCGGCTCTACGGCGTTTCAGCGAATCACCGACCCACTGTCAAAGGCTGGCGGGGGTGGGTTTGCGGGACCGTAGAGCGCCATGGATGGCGCGAACGAGCCTACAGGGACGTACTTGCGGCGTGTCCCGCAAACCCACACCCGCCAGCCAAGCCAGGCACACTCGCAGACCAAGGCTGTTCGCCGTGATGCGTGAGTGCTTACCTCACTTCACCACACCACCACTCAACACCATCGGCGAGGTCTGCAGCGGCTCGTTGGCCGAACGCGAAAGCTGCAGCTCGTAGCGGCCTTCCGCAATCTTCCACTGCTTGTCGGCGGTATCGAAACTGGCCATCGCCTTCGGTTCGGCCTCGATGCGGATCCGGCGCGACTCACCCGGCTGCAGCGTGACCTTCTGGAAGCCGATCAGGCGGATCGGCGTGGTGCTGCCTTCCGGCATCTTCAGGTACAGCTGCGCCACGTCCGCACCGGCCACCTTGCCGGTGTTGCGCACGTCCACCGTTGCCACCAGGCGCTGGCCCATCGCGGTGTAGGTCAGGTTGTCGTACTGGAACTGCGTGTACGAGAGCCCGTGGCCGAACGCGAACTGCGGCGTGAGGCCCTTGGCCGCGAACCACTTGTAACCGACGTTCGCGCCTTCGATGTTGTAATCGATGGTGTCATCCGGCTTCTGCTTCGGGTTGAAGCCCAGCCCGTTCACGTGCGGGCGCGGCAGCTGCGACACATCGACCGGCCACGTCACCGGAAGCCGGCCCGACGGATTCACCTTGCCGGTCAGCAGCGCCGCGATCGCTTCACCGCCACGGATACCCGGGTACCACGCCTGCAGGATCGCCGGCACCTGCTGCAGCCACGGCAGCTCGACCGGGCCGTTGGTTTCCAGCACCACCACCGTCTTCGGGTTGGCCTTGGCCACCCCGGCAATCAGCGTGTCCTGGTTGTCCGGCAGCTTCATGTGCGGCAGATCGACCGATTCGGCCGACCACTGCGTCGCGAACACGATCGCCACGTCGGCCGCTGCGGCAGCGCGCGCGGCAGCCGCCACGTCACGACCGTCCACGTACTCGATGGTCGCGTCCGGGCACTCGGCGCGCAGCGCCTCCAGCGGCGACGACGGGTGGAAGATCACCGGGCCCGGCCAGGTGGTCGGCAGCACGCCCGGTACCGCATTGGTGCCACGCGCGGTCCAGCCCACCATCGACGAACCACCGCCCCCGATCACGCCCTTGTCGGCATGCCCGCCGATGATCACGATGCGCTGCACGTCCTTGCCCAGCGGCAGCACGTCACCGGCGTTGCGCAGCAGCACGCTGCCCTCCTCCACCGTGCGCTGCGCGGCGGCAAAGCCCGCTTCATCGTCGATCGGCACATGCTGCGGCGGCAGGTCGAAATTGCCGTGCGCGAACATGGTGCGCAGGATCCGCGCCACCATGTCGTTCAAGCGCGCCTGCGGCACCGTGCCACCGGCCACGGCCAGCCGCAGCGGTTCATCGAAGTACACCGCCTTGTCGAACACCTCGCCCGCCGACTGCTGGTCCAGCCCGGCCAGCGCCGCCTTGGAGCCGCTGTGCACGCCGCCCCAGTCGGACATCACGAAACCCGGGAACTTCCATTCCTGCTTGAGCACCTCGTTCATCAGGTAATCGTGCTCGCAGCCGTAGGTGCCGTTGATGCGGTTGTAGGAACACATCACCGAACCGGGCTTGCCTTCGTCCAACGCGATTTCAAAGGCCAGCAGGTCCGACTCGCGCATCGCCTGTTCGCCGATTTCGGCGCTGTGGAAATTGCGCGAGGTTTCCATGTCGTTGAGCGCGAAGTGCTTCATCGTCGAGATCACGTGCTGGCTCTGCACGCCGCGGATCGACTCGCCCACCAGGCGGCCGGCCAGCACCGGGTCTTCGCCGGCGTATTCGAAATTGCGGCCATTGCGCGGGTCGCGCTGCAGGTTGACGCTACCGGCCAGCAGGATGTTGAAGCGCTGCTGCCAGGCCTCGCGGCCCATTGTGGCGCCGCCGGTGAAGGCGATCTGCGGGTTCCAGCTCGACGCGGTGGACGGGCCCGACGGCATCGCCGTGGCATGGTCGCCCTTGCGGATCCCGCCCGGGTTGGTCACGCCCACGCCGGCATCGGCCGACTGCTGGGACGGAATGCCCAGGCGCGGCACGCCCGGCACGAAGCCGGCCGAACCGACCGCGCCTTCCGGCAGCGGCCCGCCATCCTTGCCCAGCCCGAAGTAGCTGTGCAGCATCTGGAACTTCTCGTCCACCGTCATCCGCGCCACCAGCAGCTTGGCGCGCGCGTCGGCGCTCAGCCCGGTGTCCATCCACGGCGTGTCGCCGCCCACCGGTGCGCTGTAGCCCAGCGTCAGCAGCTGACCGGCAATGCTCGTATCGGCGTCCAGGCGCAGCTTGACCGGCTTGGTCGTGGTGGCGTCGAAGCCGGCGCTGTAGCCGGCGCCCTTGCCGATGTCGGCGAAACCAGCGGCGGTTGCGATGTCCGCATCGGTGCCCAGCAGCACCGCCGGCGCACCCAGGCGCGAGCTGTCCACCAGCGTCTTGACCGCCGTGCCATCGGCATCGGCAGCGCGCGTGTACAGCGCCACCACATGGCGGCCGTCATTGAGGCGCAGGTAGTTCAGGCCGGGGGCTTCCACGCCCGATTCGGCTTCCACCGGCAGGTGCGAGAGCACGATGCTGCCGCGCTGCTCGGCGGCGACCGGATCGGCACTGATGAAGCGATAGGTGTAGCCCAGGTCATCGGCCAGTGCCGCCAGCGGGTCCGGTGCGTGCGCGCTGTCCATGGTGTCGGCCGGGCGGATCACGTTGCCGATGGTCAGCGCATCGACGTCCAGCGCCTGCAGCTGTTCGGCCACCGCCTTGGCATCCAGGTAGGTCGGTGCCTGGTCCAGGCGGAGCACGGTGAAGGCCTCGCCCCCCACCGCCGGTGCGGCGAAGGCAGAGGCAGACAGCGACAGGGCGATGGCGGCCGTCAGGGCCAAGGGCTTTGTAATCGTTTTCATAAGCGGGCGAAACACCTTTGCTGACGCACTAAATCCAGGGAGTCTTGCCGCAGAAGGGTGCAGCGCCGTCATGGCGGGATCCCGGCACGTAACCGCGGTCGGGATCGAACTACACGGGCACGCCAGCCACGATCAGGCCCCTCCGCCTGTCGCCACAGCCAACGCATCCGTCGGGTGCCGTCGCCAGCACCCATCCGCTCAAGAGTCGTTCACCCTGTTCATCCGTGTCAACAGCGTGTTCAGGTTCGCTGCACCGGATCCGGCTTGATTACTTCGGTCTGTGCAGCCGTCAGCGCCCTGCCCTCTGCATCGCGCGGCAGCAGCGGTGCCACCGCCTCCCCGGTGCCGATCACCTGCAGGTGCGAACGCGGTTCAGACGGGTCGAACAGATGGCCCTCGCCCCATTGGCGCAGCGCCACCACCAGCGGGAACAGCGCCTGGCCTTGGGCGGTGAGCACGTAGTCGTGGTAACGGCTGCCATCGGCGGCGGGCTGCTGGATCAGCACGCCGGCGTCCTGCAGGGCCTGCAGGCGCTGGCTGAGCATGCTGCGCGACATGCCCAGGCCACGCTGGAAATCGCTGAAGCGGCGCACGCCGTCGAAGGCGTCGCGCACGATCAGCAGCGACCAGCGGTCGCCGATCAGGTCCAGCGCGCGCGCGACCGGGCAGGTGCGGTTGAGATCGTGGTGCATGGCGATCCTCCTTAGATGGTTTCATTTTAGAACCAAATGCCACAGACTCAACTGGTTCTATTTCGAGACCAGTTATGTCACCACCGTCCCCCTCCCGCGCATCGCCCCTTCCCTGCTGCTGCTGTTCGCGTGCGCCGCCGGGCTCAGCGTGGCCAACGTCTATTACGCCCAGCCACTGCTGGATGCGCTGTCGGCCGACCTGCACATCGGCGTCTCCTGGATCGGCGCGGTGATCGCCGCGACCCAGGTCGGCTCGGTGGCCGCCCTGCTGTGGCTGGTGCCGCTGGGCGACCGGGTCGAGCGGCGGCGGCTGATGGCGCTGCAGACCGCCGCGCTGATGCTGGCGCTGCTCTGTGTTGCTGCCGCCAGTACGGCCGTGGGCTTGTTGTTGGCCATGTTCGCCGTGGGCCTGCTGGGCACCGCGATGACCCAGGGGCTGATTGCCTACGCGGCGCTGGCCGCACCT
>DGIP01000125.1 GCA_002386405.1 Stenotrophomonas maltophilia
TTCCAGGATATCCAGGAAGGTCTCGAAGTCCTTCTCTGCGTTCTCTTCCAACCCGTCGGCATCGCTGAAGAACAGCGCATAGCCGTTGGCCTTCTGCCACGACAGATCGCGCAGGCAGTCCAGCAGCGCGTCCCAGTTGCCCCCGAACGTCTGCGGGAAATCCAGCTGCGCGGCAACGCGCTGCGGCCTGAGCGACCCGAACATGCAGGACCAGCCGGCGGTGGCGCGCCCGCCGCCGGACATTCCGTTCAAGAAAGAACTACAGGACGACAACGGCAGTCGTTGAGGCCGCAGGCCTCAACGACTGTAGAGCCACGCCCTGCGTGGCTATCGCGGTGTCGGACATGGCGCAGCCACGCAGGGCGTGGCTCTACGCGTTCAACGCGACGAATGCCCAGAACGGCACGTCGTCCTTGCTCCACGACTTGCTGGCATCTTCCAGGATATCCAGGAAGGTGTCGAAATCCTTCTCCGCGTTTTCCTGCAACCCGTCTGCATCGCTGAAGAACAGCGCATAGCCGTTGGCCTTCTGCCACGACAGGTCGCGCAGGCAGTCCAGCAGCGCGTCCCAGTTGCCCCCGAACGTCTGCGGGAAGTCCAGCTGCGCGGCAACGCGCGCGATCAGCGTGCGCTTGTCATTGCACCCCTGCAGGTCAATCGTGGTCACGCGCAGCCCGGCATCGCGCATCGCGGCCGACAGCGGTCCAATGTCTTCATTGGTGACCGAGTACACGCCGGCATTGTTGATGTCGTCCAGACCCAGTTCGAATCCATCGTGGTTCATTGCCAGCTCCCGGCAGGTGGGACCTCGAAACTGCGGAAGGTTTCGTAATGGTCGTCGGTGTAGAACCAACCGGTCGGCGGAGTGCCGCCAGTCACGATGCGGCGTGCGCCGCGGTTGCCGGCACCCGGCGTGTCCACGGTGTATTCGCGGTAGTAGCCGCGCGGGCGATCCGGCAGGCGCTGTTCGCGGTTGCTGAAAACGCCGCCGTCCTGGCGGTGCGGGTAGGGGCCGCCGCGCTGGATCAGGACGATGGTCTGGCGTGCTTCGGCAGGCAGGAAGGCGGGCAGCGCGTCATGGGTACGCTGCGCGGTGGCACCGGGGTTGGCCGGGGCGTTGTCGATCGGCGCAGTGTCGGTACCTGGCTGGGTCAGCGACGGGGCGAACTGCGGCGCGGGGGGGCGCTGGGCCAGCTTGATCGCGGCCAGGCCACCTACCAGAAGCACGATGGCGAGCAACAGCAATAAGGGTTTGCGCATGGGCGGGTATGCCGTGACGAGTGGGCTTACTGTACTGGGTCTTGGTTGAACACTGCGTGGTTGCCACGCATCGTGAGGTTGCCACGCAGGGCGTGGCACTACGCCGATCGCGGTGATGGGTTCGTCACCGATGCGTAACATGTGTTCGACGCAGGACGAAGATTCCTTTTACCTGGGGGTTGGTAAGCTTGGCGGCCATCCCCATCATCGACTTCGCAACGCCCGGTCTTCGCCGGGCGAGTGAGCTACCAGGAGAACCACATGGCCTACACCCTCCCCAAGCTGTCCTACGCCTACGACGCGCTTGAGCCGCACATCGATGCGGCCACCATGGAAATCCACCACACCAAGCATCACCAGACCTACATCAACAACGTCAACGCGGCACTGGAAGGCACCGAGTACGCCGACCTGCCGGTTGAGGAGCTGGTCAAGAAGCTCAAGTCGCTGCCGGAAAACCTGCAGGGCCCGGTGCGCAACAACGGTGGCGGCCACGCCAACCACACCCTGTTCTGGACCGTGATGGCGCCCAATGCCGGCGGCAACCCGAGCGGCGACGTCGGCCAGGCCATCGACGCCCAGTTGGGCGGTTTCGAGAAGTTCAAGGAAGCCTTCACCAAGGCTGCGCTGACCCGTTTCGGCAGCGGCTGGGCGTGGCTGAGCGTCACCCCGGACAAGAAGCTGGTGGTGGAAAGCACCGGCAACCAGGACAGCCCGCTGATGGAAGGCAACACGCCGATCCTGGGCCTGGACGTGTGGGAACACGCGTACTACCTGAAGTACCAGAACCGTCGCCCGGAATACATCGGCGCGTTCTTCAACGTGGTCGACTGGAAGGAAGTCGAGCGTCGTTACCAGGACGCCATCGCCTGATCGACAGGGCGATCTGAGCAACAGGAAGGCCAGGCAGAAATGCCTGGCCTTTTTTTTATCGGTCCGTGCGGTTACCGTGCGGCCGCATCACCCTGCAGCCGCAGGGTGGCGATGATGCCCAGGCGCAGGGCGCCGATATCGGTGCCTTCCAGTGCGGGCAGCTTCAGCGGTTGCAGGCCCTGGCCGGCGAAGTGGCTTACCTGGAACAGCACGTCCAGGCCATGGCCGCCCGCGACCCCGGCTGCCGACGGCGGGTCGACGCGCTCGCCGGGGTTCTTGCGCGCCGGCTGGAAGCCGGGCGAGCTGCGGACCAGTTCGTCGGTATCGGCCGAGAAGTCGCCGGCGATCAAGGACGGCAGGCCATCGGAGGTGGCCCCGATCCAGGTCATCAGGTCACTGGTCTGGTGCCTGCGCACCAGCGCCTCGTCCGGGTCCGGGCGCAGCCGGGCCACGTAGATGTTGACCTGCTCCTCCTGCAGGTTCACCCGCAGCATGCCGGCCGCGCTGAAGCGGCCCGGCGGGTGGAGCAGGGTGACCCCGTCTTCGGCCACCGGCAGCCGGCTGAGCATGGCACTGCCATGGCGCAGCGCCTGGCTGGGCGGGTCGGCGGTGACGAAGTCGCAGCTGTAGCGCAGGCGGGTGGCCAGCCAGCAGGCAGGGTTGCCACCCTTGGTCTGCAGCACCCGCTGGACGGCGATCACGTCCGGCTGCAGGCCTTCCAGCACCTGCAGCAGCTGGTCGCGGCGCTGCTCCCATTCGGCCTCGTCGGCTGCCGGCAGCTCCAGCGTGGCGATCTTGAGCAGGCGCGGTGCCGCCTCGCCCTGCCGGGCATGGGCAGGGAGCGTGGGGGTGGTCAACAACAGGAGCAGGAACCAGCCGTGCCAGCGTCCTGCGACAACCGTGGGGAGGAGGCGCATAACGATAAGTTTACGCTTGGGCCGTCGACGTGCCGTGACTTCCGTCAAACGATTTCAGAGGCCTGCCATTGCGCGGCGGCGTTGTCACGTTCGGCCGCAACGTGCGCGCCCCGGGTGCTTCCGGTAACCTTGCGCCCTTTGAACCCGCAGGACAGCCCCATAGAATGAGCACGACCGCAGCCGCCAGCGCTGGCAAGGGAAGCATGCCGCGCCAGATTCCGTACATCATCGGCAATGAGGCCTGCGAGCGGTTCAGCTTCTATGGGATGCGCAACATCCTGGTGCAGTTCCTGATCACCTCGCTGCTGCTGCAGGAGATCACTGCCGATGGCCGGGCCGGCGAGGCCAAGGACATCATGCACAGCTTCATGATCGGCGTGTACTTCTTCCCGCTGCTGGGCGGCTGGCTGGCCGACAAGTTCTTCGGCAAGTACCACACCATCCTCTGGTTCAGCCTGATCTACTGCGCCGGCCACGCCTGCCTGGCGCTGTTCGAGAACAGCCGCGAAGGCTTCTTCCTCGGCCTGGGCCTGATCGCGCTGGGTGCCGGTGGCATCAAGCCGCTGGTGGCCTCGTTCATGGGCGATCAGTTCGACCAGAGCAACAAGCACCTGGCCAAGTTCGTCTTCGACGCCTTCTACTGGATCATCAACTTCGGTTCGCTGTTCGCCTCGCTGCTGATCCCGCTGGCGCTGAAGAACCTGGGCCCGCAGTGGGCGTTCGGCATCCCGGGCATCCTGATGTTCGTGGCCACCTTCGTGTTCTGGCTGGGCCGAAAGCGCTATGTGCTGGTGCCGCTGCCGCCAAAGGACCCGCATTCGTTCGGCAACGTGGTGCGCACCGCGCTGACCGCGCAGGTGCCGGGCAAGGGCCGCCCGGGTCTTACCCTGGCCATCCTGGGCATGGTGCTGGCGGTGGCGTCGATGGGCCTCGTTGGCAGCCTGGGCATCGTGATCTGCCTGTGCATCGCGCTGGTGCTGGTGCTGGCCGGCGTGGGTGGCGGTACCTGGATCCAGCTCGAGCGCGCCCGCGCCGTGCACCCGGCCGAGGCCGTGGAAGGCGTGCGTTCGGTGCTGCGGGTGCTGGTGATCTTCGCGCTGACCACCCCGTTCTTCTCGCTGTTCGACCAGAAGGCCTCCACCTGGGTGCTGCAGGGCCAGCAGATGGCCATGCCCTCGTGGTTCACCGCCTCGCAGATGCAGGCGCTGAACCCGCTGCTGGTGATGATCCTGATTCCGTTCAACAACCTGGTGCTGTACCCGGCCCTGCGCCGCTTCGGCTTCGAGCCGACCGCGCTGCGCCGCATGACCGCCGGCATCGCCTTCAGCGGCCTGGCCTGGATCGTGGTCGGTGGCATCCAGGTGATGATGGATGGCGGCAACGTCATGTCCATCTTCTGGCAGATGCTGCCGTACGCGCTGCTCACCTTCGGTGAGGTGCTGGTCTCGGCCACCGGCCTGGAGTTCGCCTACAGCCAGGCACCGCAGGCGATGAAGGGCGTGGTGATGAGCTTCTGGAACCTCACCACCACCATCGGCAACCTGTGGGTGCTGCTGTCCAACGCGGCGGTGCGCAACGACACGGTGACCCACAAGATCGCCAGTACCGGGCTCAGCGAGGCCGCGTTCCTGATGTTCTTCTTCGCCGGCTTCGCCTTCGTGGCGGCGTTGGCCTTCGGTTGGTATGCCAAGCGCTATCGTATGGTCGACAACTACCGCGCTGCCTGAGTACCGCCATGACCCCCGTCAACCTGCTGCTGATCGCCATCACCGTCCTGGTCTCGTGGATGGCGTTCAAGAACCGCGCCCTGGCCGACCGCCTGATCCTGTGGCCGCCGGCCGTGGACCGCAAGCGCCAGTACGACCGCCTGGTGACCTATGGGTTCATCCATGCGGACTTGGCGCACCTGGCCTTCAACATGATCACGCTGTTCTTCTTCGGCGGCCAGATCGAGTCGGTGATGGTCAACCTCACCGGCAGCTACCTCACGTACCCGGCGTTCTACCTGGGGGCGCTGGTGGTGTCGATCCTGCCCAGCTACCTGAAGAACCAGAAGAACCCGAACTACATGAGCCTGGGCGCGTCGGGCGCGGTGTCGGCGGTGCTGTTCGCCTTCATCCTGATCAGCCCGTGGAGCATCATCTTCGTGCTCTTCATCCCGGCGCCGGCGATCATCTACGCCGCGTTCTACGTGGGCTACAGCATCTGGATGGACCGCAAGGGCGGTGACCGCATCAACCACAGCGCGCACCTGGCCGGTGCCGCGTTCGGCGTGATTTTCATGCTGGCGATGCGCCCGGCGATCTTCGACCACTTCCTGCGCGAGTTGAGCAACCCGCGCTTCAGCCTGGGCGGCGGCTGACCGGGACGGCGGTCACGCAAGGAACGGCGTAGCCGTTCCTTGCATGACCCTCGGCAACCTCACGCAGCGAAACGCTGGTCGGTACCGTAGGTGCTGAGCAGGCGGGTGTAGACCTCGTGGTCGATCAGGTCGAACTCCGAGCCTTGGGTCTGGCCGTTCAGGGCCAGCTGGAACAGGCCCTCCAGCAGCGAGCTGTCGGCGTCGCCGGGCTGGGTGAAGTCGGGTGCATGGTCCATGTGGTGCTCCTTGGGACACGGATGGGGCAGACAGGTGTCGCAAAACGCGTGCCAGCTTTTGCGGCCTGTCCGAGACCGATATCGGCTTGAATCGGCCGGACTTTAGGACCGGATGTGACCAAATGCGTCGCCTGTTGCCCCTGTTCAGGCTTCACGCGATCATGGCGCTACGCTGCGCACTATCGCGACAGTCGCCGCAGGAGACACCGCCCATGGCTTCGGTCACCCCGCCCGGATTGGCGTACGAGGTGGAGCACGATCTGGCCCGCCACCGGTTCCAGGCCCGGATCCAGGGATACCTGGCGCTGCTGGATTACCAGATCAAGCGGAAGCGGATGGTCATCACCCATACCGAGGTGCCCGAGGCCATTGCCGGCCGGGGCATCGCCGGGGAGCTGACCAAGGTCGCCCTGCGCTATGCGCGGGACAACAAACTGAAGGTGGTGCCGGCCTGCGCCTACGCCGAGCAGTTCTTCGAACGGCACGCCGAATACCAGGACCTGCTGGCGTAGCAGGCACAAGTTATTTTCACGGACGAAGGATCATCATGCTGGGTTTCAACAAGGGGATTGCAATGAACATCGCAGGAAACCGCCGCGCGCTGCGTACCGGCGCGCTGGCGTTGGCCGTGGGGCTGGGGCTGCTGGCGGGCTGCAAGCGCGAGGCCGATACCGCCGTCGCGCCGACCGCCGACACCACGGCCGCGCAGCCGGACACCACCGCACCGCAGGCCGCCGTCGAGGCGCCGCTGGAGCTGCGTGACGTGATTGAAAACACCCCGCAGGCGGTGGTGGGCATCAGCTACCCGCAGGACGTGAACCGCTTCCCCGGGCTGGCCAAGGCACTGTCGGACTACGCCACGGCCGCGCGCGCTGAACTGCAGCAGGCCGTGGACGGGCTGGGCAACGACAAGCCGACCATGCCCTACGAGCTGTCGCTGAGCTTCGAGAAGGTGCTGGAAACCCCGCAGCTGGTGGTGATCAGCGCCGACGGCAGCCGCTACACCGGCGGTGCCCATGGCGAACCGCTGGTGGCGCGTTTCGTGTGGCTGCCGGAAACGCAGACCATGCTCACCGCCGACAAGCTGATCGCCGACACCAAGGGCTGGGGCGTGGTCAGCGATTACATCGCCGACCAGCTCAAGGAGCGCGTGGCGACCCGGCTGAGCAGCGAAGACATGGAGCCGGGCCAGCTGCAGGAATCGCTGCGCAGCGCCAGCCGCATGATTGCCGACGGCACCGGGGCCAGCGCCGAGAACTTCAGCCAGTTCCAGCCGATGACCGATCCCAACGGGCTGATCACCGCCGTGCGTTTCGTGTTCCCGCCGTACCAGGTGGGGCCGTATTCGGATGGCACCCAGACCGTGGACGTGCCGGCGGCCGTGCTGGTGCCGCACGTGGCTCCGGCCTACGCCGCGTTGTTCGCCAAGGGCTAGTGGAGGGCGACCGTGGACGGGGGGCTGCAACGACGGGTGATCGAGTTGCTGCACGAGGCGGGCGTCACCGTCGACGGTGACCGCCCGCACGACATCCACGTGCACGACCCGCGCTTCTATGCGCGCGTGATCGCGCACGGTTCGCTCGGCCTGGGCGAAAGCTACATGGATGGGCAATGGGACGCGGAATCGCTGGACGGTTTCCTGCTGCACCTGATGCAGGCGCACCTGGACGAACGCGTGCACGGTTGGCGCGAACTGGGCGATGCGCTGAAGGCGCGCCTGTTCAACCTGCAGGCCGGCGGCGGCAACCTCGAGGTGGGCCGCCGCCACTACGACCTGGGCAACGACCTGTACCACGCGATGCTTGGCAGGCGGCTGGTCTACAGCTGTGCGTACTGGGCAGGCGCGGGCGACCTGGATACCGCGCAGGAAGCCAAGCTCGACCTGATCTGCCGCAAGCTCGGGCTGCGCCCGGGCCAGCGCGTGCTGGATATCGGCTGCGGCTGGGGCGAGGCCCTGAAGTTTGCCGCCGAACGCTACGGCGTGTCCGGCGTGGGCATCACCATCTCGCAGGAGCAGGCCGACTACGCGCGTGAGCTGTGCGCGGGCTTGCCGATCGAGATCCGCCTGCAGGACTACCACGAGGTCGACGAGACCTTCGATGCGATCCTGTCGGTAGGTATGTTCGAACACGTGGGCGACAAGAACTACCGCAGCTATTTCGAGATGGCACGGCGCTGCCTGGCGCCGGATGGGTTGTTCCTGCTGCACAGCATCGGCAGCAACCTGTCGCGGCACCGTACCGATCCGTGGATCGCGCGCTACATCTTCCCGAACTCGATGCTGCCCTCGGCCGCGCAGATCACGGCGGCCTACGAGGGCCTGTTCGTGCTGGAGGACTGGCACAGCTTCGGTGCCGACTATGACCGCACGCTGCGGGCCTGGCGCAGCAACGTGGAAGCGGCCTGGCCACGGCTGGACCCGCAGCGTTACGACGAACGCTTCAGGCGCATGTGGCGGTTCTACCTGGCCGGCTCGATGGCCAGCTTCCGCTGCCGGCACGCGCAGCTGTGGCAGCTGGTGCTGTCGCCCAATGGCGTGCCGGGTGGATACGTCGCGCCGCGCTGATGGCCCCGCCTGGGTGACGTCCAACAAAAAACCGCCCGGCTTTCGCCGGGCGGTTTCGTTTTTGCACGTTCCGATTTACTTCTTTTCTGCGGTCAGGCCGCGCTTCTCGAGCAGCGGCTCGATCTGCGGTTCGTGGCCGGCGAAGTTCTGGAACAGCTGCATCGCATCCACGCTGCCACCCTTGGACAACAGGGTTTCGCGGAAATGGTCGCCGTTCTTGCGGCTCAGGCCGCCGTTCTCGCGGAACCACTTCTGGGTGTTGGCATCGAGCACTTCCGACCAGATGTAGGCGTAGTAACCGGCCGAGTAGCCGCCCATGATGTGGCTGAAGTACGGGGTCTTGTAGCGCGGCGGCACCGGCGCGTAGTAGATGCCGTCCTTCTCCAGCGCGGCGCGCTCGAAGGCCATCACGTCCTTGGCGGCCGGCACCTGGTCCGGGCCGATCTGGTGCCAGCGCTGGTCCAGCATGGCCGCACCCAGGTATTCGGTGGTGGCAAAGCCCTGGTTGAACTTGGCCGCGGCGATCACCTTGTCCAGCAGCGCCTGCGGCATCGCAGTGCCGTTCTGGTAGTGCTTGGCGTAGTTCTTCAGGATGAGCGGGTTGTCCGACCACATCTCGTTGACCTGCGAGGGGAACTCGACGAAGTCACGCGGCACCGAGGTGCCCGAGAAGTAGGGGTACTTCACGTTCGAGAACATGCCGTGCAGGGCGTGGCCGAATTCGTGGAAGGTGGTGGTCACTTCATCCCAGGTCAGCAGGGTCGGCTGGCCGGCCGGCGGCTTGGGAATGTTGAGGTGGTTGGCCACCACCGGCTTGAAGCCGGTCAGCGCCGACTGCGAGACGTAGGAGTTCATCCACGCACCGCCACGCTTGGACGCGCGCGCGTACGGATCGAAGATGAAGATCGCCAGCTGGCTGCCGTCGGCGTCGAACACGTCGTAGACGGTCACGTCGTCGTGGTACACCGGCAGGTCGGTGCGCTGCTTGAAGGTCAGGCCGTATTCCTGGTTGGCGGCGAAGAACACGCCGTTTTCCAGCACGTTCTTCAGCTCGAAGTACGGCTTGAGCTGGGATTCGTCGAAGTTGTACTTGGCCTGGCGCACCTTCTCGCTGTAGTAGGCCCAGTCCCACGCTTCGAGCTGGAAGGGCTTCTTGCCGGCGGCCTTCTGTTCCTTGTCGATCATCGCCTGCAGGTCGGCCGCTTCGCGCTTGGCGTTGGCAACCGCGGCCGGGGCGAGCTGGCCGAGCATGGCGTTGACCGCTTCGGGGGTCTTGGCGGTCTGGTTGGTCAGGTTGTAGGCGGCGAAGTTGTCGAAGCCCATCAGCTTGGCCTTGTCGGCGCGCAGCTGCATGATGCGCGCGACCAGCGCGGTGTTGTCGAACTCGCCACCGCGGCTGCCACGGGTGACCGAGGCGTCGTAGATCTTCTTGCGCAGGTCGCGGTTGGCCAGGTTGGTCAGCGGCGGCTGGCCGGTGGTGTTGAGCAGGGCGATGACGTACTTGCCGTCCAGCTTGCGGGCCTTGGCCGCTTCGGAGGCAGCAGCGATCTGCTCGGCCGACAGGCCGTCGAGCTGCTTGACGTCGTCGACGATCACGGCCGAGGCGTTCACTTCGTTCTGCACGTTCTGGCTGAACTTCGTGCCCAGGTTGGCCAGCTCGGCGTTCATTTCCTTGAGCTTGGTCTTGTCGGCCTCATTGAGCTTGGCGCCGGCGCGCACGTAGCTCTCGTAGTACTTCTCGACCAGGCGCACGCCTTCGGCATCCAGGCCAAGCTGGGTGCGGGTGTCATACAGGGCCTGGATGCGGGCGAACAGCTTGCCGTTCAGCGCGATCGCATCGCTGTGCGCGGCGAACTTCGCCGAGTAGTCGGCCTGCAGCTTCTTGCGCGCATCGTTGGTGTCGGCGCCGACCAGGCTGAAAAACACGGTGGTGGCGCGGTCCAGGGTGTCACCGCTCTTTTCCAGGGCGATGAGGGTGTTGTCGAAGGTCGGCTTGGCCTTGTTGTTGGCGATCGCCTCTACTTCCTTCAGCTGCTGGGCCATGCCCGCATCGAAGGCGGGGGCGAAGTCGCTGTCCTTGATCTTGTCGAACTGCGGGTAGTGCAGCGGCAGGGTGCTGTCGGCGAAGAACGGGTTGGCCTGCTGGGCGGCGCTGGCTGCGGGGGCGGCGGCAACGGCGGAATAGGCGGGCAGGGCAACGCCGAGGGTCACGGCGACGGCAAGGGCAAGACGGGTGGTCAAGGGGTAATCTCCGGTCAGACAAGTGCCCGAGGTTAACCCGGGGTGAGGGGTGCGGGCTTGTGTCGAAAGGCATGTGCGCAGGCGCGCAGCCGTACAATGACCGCAACCCCTGTTGGAGCACGACCATGACCACTGCCTTCGATTTCTCGTTCGTGGACCTGGGCGGCCAGACCCAGGACCTTGACCAGTACCGTGGCAAGGCGCTGCTGCTGGTGAACGTAGCAAGCAAATGCGGCTTCACGCCCCAGTACGAGGGCCTGGAGAAGGTATGGAGCGAGTACCGCGACCAGGGCCTGGTGGTGATCGGCTTCCCGTGCGACCAGTTCGGCCACCAGGAACCCGGCAACGCGGAGGAGATCCGCAGTTTCTGCTCGCTGACCTATCAAGTGGACTTCCCGCTGTCGGAGAAGATCGAGGTCAACGGGGAAAACGCCCATCCGCTCTGGAAGTGGCTCAAGGCCGAGAAGACCGGCCTGCTGGGCATCGACGCGATCAAATGGAACTTCAGCAAGTTCCTGGTCGGTCGCGATGGCCAGGTGCGCGAGCGCTATGCGCCGACCGACAAGCCGCTGGACCTGCGCGGGGACATCGAGGCTGCGTTGGAGTGATCGTGGGACACGCGTGGCGTGTCGCTACGATTTCCCCGTACCTGGCGGTGCCGCAACACGCGTAGCGACACGCCATGCGTGTCCCTCGCGATGCGTGCGGCGCACGTAGCGCCGGTTATTTCTCGACGAATGCGCGCTCGAACACGTAGTGGCCGGGCGTGCCGATGCGCGGTGAGGTCTGGAAGCCCCGGGCGTCCAGCACGCTGCGCAGGTCGGCCAGCATCTGCGGGCTGCCGCAGATCATGGCGCGGTCGTTTTCCGGGCTCAGTTCGGGCAGGCCGAGGGTGCGCTGCATTTCGCCGCTTTCCATCAGCGAGGTCAGCCGGCCCTGGTTCGGGAACGGCTCGCGGGTCACGGCCGGGTAGTAGAGCAGCTTGTCGCCAATCATCTCGCCCAGGAACTCATGCTCGCGCAGTTCCTTCTCGAACAGCTCGCGGTAGGCCAGGTCCTTTTCGTAGCGCACGCCGTGGGTGAGGATCACCTTGTCGAAGCGCTCGTAGGTTTCCGGGTCCTTGATCACCGACAGCCACGGCGCCAGGCCGGTGCCGGTGCCCAGCAGGTACAGGTGCTTGCCCGGGTGCAGGTCGCTGATCAGCAGGGTGCCGGTGGGCTTCTTGCCGACCAGCACCTTGTCGCCCGGCTTGATGTGCTGCAGGCGTGAGGTCAGCGGGCCGTCCTGGACCTTGATGCTGAAGAACTCCAGGTTCTCTTCCCAGTTCGCGCTGGCGATGGAATACGCGCGCAGCAGCGGGCGTGCTTCGGTCTCCAGGCCGATCATCACGAACTGGCCGTTCTCGAAGCGGAAACCGCTGTCGCGGGTCGTGGTGAAGCTGAAGTAGGCGTCGGTCCAGTGACGGACCTCAAGCACCGTTTCGGCGCCGAAAGCGGAAGACATGGGGAGGGGGTCTGATCTGTGTTGTCCCCTCCAGTTTATCTCAAATGAGATAAATTCTCATTGAACCCCGTTCAGCGGGATGCTTTACCGATATCCGGCGGCCTGCAGCTCGAACAGCTCGGCGTACCGCCCGCCCTGCGCCATCAGCTGGGCGTGGGTGCCGCTGGCCTCGATCCGACCGCCGGCCAGCACCAGGATCCGGTCGGCCATGCGCACCGACGAGAACCGGTGCGAGATCAGCACGGCGGTGCGGTTGTCGGACAGTTCCTTGAAGCGCTGGAACACCTCGAATTCGGCGCGCGCATCCAGCGCGGCGGTGGGTTCGTCCAGGATCATCACCTGCGCATCGCGCATGTAGGCGCGGGCGATGGCGATCTTCTGCCACTGGCCGCCGGACAGGTCCACGCCCTGCTTGAAGCGCCGCCCGATCAGCTGCTCGTAGCCCTGGGGCAGCCCGGCAATCACGTCCTCGGCCATGCCGCGGCGGGCGGCATCGCGGATGCGCGCATCGTCGGTCATCGCCTCGACCAGGCCCACCCCGATGTTCTCGCCGGCACTGAGGTTGTAGCGCACGAAGTCCTGGAAGATCACCCCCATGTTGGCGCGCAGGTCGTCCAGGTCGTACTCGCGCAGGTCGCGGCCATCGAGCAGGATGCGGCCTTCGTCGGGGTCGTACAGCCGCGCCAGCAGTTTCACCAGCGTGGTCTTGCCCGCGCCGTTCTCGCCGACCAGCGCCAGCACTTCGCCGGCACGCAGCTCGAAGTCGAGATGGCGTACCGCCCAGCTTTCCGCATCGGGATACTGGAAACCCACGTTCTCGAACACGAAGCCCCGGGTGATCGGCTGCGGCACCGGCACCGCATCGGGGCGCGAATGGATTTCCGGCTGGATCTGGAAGAACGAGAACAGATCGTCCAGGTACAGCGCCTGGCTGGCCACCTGCGAAAAGCCGATCAGCAGGCCTTCCAGCAGCTGGCGCAGGCGCAGGAAGCTGCCGGCCAGGAAGGTCAGGTCGCCGATGGAGAAATCGCCGCGCACCGTGCGCCAGGCGATGTAGGCATAGGCGGTGTAGTAGCCGAGCGTGCCCAGGGCGGCCAGCAGCGTGCCCCAGAACGCGCGTTTGCGCGCCAGCGCGCGGTTGGCGCGGAAGAACTTGTCGGCGAGGAACCGGTAGCGGTCGATCAGGAAGCGGTGGAGGTTGAAGATCTTCACCTCCTTGGCGGTTTCCACGCTGGCGCCGATCTGGCGCAGGTAGTCCAGCTGCCTGCGCTCGGGGGTCCACTGGAAGTTGAGGCTGTAGCCGGCGGCGTTGAAGTGCGATTCGCCGATGAACGCCGGCACCAGCGCCACGCCCAGCAGCAGGATCAGCCACGGCGCATAGACCAGCAGGCCTACCGCCAGGCTGGCCACGGTGATGGCGTCCTGGACCTGGCCGAACAGCTGGCTCATCAGGTTCATCCGGCCCATGGTCTGGCGCCGGGCGCGGTCCAGCTTGTCCTGCAGGTCCGGGTCCTCGAAATCCTCCAGGTCCAGTTCGGCCGCGTGCTCCATCAGGCGCACGCTGGTGACGTTGGTGAACAGCTCCGACAGCAGGGTGTCGGCGTAGCTGACGATGCGGCCGAGCAGGTCCGAGGCGATGGCCAGGCCGAATTCCAGCGCCAGCAGGCCCAGCAGCGGGTTGAGCAGGCCGCTGTACAGCGCTTCATCGAACGGCGGGAAGCCGGCCTCGTGCCGGCTCAGCAGCAGCGCCGCATCGATGATGAGCTTGCCCACGTAAAGCATCGCCACCGGCAGCAGCGCGCGGATGACGCGCAGCCCCAGGCTGGCGCTGGCCAGTGCCGGGCTGGTCTGCCAGACCTGGCGCAGGAACGGGGGCAGGTTGCGCATCGCCTGGAAGCGTTCGCGCAGGCTGGGGTTCTTCGGGCCGGAAGCGCCGGCGGCGGGGGAGGCGGGCATGGCCGACATTGTGCCCGTGCTGGACGTGAGTGTCCGGTGGGTACCACGCGCGGCGCGGCGCGCCGTCGCCCGACCAACGGTCGGGCGCTACCGCCGCACAAGCCGGCCCACCATCGGCCGGCCCGTAATCGGCCGGCCAAATCATCGGTAGGTACCCACCGTTGGTGGGTACGCTTTTACGGCAGCGGGGGCAGCAACCCGGCACCCAACCGGTTCCAGGCATTGATCACCGCAATGCCCATGCTCAGGTCGCTGATGCCCTTTTCATCGAAATGCGGTGAAAGCGCATCGAACGCGGCATCGGACGGTGCCGCCGTGCTCAGCCGGGTCAGTGCCTCGGCCCAGCCCAGCGCAGCCTTCTCACGGTCATCGAAGAAGCGGCTTTCATGCCAGGCCGGCAGCGTGTCGAGCTTGCGCGGCTCGATCCCGCCCTTGCGCAGCGCGGTGCCGTGCATGTCCATGCAGTAGCCGCAGCCATTGATCTGGGACACGCGCAGGAACACCAGTTCCATCAGCGTGGGGTCGATCGAGCTGTCATGCACGGCCTTGCTGGTGGCCAGCAGGCCCTTGAAGGCGTCGGCGGCCAGGCGGGTGTAGGGAACACGGGGGGAAGCGGACATGGGCGTCTCCATCGGGCGGGTTTCAGGGCTTCTTCATCCTATAAGACGGGGCAGGATCGCCTGCTGTGACAGGGCCCGGCGCAGTTGTCGGGAGTGATTCCCACCACCGCCGGGCCGGGGCGCTAAAATAGTGGGCTTACCCCCGCCAGCCCCGAGCAAGCGAGCATTACGTGACATCGATCAAGCAGGAAGACCTCATCCAGTCCATCGCCGACGCGCTGCAGTACATCTCGTACTACCACCCGGTCGACTACATCAAGAGCCTCACCGCCGCCTACGAGCGCGAAGAGTCGCCGGCCGCGAAGGAAGCGATGGCCCAGATCCTGATCAATTCGCGCATGTGCGCCGAAGGCCACCGGCCGATCTGCCAGGACACCGGCATCGTCACCGTGTTCCTGGAAATCGGCATGAACGTGCGCTGGGACGACGCCACCATGGGCGTGGAAGACATGGCCAACGAAGGCGTGCGGCGTGCCTACAACCACCCGGACAACAAGCTGCGCGCCTCGGTGCTGGCCGATCCGGCCGGCAAGCGCACCAACACCAAAGACAACACCCCGGGCGTGGTCAACGTCAAGGTGGTGCCGGGCGATACCGTCGAGGTGATCGTGGCGGCCAAGGGTGGCGGTTCGGAAGCCAAGAGCAAGTTCGCCATGCTCAACCCCTCCGATTCGATCGTCGACTGGGTGCTCAAGACCGTGCCGACCATGGGCGCCGGCTGGTGCCCGCCGGGCATGCTCGGCATCGGCATCGGCGGTACCGCTGAAAAAGCGATGCTGCTGGCCAAGGAATCGCTGATGGAGCCGATCGACATCAACGAACTCAAGGCCCGTGGCGCCTCCAACCGCGCCGAAGAACTGCGCCTGGAGCTGTACGACAAGGTCAACGCACTGGGCATCGGCGCGCAGGGCCTGGGCGGCCTGACCACGGTGCTGGACATCAAGGTCAAGGACTTCCCGACCCACGCGGCCAACCTGCCGGTGGCGATGATCCCCAACTGCGCCGCCACCCGCCACGCCCACTTCACCCTGGACGGCAGCGGCCCGGTGATGCTGGACCCGCCGTCGCTGGAAGACTGGCCGCAGATCACCTACGACGCCTCCAAGGGCACCCGCGTCGACCTGGACACGATCACCCCGGAAGACGTGGCCAGCTGGAAGCCGGGCCAGACCCTGCTGCTCAACGGCAAGCTGCTCACCGGCCGCGATGCCGCGCACAAGCGCATGGTGGACATGCTCAACAAGGGCGAACCGCTGCCGGTCGACCTCAAGGGCCGCTTCATCTATTACGTCGGCCCGGTCGATCCGGTGCGCGACGAAGTGGTGGGCCCGGCCGGCCCGACCACCGCCACCCGCATGGACAAGTTCACCCGCCAGGTGCTGGAACAGACCGGCCTGCTGGGCATGGTCGGCAAGGCCGAACGCGGCCCGGCTGCGATCGAGGCGATCCGCGACAACAAGTCGGCCTACCTGATGGCGGTGGGCGGTTCTGCCTACCTGGTATCCAAGGCGATCAAGGCGGCCAAGGTGGTCGGCTTCGCCGACCTGGGCATGGAAGCGATCTACGAGTTCACCGTGCAGGACATGCCGGTGACCGTGGCGGTGGATTCCACTGGCGAATCGGTGCACATCACCGGCCCGCGCGAGTGGCAGGCGAAGATCGGGAAGATCCCGGTGGTCGTGGCCTGACCTCAGCAGAAGAAGGCGCCCAAGGGCGCCTTCTTCGTTTCAACGCCTGGATTCCACCAGCATCCGCACGGCCAGCCCGCCCAGCACCGTGCCCATCAAAATGCGCTGCGCCGCCTGCCAGCGCGGACGGCACGCCAGGAACGCGGCGATGCTGCCTGCGGCCAGTACGATCAGGCCGTTGATGCTGATGCTGGTGGCGATCTGCAGCGATCCCAACAGCAACGATTGGGTCATCACGCTGCCGTGGTCGTGCGGCTGGATGAACTGCGGCAGCAGGGAGAGGTACAGCACCGCGATCTTCGGATTGAGCAGGGCGGTGAACAGGCCCATCGAAAACAGGCGGCGCGGACTGTCCTGCGCAAGTTCGCGCAGCTCGAACGGCGAGCGGCCGCCAGGGCGCAGCGCCTGCCAGGCCAGGTACAGCAGGTACAGCGCCCCGCCAACGCGCAGCGCGTCGTAGGCCAGCGGCACCGCCATGAACAGCGCGGTGATGCCCAGCACCGCGCACAGCAGGTAGACCATCAACCCGACGGCGATGCCGCCAAGCGATACCAGCCCCGCCGCGCGGCCCTGGCAGATCGAGCGTGATACCAGGTAGATCATGTTCGGCCCCGGGGTGAGCACCATGCCCAGCGCGATCAGGCTGAAGGCCAGCAGGTGGGAAGGATCGGGCATGTCGGCACGGCGTGGGGTGGCGGAAGATGCGCAGCATGCTAGGCCGCCGCCGAGCCGCCCGACAGCCACAGCCGCACGGCAATGCGGCGGCCATCTGTATCCATTGCCGATGGCAGCGGCGCGCGCATAATCAGGGTCTTCCCACCCGCAGGTTCCGCGCATGGCCACCACGTTGTATGGATCCTCCAGCACCGCCTCGCTGGTGGTGCACTGGCTGCTGATCGAACTGGGCATCGAGCACACGCTGGTGCTGCTCGATTTCGATACCCGCGAGCAGAAGTCGGCCGATTACCTGGCGCTCAATCCGGCCGGGCGCGTGCCCACGCTGGTGATGGGCAGCCAGGTGCTGACCGAGGCGGCGGCGATCGCGCTGCACCTGGCCGACCTGCACCCGCAGGCCGGGCTGCTGCCGGCGCCGGGCACGCCCGAGCGCGCGCAGGCCTACCGCTGGATGTTCTGGTGTGCCAACACGCTGCAGCCGGCCTATCGGGCCTGGTTCTATGCCGATGAAGTGGCCGGTGCGGACAACGTGGACGCGGTACGCGAGGGTGCGCGCCAGCAGCTGGAAGCGGGCTGGGCACGGTTCGCCGAGCACCTGCAGCAGGCGGGGCCCTACGTGCTGGGCGAGCGCCTCAGCGTGGTCGATTTCATGCTGGTGATGCTGATGCGCTGGTCACGCAACATGCCGGTGCCCAGCGATACCTGGCCGGAGTTGAAGGCCTACGCCGAGCGGCTGAAATCACGCCCGGCGTTCGTTGAGGTCTACCGCCGCGAAGGCATCACCGACTGGCGGTGATGCCCCACAACCTCAATACCACTCCAGCAACGATACACCCAGGCCGATGTACGTCGCCTTGTGGTTGTAATCGATCATGCTTTCACCGTACCCGTCGAACACCTGCACGTGGCCGCGCAGCAGGTTGCTGATCGGGAAGCCGTAATCCAGCTGCAGCGCCCCGTGCGAGCGGTCGCCGCCGCGCAGCGAATGCCGAGCCATCAGCGAAACCTCGTGGCCGTTGCGGTTCCAGGTCAGGGTCGCGTCGCCGCGGCCCATGTAATCCTCGATGTCCGGGTTGTTGTCGTCTTCCCGGTCTTCCGGCAGGCGGTACCACGGGCGCAGCACCAGCGCCCAGTTCTCGCGGTCCAGGCCGATGTTGGCGATCACCCGGTTCCAGCTGCGCGACAGCGGGTCGGCGCGGCCGTTGGACATGTGGGTGAGGCTGATCCCGCTCATGCGCCCGCGCCAGCCGCCGATGGAATAGCCGTTGCGGAAGACCATCATGATCTCCGGCTCGTAATTGGTTTCGCGGAACGGGCGCGAGTTGTCGGCGTTGTAGGCCTGCCAGCGCGAGCTCTGGGTATACCCGGCCCAGATGTCGCCGTTGTCGCCGAACACGTTCTCCCACACCTTGGTCTTGAAGCTCAGCTGGAACTTCAGCTCGTTGCTGTCCAGCTGCTGCGGCGTGGTCACCGTGTTGTCCGGATTGGGCGACTGCGGCATCTGGTTCTTGTCGCTGGTCCAGAACGCGGGCAGCAGGTACACCGGCTTGTAGGCGCGCAGCTGGAACGCGCCCAGCTTGGAGTCCTGCGCCAGTTCCCAGCGGCTGTCCAGCAGCGAGCCCTTACCGGCATTGGCCAGCGCGGAATCGTGCCCATCGTTCTTGAAGACCTCGCCCAGCCGCTGCTTGACCCGTTCGGTGGCGGGGGCATCCGGCGTACGCGCGGCCTGGCGTTCTTCGCGGCGCTCCTGCTTCGCGGCAGTGGCGGCGGCATCGGCCGCCTGGGTGGTTTCCACCGTGGGCCGGAACAGTTTGTCGTAGCAGGCCAGGCGGGCCACGTCGGTGCCCACCAGCGCGCAGGCTTCAGGCGATGCCGGCGTAGGCGCGGCTTCCTGGGCGGCCAGCGGCAGGCTGGCGGTGGCCAGCGCCAGGGCAGAGAACAGGGCCGAACGGGGGCGGTGGGTCATGGAGGCAGGCCGATGAATGGAGGGGAGCGCGGACAGTGTGGCGGCTGCCCGGCGTTCCTGCCAGCGCGATGCGACGCACTGACGGGATCAGCGCGTTTATGCCGGTGTCCCCCGTGCGCGCAACGTGAAGCTGTCGGGCTCAGAAGAACCAGGCGAACGCGAAGATGCCCAGCATCGCGATCACCAGCGCCAGCTTGAGCGCGAAGCCCAACAGGATGCCCAGCCAGGTGGCCAGGCCCACCTTGGTGGAACGGCCCAGTTCACGGGTATGCCAGTACTCGCCGAGCAGCGCGCCGGCGAGTGGCCCGGCGAACAGCCCGATCGGCATGAAGAACAGCCCGACGATGCTGCCCACGAAAGTGCCCCACAGCGCCTTGCGGCTGGCCCCGACCCGCTTGGCGCCGACCACCGTGGCCAGCACGTCGACCGCGAACGAGGCCAGCGTGAGCAGGCCAAGCACGGTCAGCGGCACCCAGCCCACATGCACGAAGCCGTCGCCCCAGGCCGCAACCAGCAGGCCGGCGAATACCAGGGGGATGCCGGGCAGGGCGGGCAGGATGATTCCGGCGATCCCGACCAGGACCAGCAGCACCGCAATCAGGTAAAAGATGAATGAAGGGTCCATGCTATGCCGTATGTTTGCCGAATTTGGGTTGACATTTGTGAAATATGCCAGTTGATTTTTCAAATTGCCCGGGTTAAGTTGCAGGCGCTGAGCTTGGCAAGGTCACCGTGGATCGTGGCCTGATGATGGTAGATCTTCCGATCCGCTCCATCGATGCACCTCGCTTCCCCCTTGCTTGTCAGCCGCCCACAAGGCGTAACCAACTACAAGTCAGTCAGGGAGTAAGGAAGATGGCAGAGAAGGGCACCGTCAAGTGGTTCAATGACGCGAAGGGTTTCGGTTTCATCAGCCGTGAAAGCGGCGAGGACGTGTTCGTACACTTCCGTGCAATCGAATCCCAGGGCTTCAAGAGCCTGAAGGAAGGCCAGGCGGTTGAGTTCGAAGTTGTGACCGGCCAGAAGGGCCTGCAGGCCGACAAGGTTCGCCCACTCTAAGCGCGCACCGCTCCGGCCTGATCGGAACATGCAAAGGGCCCGCGCAAGCGGGCCCTTTGCATTCCAGCAGCCGCGGGGCAGTGGGTCAGCGCAGGACCACGCGACCATTGACCACGCGCACGTAGGTGTTTTCGCGGATCCCGCCGAGGTCACGCTGGTTCACCACCACGGTGCGGCCATCATCCATGCGCACGGTGATGTCGAACGTATCGCTGGTCACGTTCTTCTGGATCTGGTTGCCGGCCAGCGCACCACCCACCGCGCCTGCGGCTGCGGCGATGTTCTGGTTGCCCTTGCTGCCGCCGGTGTGGTCGGAGATCTCATGGCCGGCAACGGCGCCCACCAGGCCGCCGAGGATCGCGCCGGTGGCGCTGGGCGCGGTGCGGCCGGAGGCCACCTGGTTGATCCGGGTAACGATGCCGCAGTCTGCGCAGCGGTTGTCGTTGTAACCGCCGCTGTTGCCGTAGCTGTTGTTGTTGTAGCCGCCACCGCCGTAGCCAGGCGAGGTGGTGGCGCAGCCGGCGAGCGCGACGGTGGCAACGGCAGCGGCGGCAATGAGTTGGATCTTCATGGTGGTTCTCCTGGCCAGAAGGGGTGGTCGTGAATGCGTCTGGGGCGCATGGCCGAGATCCTGTCGTGTGCAGCGTGAACAGCGTGCCAATCCGGTGCCTGCTTCGTGGCTGCCAGATGAATCAGCGGAAATCCTGGTGGCAGGCCTTGCAGTCGGTCTGGATCTTCTCGACCAGCTGGCCCATGGCCACGCAGTCGGTCGGCGGCGCGGCCAGCGCGGTGTTGAGCGTGGCGCGCAGGCCGCTGGCATGCTGCTGGAACTGCGCGCTGTCCTTCAGGTCCGGGAACGCCAGGTCCAGGTCGTTGGACAGTGAGCGCAGCGTCTGCAGGCGCGGCACGCTGTCGGCCAGGCTGCAGCGGTTCTGGGCCTGCGCATCGCGCAGCAGCGCCACCTGGCGCTCCATGACGTGCATCAGGCTGCCGGGGAACGGGTCCTGGCGGGCCTGGATCGCCCGCGACACCATCACGGTGGCGACCAGGCCGATCATCAGCCCCAGCCCTGCGACAAACAGATAGCGGTAGGCGGCGGACGGGCGGCGGGTGGGGACGGGAGCATTCATGCGGGTGGCTTCCTTGTGGGTGGCTCGCTGCATCCTACCGCTGGCCGCATCACGGGCGTACGTGGCGGGCGCCGGGCCGTCTAAAATGGGCGGCATGAACGACGTATTGCGCGAACGCTTTGCCGGCATCGACCGGTTGTATGGGGTGGGCACCGTAGACCAGCTGTCGCAGCGCCGGGTGGCGGTGGTCGGCATGGGCGGGGTGGGCTCGTGGGTGGTGGAAGCCCTGGCGCGCACGGCAGTGGGGCACCTGACCCTGATCGACGCCGACGACATCTGCGTGTCCAACACCAACCGCCAGCTGCCGGCGCTGGCCGGGCAGTACGGGCGCAACAAGGCCGAGGCGATGGCCGAGCGCTGCATTGCCATCAACCCCGACATCCGCGTTGAGGCGGTTGCCTCGTTCCTGACCGTGTCGAACATGGTCGAGCTGCTGGACCGCGATTTCGACCTGGTCATCGACGCCTGCGACAGCTTCCGGGTCAAGGTGGAAACCATTGCCTGGTGCCGCCGCCGCAAGCTGCCGATCCTCACCGTGGGCGCGGCCGGTGGCCGCACCGACCCGTTCCCCGGCAGCCTG
>DGIP01000144.1:0-10837 GCA_002386405.1 Stenotrophomonas maltophilia
ACCGCCTCCGATGCGCTGTGGGCCGGCTGCCCGGTGTTGACCTGCCCGGGCGCGACATTCGCGTCGCGCGTGGCCGGCTCGCTCAACCACCACCTGGGACTGCCGGCGATGAACGTCGCCGATGACCGCGCCTTTGTGGATACCGCAATCGCGCTGGGCAACGACCCGGCGGCACTGGCAGCGCTGCGGACCACCCTGGCCCAGCGGCGTTCGGACAGCGGCCTGTTCGACATGGCCGGGTTCGCGCGCGACTTCAGCGCCGAGGTGCAGGCGATGGCGCGATTGCACGGCTGGCAGGATGCACACGCGGGCTGACCGCGCACTGCGCTAGGCTCGGGTTTCTTCTTTCAGCCGGAATCCCGCACCGATGGGAAAGCTCAAGCGCAAGGCGTACCAGGCACTGCTCGAACCGATGCAGCTCGAACTCACTGCGATGGCGCGTTGGGCCCAGCACACCGGGCAGCGCGTGCTGGTGCTGTTCGAAGGCCGCGATACCGCCGGCAAGGGCGGTGCCATCCAGGCCATCGCCGAGCACCTCAACCCCCGCCAGTGCAAGGTGGTCGCGCTGCCCAAGCCGACCGACCGCGAAAGCACCCAGTGGTATTTCCAGCGCTATGTGTCGCACCTGCCTGCAGCCGGCGAGATCGTGCTGATGGACCGCAGCTGGTACAACCGGGCCGGGGTCGAACACGTGATGGGCTACTGCAGCGATACCGAGTACGACGCCTTCCTGGCCCAGGCACCGGTGTTCGAGAAGCTGCTGGTGGACGACGGCATCCTGCTGTTCAAGTACTGGCTCACGGTCGACCAGGTGCAACAGGAGAAACGCTTCGCCGAGCGTCACGTGGATCCGCTCAAGGGCTGGAAGCTGTCACCGGTGGACCTGGAGTCACGCAGCAAGTACACCGCCTATACCGAGGCGCGCGAGGCGATGCTGCGCGCCACCCATCGCGAACAGGCGCCGTGGACGCTGGTGGACTTCAACGACCAGAAGCGCGGGCGGCTGGGTTTGATCCGCAACTTGCTGGACCGGTTGCCGGATACCGGGGTGGAGGATCCCATCCCGGACCTGCCGCCCTTGAAGGGCAAACTGCACGAAGAGCATTTCGGCGTGCTGAAGCCGATCGACGGTTACGCCATCGAATGAGCCGCCGTCATTTGGCGGCGATCCGCGCCTCGATGTCGTGGGCAGTGACCGGGCCGAGGAATTCCTTGGCTACCTTTCCGTCCGGGGCGATCAGGTAGGTCAGCGGCAGGCCGCGCGGCACGGCGAAGTCTTCCGGCGGGTTGTAGGTGTCCACCAGCACGATCGGGTAGGTCACCGGCAGCTTCTGCAGGAATGCCTTCATCTCCTCCGGCTCGATGTCTTCATACGCCAGGCCGACCACCTCGATTTCCTCGCGCATGGCATGCAGTGCCGACAGCTCCGGCATTTCCTTGCGGCACGGCGCGCACCAGGTCGCCCAGAAGTTCACCACCACCCACTTGCCGCGATGTGCGGCCAAGTCGTAGGTGGTTCCGTCGAGGGCGGGCAGCACCAGGCGCGGCTGCGCCACGGTTTTGCGCTCCAGGTCGGGCGTGGCGGCATCGGCGGCCGGGGCCGCCGGTTCTGCTGCGGGCGCGGGCGCCGGGGCGGCCGCTTGGGGCTGCGGTGCCGGCTTGTTGCAGCCGGCCAGGGCCAGCAGGCCGACGGCCAGCAGCAGGGGCTTGAAGGTCATGGGGTGTCTCCAGACGGGGAATAGATATCGCTGACGCGGCGCTTGAGCAGCTCGCGCAGGGGCAATCGCAATGCATCCAGCGCCGCCACCGAGGCGGTGCCGAGGCTGTCATCGCGGTAGGGAAGGTAGGCTTCCTTGACCGGAATGCGCAGCTGGGTGGATTCGTAGAGGTCGGCCAGGGTGAGCTTGTCCAGGTCGCGCGACAGCAGCCACTCGCCCTGCTCGTCGCGGCGCACCACCCGGATCGCTTCCAGGTCGCAGAGCATGCTCTGCAGCAGCGAGTCGGTCAGCATCGGCTCCAGCCGCAGGACCTCGTCTTCATCCAGCCCGCGGCCGTCCAGGCGCGCCTGGTGGAAGCGGCCGATCAGGCGCAGCAGGCCATACAGTTCGTAGCCGGTGGGCAGGCGCAGGTCGGCCGGCTGGTAGCGGAACGCGGCGATCGACGAGGCCAGCGAGGCACCCAGCAGCACCGACACCCAGCACAGGTAGATCCACAGCAGCAGGATCGGCACGAAGGCAACGGTGCCGTAGAGCTTCTGGTAGGACTGGAAACTGCCCAGGTAGGCGCCCATGCCCCACTTCACCAGCTCCAGCATAACTGCCGCGAGGATCGCGCCGGGAATGGCATGCCGCCACTTCACCGTGTGGTGTGGCACCACCCGGTACACCAGCATGATGCACACGAACTCGATCAGGATCGGCGCCAGGGTCAGCGACGCATTGGCCAGCAGGCGGCCTTCGCTGGTGCCGAACAGCGGCAGCGCGAACACGCGCGCAGACACCGCCAGCGACGCGGCCGCCAGCATCGCGCCGAGGGTCAGCACGGTCCAATAGACCAGGAAACGGGTGAGCTTGGGCCGCGCCGAGCTGACCCTCCAGATCTGGCTGAAGGTCTGCTCCACGCTGTTGAGGGTGATCAGCAGCGACACCACCAGCGCGATGAAGCCGGCGGCGGTGAGCTGCCCGGCGCTGGCCGAGAACTGGCGCAGGTAGCCTTCGGCCGCGCGCGCGGCGTTGGGTACGAAGTTGGAGAACACGTAGTCGCTGAGGGTGTCGCTCCAGCGGTCGAACACCGGGAATGCCGAGAGCACGCCGAACACCACGATCGCCAGCGGCACCAGCGCGAACACGGTGGTGTAGGCCAGCGAGGCGGCGGCCTGGAACAGGCGGTCGTCGAGGAAGCGGCGCCACAGGAAGCGACCGAAGCTGGCGGTACGGGCGCGGTCGCGCACGCGTTCCATCCACAGGTTGAGGGTATCCAGGGGTTCCATCGTGGCAAGCGTACCTGAAGCCGGGTGGAGGCAATGCCATACTGCGGACAGACTGGACACAACGGAAGCGAGATGGCGGAGATCCTGGTGCTGTATTACAGCCGCGGCGGTTCGGTGGCGCGGCTTGCGCGCCAGATCGCGCGTGGCATCGGCGAAGTGCCCGGCATGAGCGCGCGGCTGCGCACGGTGCCGCCGGTGGCGGCGGTCACCCAGACCGCGCGGCCGCCGGTGCCCGATGATGGTGCGCCTTACGTAAGCGTCGAGGACCTGGCCGAATGCAGCGGCCTGCTGCTGGGCAGCCCGACCCGGTTCGGCAACATGGCCGCGCCGGTCAAGCATTTCCTCGACGGGCTGGGGGCCGAGTGGGTCAACGGCACGCTGGCCGGCAAGCCGGCCGGGGTGTTCACCTCCACCGCGTCGCTGCACGGCGGGCAGGAATCCACGCTGTTGTCGATGCAGGTGCCGCTGCTGCACCACGGCTGCCTGATCGTGGGCATTCCCTTCACCGAGCCGGCGCTGAGCCACACCACCACCGGCGGCACGCCCTACGGTGCCAGCCACGTGGCCGGCGCCGACGACAACCCGGTGCCGAGCGAGGACGAAGCGATCTTGGCGCGTGCGCTGGGCCGGCGCGTGGCCGACATCGCACGGCGGCTGGGATGAGCCCGCGCGTGCAGAAGTGGACGTTGGCCCTCCTGCTGCTGGTGCTGGCAGCGGTGTTCGGACTCTGGTTCGCGCACGACCGGCATTGGCTGGCCAGCCAGCTGGTCTTCACCGCCCCGCCGCTGCTGCTGGCGCTGGGCGTGCTCACGGGGCGTGGCAAGGCGATGTTCTGGGCCGGGGTGCTGGCGCTGTTCTGGTTCAGCCACGGCGTGATGAGTGCCTGGAGCCATCCGGAAAGCGCGCACTGGGCCTGGCTGGAACTGCTGCTGGCCCTGGCGGTGATCGGGGTATCCAGCGCGCCGGGCCTGCGCCGGCGTTTCTCGAAGCGGTGATGGCCCCGCGCCCGGCTGCGGGCCGGCGCCGGCAGCCGTATCATGGGCACCCAGCGCGGGTGTTGCCGCGCGGTACCGCCCGCACTCCAGGAAGCCTGCAATGGAAGAACTACTGATCATCACCACCGGTGGCACGATCGACAAGATCTACTTCGACGACAAGTCGGACTACCAGATCGGCGATCCCCAGATCGGGATGATCCTGCGCGAGCTGGGCGTAACCTTCCGCTTCAACGTGATCCCGATCCTGCGCAAGGATTCGCTGCACATCACCGACGAGGACCGTGAGCTGATCCGCGCCACCATCGCCGCGCAGCCGACCCGCCACGTGCTGGTCACCCATGGCACCGATTCGATGGTGCAGACCGGCCAGGTGCTCAAGAGCATCCCCGACAAGACCATCGTCATGACCGGTGCGCTCAGCCCGGCGCGCTTCCGCGGCTCGGACGCCGAGTTCAACATCGGCTGTGCGATCGGCGCGGTGCAGTCGCTGCAGCCGGGCGTGTACATCGCCATGAACGGCCGCATCTGGAACCCCGAACACGTGCGCAAGAACGTCGCTGCGAATCGGTTCGAGGACGCGTAAACAGAAACGCCCCGGCCAAGGCCGGGGCGTTGCCCATTGGAGAGGGGCTGGGCTCAGTACTGCGCGGTCAGGGTCACGCCGGAGAAGGTGCTGTAAGCCTTCACCCGGACGTGCCAGGTCCCCGCGGCCGGGGCGTTGATCGTGCAGGTTTCGTTGTTGCCGCTGAGGTACGGGCGGCAGGTGTACACGGTGTCGGTGGGCGCGCTGCCCGACCGCACGTACAGGTCCGCATCGCCACTGCCCCCGGCGATGGTCACCTTCAGCTGCGAGCTGCCCGACGGCACGGCCACGGTGTAGGCCAGCGATGCACCGCTGGAAGCACCCAGGCCGCTGACCGGCACGTTGTTCTGCAGCGTGCCGGTGCCCGGGTTCGGATTGGTCCCGCCCAGCGCGGCGGTGACGGCCGCATCCGCATCGACGATACCGGCACCGCAGCCGCCGCTGCAGGCGCCCGGCAGGGCCCGTGCGGTGTTCTTGAGCAGCGTTTCAATGGCCGCCGGCGACAATGCGGTCGGCGCGACCGACTGCACCAGCGCGACCACGCCGGCCACGTGCGGGGCCGCCATCGAGGTGCCGTTGTAGGACGCATACGAGGCCGCGCCCGGCACGGTGGTGCCGCTGTTGAGCGTGGACAGGATCGCCTGGCCCGGCGCCGAGACATCGATGCCGGCACCGTAGTTGGAGAAGCTGGCGCGGGCGCCGGCCGAGGTGGTGGCGGCCACCGCGATCACGTTGGCGCAGTTGGCCGGCACCGACGAGGAGACGTTGGTGTTGCTGTTGCCCGCTGCCACCACCACGGTGGTACCGCGCGACACCGCGCCGTTGATGGCGTTCTGGTAGGTGGTCGAGCAGGTGCCGCCGCCGCCGAGCGACATGTTGATCACTTCGGCCGGGTTGGCGTTGGCCGGCACGCCGCTGACCGTGCCGCCGGAGGCCCACACGATGGCATCGGCGATGTCGGAGGTGTAGCCGCCGCACTTGCCCAGCACGCGCACCGGAACGACCTTGGCGTTGTAGGCGGTACCGGCCACGCCGGTGGTGTTGTTGGTCACCGCGGCGATGGTGCCGGCCACGTGGGTGCCGTGCCAGCTGGAATTGGAGGCCGGGTAGCCGGCGCCGCATTCGTTGGCGGCGTACCAGTCGCCTTCGTCGTTGGCGTTGTTGTCGCGGCCACCGCCATCGCGGGCCATCGCGGCATCGCTGATGAAGTCATAGCCGGGCAGGATGTTGGCGTTCAGATCCGGATGGTTGGTGATGCCGGTGTCGATCACCGCCACTACCACGCCGGTGCCGGTGGCCTTGTCCCATGCCGGGCGCACGTTGATCGAGGCGTTGCTGGTGCCGAAGCCCCACTGCTCGGACAGGCGGCTGTCGTTGGGCACCAGGGTGGCGTGCATCAGCTGGTCGACTTCGACGTATTCCACGTTCGGGTCGGCGGCCAGGCGGCGCATCAGCAGTTCCGATTCGGCCGCATCCAGCGGACGGTCGGCCTTGACCACGGTTGGGCCAATGGCCAGCTGGCGCAGCTTCTGCAGGCCCAGCGCGCGACCCTGCGCGGCCGGAACGGCCTGGGCGGCGGCCTTGAGCGAACTGGCCAGCGCGGTCGGGGTGGCGACGTCGGTGGCGCCGTCCTTGTACTTGACGATGAAACGCTGGTGGGTCGGGGCCGAGGCCAGGCCACTCAACTGCACGTCGCCGGCGAACGCCGGAGCCGCCAGGAGCAGGGTCGAAAGCACCGAACCACCGAGTACAACCAAGGCACGCTGACGCAAGCGCTGCGAATCATGAGACATCGGAATTCCCTTCAAGTCGTGAGGAGCCGTCGAGGCGGCAAAGGTCGGTTCGATCCGGCGCTGTGGAGCGGTGGCTTGGATCGAACCTGGAAGACGGATCGGTTTTCCCCTGCGAAACCGCCCGACCCCGGACGCTAGTGGTTTCGATTCGGCCCAACAATGTTTCAGCCCGCTTTCAGGGTTGTGAAAGTTTCGATCTGAGACTTTTCGGGTCAATGGTTTGTGAATGTGAAGAAACTTCCGCGTGCCGATGCGGTCACGCCGCGTGCAATTCGTGTCCTGCGTCACTGTCTTGTGCGTCATGGACAAGACATTGCTTGCGCGTCAATGAGTTGGATGGGTTTGGATCGTTTAGACAGCGCTTCGGTGGGTACCGCGCAGCCACGCAGGGCGTGGCTCTACGGCGCCCCCCCGGGTAGCGCCACGCCCTGCGTGGCTGCGTGTCCCGCGGCCATGAAAAAGGCCCGCCTGTTGCCAGGCGGGCCTTGGGTGTGCAGCAGGGCTCGAACGATCAGCCGTCCAGGCGCACCAGCCAGCCATGGCGGTCCGGCAGGCGGCCGTACTGGATGTCGGTCAGTTCCTTGCGCAGCGACATGGTCACTTCACCGGCCGGGGCGGTCAGGTCGCCCACCGAGAAGCCTTCGCCCTTCAGCTGGCCGATCGGGGTGACCACCGCGGCGGTACCGCAGGCGAACACTTCGGCGATCTCGCCCGAGGTCACGCCCTGCTTCCACTCGTCGATGGTCACCTTGCGCTCTTCGACCTTCATGCCGCGGTCGCGGGCCAGCTGCAGGATGCTTTCGCGGGTGATGCCTTCCAGGATGCTGCCGGACAGCGCCGGGGTCACCAGGGTGCCGTCCTTGTAGACCAGGAACACGTTCATGCCGCCCAGTTCTTCCAGGTACTTGCCTTCGACCGGATCCAGGAACAGCACCTGCGAGCAGCCCTGCGCCTGCGCCTTCTGCTGCGGCAGCAGCGAGGCGGCATAGTTGCCACCGCACTTGGCCGCACCAGTGCCGCCCTTGGCCGCACGCGCATATTCGGTGGACAGCCAGATCGACACCGGGGCCACGCCCTTGGCGAAGTACGGGCCGGCCGGGCTGGCGATCACGTAGTAGCCGGCCTTCTGTGCGCCGCGCACGCCGAGGAAGGCTTCATCGCCGATCATGAACGGGCGGAAGTACAGGCTGGATTCGTCGGCCGACGGCACCCAGCTGGCGTCCACGGCGATCAGCTGCTTGAGCGATTCGACGAAGATCTCCACCGGCAGTTCCGGCAGCGCCAGGCGCTGCGCCGAACGCTGCAGGCGGCGGCCGTTGGCATCCGGGCGGAAGGTCCAGATCGAGCCGTCGGCATGCCGGTAGGCCTTGATGCCTTCGAAGATTTCCTGGCCGTAGTGCAGCACCGCGGCGGCCGGGTCCAGCTGCAGCGGGCCGTACGGGCGCACGCTGGCGTTGTGCCAGCCGGTGTCCTTGTCCCACCGCACTTCCACCATGTGGTCGGTGAAGTGCAGACCAAAACCGGGGGCGGCCAGGATGCGTTCACGCTCCTCGCTGCTGCGCGGCTGGGCGGAACGGGTGGTGGTGAAGCTCACGGAAGACTGGGACACCGGAAATTTCCTGTTCTGGTTACGGGTTCAATTACAGCATGCCGGTTTCAAGGCGGGCGGCCTCGGACATCATGTGCTGGTTCCACGGCGGGTCGAACACCAGTTCGACATCGGCTTCGGCCACGGTCGGGATCATTTCCAGCTTGCTGCGCACGTCGTCGACGAGGATATCGCCCATGCCGCAGGCCGGCGCGGTCAGGGTCATCTTGACGTCGACCTCGCGCTGGCCATCGTCCAGGTGCTTGAGCTCCACTTCGTAGACCAGGCCCAGGTCGACGATGTTGAACGGGATCTCGGGGTCGAAGCAGGTTCGCAGCTGCTGCCAGACCAGTTTTTCGACCTCCTCGTCGGAGGCGTCGGCGGGCAGTTCCAGCGGCGCGGGCGGTTCCTTGCCCATGGCGTCGCCGTCCTTGCCGGCGATGCGGAACAGATTGCCTTCGACGAACACGGTATAGCTGCCGCCCAGCGCCTGGGTGATGTACCCATAGCTGCCGGCGGGCAAGGTGACCGTTTCGCCCTGCGGGACCATGACGGCCTCGCAGTCGCGTTCGAAGTGGACGGGTTCGCTGCTACGGGAGTACATGTGGATCGATATGGGGTCGCGGCCAATTCCCGCAAGGCGCTCATTTTAGCCCAGCGGCCGGCCACGCGCCGGTCACCCCGCAAGCCGGTATCCTGTGGTGGACCAAAGGAAGAATGCATGCCGCCCACCTCTGCGCCCGCCAGGTCCGCCCACTGGCTCTGGCCCCCGCTGTTGCTGCTTGGAGTCGTCACGGCCACGCTGGCCTGGTTGTTCATCGCACTGCTGAGCGGCCGCCAGGCGGGCTGGATGGCCGTGCTGGTGGCCCTGGAGCTGGGTTTCATGCTGCGCCTGGGCAACCTGCGCGGCGGCCTGCCGCGGGTGGCGTTGACCCTGTTGGGCACCGTGCTGGTGGCGCTGGCGGCCAACTGGGGCATCGCCTCGGCCTACCTGGGCGGCTCGCTGGGACTGGATCCGTGGGAATCAGCGTTGCGCATGGGGCCGTTCATGGCGTTCACGTTGGTTCAGCTGGCCAACGGGGTTGGCGAGGTGCTGTGGCTGGCAGTTGCCCTTGTCGTCGGCTGGTGGATTTCCCGATAGCGCCGGGCGGAGCGCGTGGGCCGGCCAACGGCCGGCGCTACCCGGAGAGCGTCTGGTGGAAAGCCCCCTGAGTCAGGGGGCGGCCGCGAAGCGGCGGGGTCTGGGTGTTGGTAAGTCGGGGCCCACGGTTTGCAAAGCAAAGCGTGGGGCGTCAGCGCGCATGCGATGACGTTTACCCGCCGTCGAGGGCCTTCAATTCACTGACCAGTGCGCTGGCCGCGCCGGCGCCATCGCCGTAGAGCATGCGTGCGTTGTCGGCGTAGAACAGCGCGTTTTCGATGCCAGCGAAACCGGTGCCCTTGCCGCGCTTGATCACCACCACGTTGCGGGCGTTGACCACGTCCAGGATCGGCATGCCGTAGATCGGGCTGGCCGGGTCGGTGCGCGCCACCGGGTTGACCACGTCGTTGGCGCCGATCACCAGCACCACGTCGGTGGTGGGAAATTCGGGGTTGATGTCGTCCATGTCGGCGATCAGGTCGTACGGCACCCCCGCTTCGGCCAGCAGCACGTTCATGTGGCCCGGCATGCGCCCGGCCACCGGGTGGATCGCGAATTTCACCTTGATGCCGCGCTCGATCAGCCGCTGCGCCAGTTCCCACACTTTGTGCTGGGCTTGGGCCACGGCCATGCCATAACCGGGCACGATCACCACGCGTTCGGCGAAGGCCAGCATGGCAGCCACGTCGCTGGCTTCGATCGGCTTCTGCGCGCCGGTGATTTCCTGCGCCGTGCCACCCCCGCCGAAGTTGGAGAACAGCACGCCGCTGATCGGCCGGTTCATCGCCTTGGCCATCAACCGGGTCAGCAGGATGCCGGCCGCGCCGACCATCATGCCGGCGATGATCAGCGCCTCGTTGCCGAGCACGTAACCTTCGAAGGCGACCGCCAGGCCGGTGAATGCGTTGTACAGCGAGATCACCACCGGCATGTCGGCGCCGCCGATCGGCAGGGTCATCAACACGCCCAGCGCCAGCGCCACCACGAAGAAGCTGATGATCGCCACCGGGCTCAGGCTCACCGCTGCCCAGATCCCCAACACGACGACCGCAAGCGCGACCAGCAGGTTGAAGGCCTGCTGGCCGGGGAAGGTCACGCGCCGCTCCAGCCGCCCGTCGAGCTTGGCCCAGGCGATGATCGAACCGGACAGCGACACCGCGCCGATCGCCGAGCCGATCACCGCCAGTGCCAGCACCGTGGCCGAGGGCTGCCGCGCGCTCAGTTCGGCGATGGCCTGCGCGCTCCAATGGGTGGTATCGCGGTTGGCCAGGAACGAGAAGCGCAGCAGTTCCACCGCGCCGATCGCGGCGGCCGAACCGCCGCCCATGCCGTTGTACAGCGCCACCATCTGCGGCATGTCGGTGATGGCCACGCGTTTGGCCGACCACCACGCCACGCCGGTACCGATCGCCACTGCGGCCAGGATCAGCGGCACGTTGTGCAGGTCGGGCAGGAAGAAGGTCGCCACCGTGGCGATCAGCATGCCCAGGCCGGCCCAGCGGATGCCGCTGCGTGCGGTCATCGGCGAGGCCATGCGCTGCAGGCCGAGCAGGAACAGGGTGGCGGCGACCAGGTAGCTCACCTGCACCAGCCACTGCAGCAGTTGCGCGGTGGTGACGTTCAAGGCGCCTTCTCCCCGGCATCGCGCTTCTGGCTGGGCTTGAACATGTCCAGCATGCGTTCGGTCACCACGTAGCCACCGGCGGCATTGCCCGCGCCGAGCACCACGGCGATGAAGCCGATGA
>DGIP01000144.1:11079-12074 GCA_002386405.1 Stenotrophomonas maltophilia
ACGGCGATGAAGCCGATGATCTTTTCCAGCGGGGTCTGCGCGTGGCCCAGCACCACCATGGCGCCGATCAGCACGATGCCGTGGATGAAGTTGGACCCGGACATCAGGGGGGTATGCAGGATCACCGGCACCCGCGAAATGATCACGTGGCCTGCGATCGCAGCCAGCATGAAGATATACAACGCCACGAACCCGTCGCTCATTGCTGTCCCTCTTCCCGGCGGTCATCCCGTCCCCTGCATCATAACCATGCGCTGAACCGTTCTGCAGGGCGGTCAACCGATGCCGCGCTGGTGCGTTCTCACGGTATCCCCCTGCGCGAGCGCTACCCTGTGCTGGTGAGCCCTTCCCTGCCGACCCTGGCCGACGATGCCGATGCCGAAACCGCGCTGCCGGTGTCGCTGGATGCGTTCCTGGCCGGCATCGGCCCGCGCGCGTTCCGCTTCGCCGAGGCCGGGCTGCGCCAGCGTGACGATGCGCTGGACGCGGTGCAGGACGCGATGCTGCGCATGCTGGCCTACCGCGACAAGCCCGCAGGGGAGTGGTCGCCGCTGTTCTGGAGCATCCTGCGCCGCCGGGTGGTGGACCTGCAGCGCCGCCGCGGCTTCCGGCTGCGGTTCTGGCGCAGCAGCGACGAGCTGGCCGGTGACCACGACATTGACTGGGCCGATCTTGGACCGGGCCCGGCCCAGGCGCACGAGCAGCGCGACCAGTACGCGGCGCTGGTCAGGGCATTGCGCGACCTGCCTGCACGCCAGCGCGAGGCCTTCACCCTGCGCGTGCTGCAGCAGCTCGATGGCGCCACCACCGCAGCGGCCATGGGCTGCAGCGAAGGCGCGGTCAAAACCCATCTTTCGCGCGCCCGGCAGGCGCTGCAGCAGCACCTGGAGATTGAACTGTGAGCCGCCCCGTGCCCCCCACCCTTCCCGATGACACCGCGCTGGCGCAGCTGCACGCGCATGCGCTGACCCAGCTCTCTCCAGCCACGCTGGCGC
>DGIP01000072.1:0-335 GCA_002386405.1 Stenotrophomonas maltophilia
CTTCACCGCCACGCCCATCGCACCGGCCGCCGGTGGCAGCACTGCCAGCGTGCTGCTCAACGACACCTTCAACGGTGCGCCGATCGTGCCCGGCACCACCCAGGTCACCGCCTCGCTGGTCACCCCGGTGACCGGCTACAGCATGGCGCCCAACGGCGTGGTCACGGTTGCGCCCGGCACCACGCCGGCCGCCGTCACGCTCAGCTACCAGGTGTGCGAAATCGCCGTGCCCACCAACTGCGCGCAATCCACCGCCGTAGTGGCGGTCAGCCCGGTGGTGGTGGATGACACCCTCAACGCCGCTGCCGGCACCACCACGGTGCTCAACGTCACCG
>DGIP01000072.1:618-13233 GCA_002386405.1 Stenotrophomonas maltophilia
ACCAACCCCACCATCACCGTGTCGGTTGCACCGGCCAATGGCACCGCGAGGGTGAACGGCGATGGCACCATCAGCTACACGCCCAACGCCGGTTTCACCGGTCCGGACACCTTCACCTACCAGGCCTGCCTGCCGGCGCCCGCTGCCGGGGTCTGCGATACCGCCACTGTCGCGCTCACCGTGGCCGCCACCTCGGTGACGGTGGTGAATGATGACTTCACCGGCACCCCGATCGCGCCGGCCACCGGTGGCAGCACCGCCAGCGTGCTGCTCAACGACACGTTCAATGGCGCGCCGATCGTGCCCGGCACCACGCCGGTGACGGCGTCGCTGGTCAACCCCGTCGCCGGCTACAGCATGGCAACCAACGGCGTGGTCAGCGTCGCCGCAGGCACCACCCCGGCGGCGGTGACGCTCAGCTACCAGGCGTGCGAAAACGCGGTGCCCACCGACTGCGCGCAGGGCACCGCCGTGGTTGCGGTCAGCCCGGTCGCGGCCGATGACACCCTGTCGGCCACGGCGGGTACCACCACCGTGCTCAACGTCACCGCCAATGACACGCTGCCGACCAACCCCACCATCACCGTGTCGGTGGCACCGGCCAACGGCACCGTCGTGGTGAATGGCGATGGCACCATCAGCTACACCCCGACCGGACCCTTCACCGGCGCGGACAGCTTCACTTACCAGGTGTGCCTGCCGGCCCCCGGCGCGGGGGTGTGCGACACCGCCACCGTCAGCCTGACAGTGACCGCAAGCGCGCTGGTTGCGGTGGGCGATGACTTCAGCGGGGTGCCGGTCGCGCCGACCGGGGGCAGCACCGCCAGCGTGCTGCTCAACGACACCTTCAACGGTGCGCCGATCGTGCCGGGCACCACGCCGGTGACCGCGTCGCTGGTCAGCGCGGTGCCGGGCTACAGCATGGCCGCCAACGGGGTGGTCACGGTTGCGCCGGGCACCACGCCCGCCGCCACCACGCTCACCTACCAGGTGTGCGAGAACGCACAGCCGGCCAACTGCGCGCAGGCCACGGCGCTGGTCGCGGTGCGTCCCAACGCGGCCGATGACACCCTGCCCGCCGGCAGCGGCACCACCGTGCTCAACGTGGCGGCCAACGACACCTTGCCGCTGGGTCCGGTGTTCACCGTGTCGGTGCCGCCCACCAATGGCACCGCCGTGGTCAACGGCGACAACACCATCAGCTACACGCCCACTGCCGGCTTCACCGGTACCGACAGCTTCACCTACCAGGTGTGCCTGCCCGCGCCGAACCTCAACGTGTGCGATACCGCCACAGTCAGCGTGACAGTCACGGCGGCGCTGCTGGATGCCGTGGACGACACCGCCACCAACGTGCCGGCCACCGGCGCGCTGGGCCTGCTCAACGTGTTCGCCAACGACACCTTCAATGGCGCCGCGCTCGATCCGGCCACGGTGGTGCTGACCCCGAACAACACCACGGCGCTGACCATCCAGCCCAACGGCAGCCTGGACGTGGCAGCAGGTACGCCCGGCGTCACCTACACCACCACTTACCGCATCTGCCTGGTGGCACAGCCGACGGTGTGCGACATCGGCACGGTGTCGGTCACCCTGGCCGCCACGCCCGGCCTGCTGGACGCAGTGGATGACACGGTGGCCAACGTACCGGCCTCCGGTGCCACCGGTGTGGCCAACGTGCTGGCCAACGACACCTACAACAGCGCCGCGCTCGATCCGGCCACGGTGGTGCTGACCCCGGTCAACACCGCAGTGCTGACCATCCAGCCCAATGGCAGTGTCAATGTGGCGGCCGGTACCCCGGGCAGCACCTACACCACCACCTACCAGATCTGCCTGGTGGCACAACCGGCGGTGTGCGATATCGGCACGGTCTCGGTCACACTCGCCAACCCCGCCGTGCTGGTGGCGGCCGACGACAGCGTGGTCGATGTGCCGGCGGCCGGTGCCAGCGCCGTGATCAATGTGCTGACAAACGACAGCTTGAACGGCGCGCCGCTGGATCCGGCGACCGTCGTGCTGACCCCGGTCAATACCGCCGCGCTGACCATCCAGCCCAACGGCAGCGTGAACGTGGCGGCCGGCACGCCCGGTACCACCTACACCACCACCTACCAGATCTGCCTGGTGGCGCAGCCCACCGTCTGCGCGACCGGCACGGTGTCGGTCACGCTGGCGGCGGCGCCGCTGGCTGTACCGGTGGCCAACCCCGACCAGGCCACGACGCCGCAGGACGGGCAGATCGACGTGCCGGTGCTGGCCAACGACCTGGTCAACGGTGCGCCGCTGGATCCGCAGACAGTGGCCGTGACCATCACCACTGCACCTGCGTCGGGCACCGCCGTGGTCCTGGCCGGAGGCATCGTGCGCTACACCCCGGCCCCCAACTACAGCGGCCCGGACACCTTCACCTACACCGTGTGCAACCAGGCTTCGCCGCCGGACTGCAGCAGCGCCACCGTCACCGTGCAGGTAGAGCTCAACGACGTGGACGTGGTGGACGAGAACATCACCGTGCTCAGCGGCACCACCACCACGGTGCCGCTGCTGGACAACCTCACCACCAGCGGCGCGCGCATCAATGCAGCCTCCATGCGCCTGGCACGTGCCGCAGTCAACGGCCGCGCAACCTGTGCCAACGGCGATTGCATCTACACCGCCTTCGTCGGCTACAGCGGCCTGGACAACTTCAGCTACACCATCTGCGACAACTCCGTGCCCACCCCGGTGTGCGTGGAAGGTCGGGTCAACGTGGTGGTCACCGCCGATCCGGTGGTGCTGCGCCTGACCAAGCAGGCCACCCAGCGCAGCGTGCAGGTGGGCGACGTGGTGCGCTACGTGGTCACCGTGGAGAACATGGGCGACTTCGACGCGCTGGGCGTGACCCTGCTCGATACCCTGCCGAGTGGCTTCACCTTCATCCCGGGTGGCTTCGAGGCCCACGATGCCGACAACGCCGCACGTGCCAGCGGCGTGGCACCGCTGCAGATCGATGGCCTGGATATCCCGGCAGGTGGCTCGGCGACGCTCGTGTACTACCTGCGGGTGGGGGCGGGTGTCGGGCTGGGTGTGCACACCAACCGCATCACCGCAGCAGACGTGCTGGGCACCACCATCAGCAACGTGGCCTCGGCCGACGTGGAGGTGATCGGCGATCCGCTGCTGGATGAGAGCCTGGTGATCGGCAGTGTGTTTGACGACCACAACGGCAACGGCGTGCAGGATGCCGGCGAGCGCGGCATCCCCGGCGTGCGCGTGGTGTCGGTGGAAGGCCTGGTGATCGAAACCGACGCCTACGGCCGCTACCACCTGGTTGGCATCAACGGCGGCCAGGCGCGCGGGCGCAACTTCATCCTCAAGGTCGACCCGAGCACCCTGCCGGCCGAGGCACGCTTCACCACCCGCAACCCGCTCGTGCGGCGGATCACCCCGGGGCTGCCGGTGCGCTTCGACTTCGGTGTCGCCTTGCCACAGGGGCGCATGGAGGCGGGACCACCGCGATCGGTACTGGAGGTGGGCGAGGGGCTGTTCGTACCCGGCCAGGCCACGCTCGGCCCGGCGGCTGAAGCGGTGCTGGCGCACGCCGCCCGCACGCTGCAGGCGCAGGGCGGTGGGCAGCTCAACGTGGCCGTGGGGCAGGCCACGCCCGAACTGGCCGCACAGCGTGCCGATGCGTTGCGGCAGGCATTGCTGCCACGCCTTCCGGCCGACGTTGCCGCCCGTGTGCAGGTCCAGGTGCAGCCCACTGCGCCGGCCCGCCCCGCCACCCGTGCGGATCGCTGAGGAGATGCCCATGATCAACAAGACCTCACTCAGCCCCCTGGTGCTCCTGCTGGTGCTGTGGCTGCCGACCAGCCACGCGCAGGCCCCGCAACCCGTGCCGGAGGTGCCCACCACGCTGTGCGGCGTGGATGGCTGCCGCCAGGGCAACGACCTGCTGCTGCAGGTGCACCCGGCGGCGGATGCGCCGTCCGATCCGACGGCGCCCGGCGCGTTCGTGCCGGCGCCCAATGGCGCCTCGGCCACCGAGCTGCCTGACGGCGCGGTGGTGTGGGCCACCGAAGACCCGGCACTGTCGGCGCCGGTGCTCAACGTGCAGACCGGTTCGATGGCCCCGTTCGAGAACGGACGCCTGACCAAGCCGCTGCGCTTCCATGGCTACAACAACTACGCCTCGTTCATCGAACGGCTGGAAGTGGTGATCTATCGCGGCAGCGACACCGACCTGGTCACGCCGCTGGCGCGCATCGAGATGCCGGTCGACTACGTGGGCAACACCGAATGGGACGGCCAGTTGCCGGAAAACCTGAACCTGCGCGTCGGCGATGACCTGCAGTACATCGCCCGCGCCTATGGCCGCGACGGTTCGTTCGATGAAACCAATGCCCAGCGCTTCCAGCTGGTACTGCCCACCGATTACGAGCGTGGCACCCAGCTGGTCCGCGACAACGTGCAGCGCACCCTGGGCCGGGTACTGGATGGCGACGATGCGCAGGCCCAGCAGCTCAGCAATGCCATCTATGGCCAGAACGCGCTGCGCCAGCAGAACATCCCGATCTACGGCTCGCGGGTGCGCATCTACGGGCGTGGACTGAGCCCCAACGCACGGGTGCTGATCAACGGCCAGAGCTTCCCGGTGGACCTGGAGCAGAAGTTCGCCGCCGAGTTCCTGGAACCAATCGGCCAGCACCGCTACACCGTGCAGGTGGAGGCCATGGATGCGCCAACCCTGACCCGCACGCTGGACGTGGAGGTCACCGGCAGCTACCGGTTCCTGGTGGCACTGGCTGACGTGACGTTGTCGCGCAACACCGCCAGCGGCAACCTCGACCCCCTTGCCGCCGACCGCGACCAGGACGACAGCTTCCTCAGCGAAGGCCGGCTGGCGTTCTACCTGAAGAGCAAGCTGCGCGGCAAATACCTGGTCACCGCGCAGGCCGACACCTACGACCGCGAACTGAAGCGGCTGTTCGACGGCTTCCTGGATGCCGATGCACGCGATGTGTTCCGCCGCCTGGACCCGGACCAGTACTACCCGGTGTATGGCGACGACTCCACCACCTATCGCGACGTCGATACGCAGGGCAAGTTGTACGTACGCGTGGACTGGGACCAGAACCAGGCGCTGTGGGGCAACTTCGCCACCGGCTTCACCGGTACCGAGTACGGCCAATACGTGCGGTCGTTGTACGGCGCGGCGGTGAGCTGGCGCTCGCGCGCGACCACGCCGCTGGGCGATCCGCGTTCGCTGTTGAAGGCGTTCGGTTCCGAAGCGCAGTCCGCGCTGGGGCACAGCGAATTCCTCGGCACCGGCGGCAGCCTGTACTACCTGCGCCACACCGACCTGCTGCCCGGCTCGGAGCAGGTGGTGCTGGAAGTGCGCGACCGCACCACCGGCCGCACCGAGGTGCGCACCAACCTGCAGCGCGGCGTGGATTACGAGATCAACGAAATCCAGGGCCGCCTGTTCCTGACCCGCGCGCTGTCGCAGATCACCCGCGAGAACGTGCGCACGCTGACCCGCGACACCCCGCTGGACGGCTACGACCAGCTGCTGCTGGTGGACTACGAGTACATCCCAGTGGGCTTCAGCACCGACGATGTCAGTGCCGGCCTGCGCGGCAAGCAGTGGCTGGGCGACCATGTGGCGATCGGCGGTACCTACGTCGATGAAAACCGCAGTGGCGACGACTACAGCCTGATGGGCGCCGACCTCACCCTGCAGGCCGGGCGTGGCACGTACCTCAAGCTGGAGCAGACCCGTACCGAAGCCACCGCTGCGCCGATCTTCTATTCGGATAACGGCGGCCTGAGCTTCATCCAGCGCAATCCGGTCAGCGCCGACCGCAAGGGCGATGCCCGCGCGGTGGAAGCGCGCGCCAACCTGCGCGAGCTGGGCTGGACCAGGCAGGACTGGAGCATGGGGGCCTGGTGGCGCGACGTGGATGCCGGTTTCTCGGTCTCGCGCATGGACAGCGGGCTGGCACTGGAAGAGTACGGCGCGGAGTTCCTGGGCTACTTCACCGACAACCTGAGCCTGTACGGCCGGCACAGCCGCGCCGAACGCGGTGAAGTCGCCGTGGAGCAGTCGCAGCTCACGATGGACTGGCGGCTGGGCAACGATGGCCAGCTCGGTGCCGAACTGCGCCGGGTACGCGAGGAAAACGCCGGTACCGATGTGGACGGCACGCTGGCGGCGCTGAGCTACCGGCAGCGCTTCGGTGCCAAGTGGGAGCTGTACGGGGTAGGGCAGCTGACCGTGGATGACGACGGCGGCGCTTACGAGAAGAACGACCTGGCCACGCTGGGTGCACGCTACCTGTTCGGCAACCGCTCCAGCCTCGGCGCGGAGGTGAGCAGTGGCAGCCGCGGCGATGGGGCCAAGCTCGAGGGCGAATACTGGATGACGCCCGAGCACAGCTTCTACGGCAACTACAGCTACAGCACCGACCGCACCACCACCGACCCGCTGTACGACACCGGGCTGCAGTCGGGCTGGACGCTGGGCCAGCGCTGGCGCCTGAGCAACCAGGTCAACGTGTTCAACGAAAGCCAGTACCTGAAGGACCGCCGCGACGACAGCGCCGGACTGGTGCACACCTTCGGCATGGACTTCTACCCGGCACAAGGCTGGACGCTGGGCTTCAGCGTGATGGATGGCGAGCTGGACGCCACCACCGGGCGGGTCGACCGCCGCGCGTACAGCGTCAACGGCGGCCGCACCGATGCGAACACGCAGTGGACCAGCAAGCTGGAATACCGCCGCGATGAAGGCGCCGAAGACCGCCGCCAGTGGGTGACCACCAACCGGCTGCTTTACAAGATCAACGAAGACTGGCGCATCGCGTTGCGCGCCAACTATGCCGACACCGACGACAGGCGCAACCCGCTGGCCGATGCCAAGCTGGTGGAATCCAACCTGGGCTTCGCCTGGCGCCCGCACGACAACACACGCTGGGCGGCGTTCGGCAAGTACACCTATCTCTATGACGTGGCGTCGCTGGGCCAGGTGGGCGGCAACGTGTACGACCAGAAATCGCAGATCGTCTCGTTCGAGGGCGTGATGCAGGTCAGCGACCGCTGGGAGCTGGCCGGCAAGCTGGCCGGGCGCTGGGGCGATTACCGCACCGGGCGCGGCGAGGGCGAGTGGCTGGACAGCCGGGTCAACTTCTCGGCCCTGCAGCTGCGCTACCGGTTGTTCGCGCAGTGGGAAGCCATGGGCGAGTACCGCTGGCTGGATGTGCGCGAGGGCGGCGACAAGAAAGGCTGGCTGGTGGGCGTGGACCGCCAGGTGGGCCAGAACTTCAAGATCGGGGCGGGGTACAACTTCACCGAGTTCAGCGATGACCTGACCGAGCTGCGGTATGAGGCGAAGGGGTTCTTCTTGAATTTGTCTGGCTATTATTAAGCCCCGGAGCACCGCTTTTGGGCGGCCGTTCAGGCGTTTGGGGCCGGCAGTGCTGAATGCATGGCAACGTTTTCATCCTGAATGGGTGTCTTTTGGTGGGATTGTCCTGCCCAAAACGACGTGGTGATGACGTTTGTGAGCGTATGTCCTTGATTATCAAGTGAATAGGCTCAATAGCCAGCCACTCGCCACTGTCACCATTTCGCGGTACGTTAGGGGCCTGATCTGCGTCAGCGTTTCACCCACGGAACGCTGGAACTTTTTGAACCGTCAGCAGTCCAAATACGGGACTGATAAGATGACCCCTATGAGCCAGAACATGTCTACTGCCCTTGTGGCAAACAATCTTCCGATTCCCAGTGCGCTCGGTTCGCTGGACGCCTACATCGGCGCCGTGCACCAGATCCCGGTGCTGACGGTCGATGACGAGCAGGACCTGGCCCGCCGCTTCCGCGACGAGCAGGACCTGGACGCCGCGCGCGAGCTGGTCCATTCCCACCTGCGTTTCGTGGTGCACGTGGCCCGTGGCTACAACGGCTACGGCCTGCAGCTGGGCGACCTGATCCAGGAAGGCAACATCGGCCTGATGAAGGCGGTGAAGCGCTTCGACCCGGACATGGGCGTTCGCCTGGTGTCGTTCGCGGTGCACTGGATCCGTGCCGAAATGCACGAGTTCATCCTGAAGAACTGGCGCATCGTCAAGGTCGCCACGACCAAGGCGCAGCGCAAGCTGTTCTTCAACCTGCGCAAGTCCAAGACCCGCCTGGGCTGGTTGAATGCGGCAGAAGTCACCGCCGTCGCCAAGGACCTCAACGTGTCCGAACGCGAAGTGCTGGAAATGGAATCGCGCCTGTCCGGTCGCGACATCGGTTTCGATGCGCCCAGCGATGACGACAACGAGCATGCGCCGCCGTCGCCGGCTGCGTTCCTGGTCGCCAACGACGAAGATCCGTCGATGGCCTATGAGCGTGCCGACAGCGAAGACAACCAGCTCCAACTGCTGCGCGAAGGCTTGGCCGAGCTCGACGCCCGCTCGCGCGACATCATCCGTCGCCGCTGGCTGGACGCCGACAGCAAGGTCACGCTGCAGGAACTGGCTGATGAGTACGGCGTGTCCGCCGAACGCATCCGCCAGGTCGAGGCGAACGCGCTGAAGAAGATGAAGGCGCTGTTCACCGCATAACGCGGCGTCCAACGCAGTACACAGAAAACCCGGCAGCGCCGGGTTTTTTGTTGGGTGGATTACGCGTTCTCGCGCGCGATCGCGCGCCAGCCGATGTCGTTGCGGTGGAACTCGTGGTCCCACGACACCTTCGCCACGCCGGCATACGCATTTGCCTGCGCATCGCCCACGCTGTCGCCCAATGCGGCCACGCACAGCACGCGGCCGCCGGCGCTGAGCACGTGGCCCTGTGCATCCAGCGTGGTGCCGGCATGGAATACCTTGGCCGTAGACGGCACCTGGTCCAGCCCGTGGATGATGTCACCGGTGATCGGCGCCTCCGGGTACGGCGAGGCCGCCATCACCACGCCCAGCGAAGGACGCGGATCCCACTGTGCCTGCACCGCGTCCAGGCGTGCATCGATCGCCGCTTCCACCAGCTCCACCAGGTCCGACTGCAGGCGCAGCATCACCGGCTGGGTTTCCGGATCGCCGAAGCGCACGTTGAACTCGATTACCTTCGGCGCGCCGCTGGCATCGATCATCAGCCCGGCATAGAGGAAGCCGGTGAACGGGATGCCGTCGGAGATCATGCCCTGCACGGTGGGATTCACCACCTCGCGCATCACCCGTGCATGCACTTCATCGGTGACCACCGGCGCCGGCGAGTAGGCGCCCATGCCGCCGGTGTTCGGGCCGGTATCGCCATCGCCCACGCGTTTGTGGTCCTGCGAGGTGGCCATCGGCAGTGCCGTGGTGCCATCGACCATCGAGATGAAGCTGGCTTCCTCGCCATCCAGGAACTCCTCGATCACCACGCGCGCGCCGGCATCGCCGAACGCATTGCCCGACAGCATGTCGCGCACCGCGTCCTCGGCTTCGGCCTGCGTCATCGCCACGATGACGCCCTTGCCCGCAGCCAGGCCATCGGCCTTGACCACGATCGGTGCGCCCTTCTCGCGGATGTAGGCCAGCGCCGCATCCACCTCGGTATGCACCGCGTAGAACGCGGTGGGAATGTTGTGGCGGGCCAGGAAGTCCTTGGCGTAGGCCTTGCTGCCCTCCAGCTGCGCGGCCGCAGCGGTGGGCCCGAAGATGCGGTGGCCAGCAGCGCGGAAGCGGTCGACCACGCCAGCCACCAGCGGCACTTCCGGGCCGACCACGGTCAGCTCGACGCCTTCGGCCTGCACCAGCGCCAGCAGCCCGTCCAGGTCGGTGACCTTGACCGGCACGTTGCGGCAGCCGGCCTCGGTGGCGGTGCCGGCATTGCCTGGCGCAACCAGCACCTCGGTGACACGGGACGACTGGGCCAGCTTCCAGGCCAGGGCATGTTCACGGCCGCCGGAGCCGATGACGAGGATCTTCATTGAGGTGTTCCTGGAGGTAACAGTAAGAATGTAGGGGTTTAAGCGGTCAGTCCGAATTGACGGCTGAGCCGAGGCGCTTGGCTTCGGCGTGCAACTGCTGCACGTCGACCTCGGCCTCGCGCTCTGATGTGATCCTGTCCGCTGCGCGGCGCTCCGCCTCGAATGCCGCGTAGCGCTCCGCGATGATCAATTCCATCTGCTGATTTGAGATGCGGCCCGAACCGTTGAGTACAGCGCGTTCATTGAAGTTGAGGAAACGGTCGGTCTGCGTGATCCAGTCGTCCATCCGCATTTCGATGCGACGCTCGGCACGGTCTTCTGCGAAGTCGAGGAACATGGTGACCAGCCGGTTCAGCTGATCGAGTTCCGCCTGCACCAGGTAGTTCTTAGACACGACCGCATCGGACTTGCGGGGCTTGTCGCCCGACCAGTTCGTCAGGCCCATATGCGCCACGTCGGGATTGGCACGCTCGACAATAAGCTGCGCAGCGGTGCTGCCGGTAACGGCGTAGACAAGTTTGTTCTGGATGGTCGCGAAGAACGTCCTGGCGGTTGCTGCCGTGCCGTCGTAATCGCTGCTGCTGGCTTTGAACAGATCACGCAGCGTCTGGTAGAACCTCTTCTCCGAACTGCGGATGTCGCGGATGCGGCGCAGCAGCTCTTTGAAGTAGTCCGCGCGCTCGGCGTCCTTGAGCCGCTCGTCGTTGAGCAGGAAGCCTTTGACGAGGTACTGAGACAGGGCTTCTGCTGCCCAGCGACGAAACTGCGCCCCCCGTGGTGACCGCACGCGGAAACCAACGGCCATGATCAGCTCAAGCTGGTAGGTCTTTACCGTGCGGCGCACCTCGCGGCTCCCTTCCCGGCGAACTTGTAAGTAATCCTTACACGTTGCCGACTCCTCAATCTCACCGTCATCGTAGACTGATTGGATGTGCTGGGTGATGTTCTGAGGGGTGGTCTGAAACAACTGGGCCATTTCAGCCTGTGTCAGCCAAACCGTCCCGTCCGCGGCGCGCAGATGAACTTCCGTCCGACCGTCATCGGTGCGGTACAGAATCAGCTCGCCATGGTTGTCGGTCATGCGATCACCTCCAGCTTCGGTCCAAACCTGCCGGCGGGCGCCGACGCGTGGTCGGCCCCACCTTACGCTGAACAATCAGTGGCGGAAGTGACGCACGCCGGTAAACACCATCGCCACGCCGTGCTCGTCGGCCGCGGCAATCACTTCCGCGTCGCGCATCGAACCACCCGGCTGGATCACCGCCTTGATCCCGGCGGCCGCGGCAGCGTCGATGCCGTCGCGGAACGGGAAGAACGCGTCGGACGCCATCACCGAACCTTCGACCACCAGGTTCGCGTCGGCCGCCTTGATGCCGGCGATGCGGGCCGAGTACACGCGGCTCATCTGGCCGGCGCCGACACCGATGGTGCGGTTGTCCTTGGCGTAGACGATCGCGTTGGACTTCACGAACTTGGCCACGCTCCAGGCGAACAGCAGGTCGGTGAACTGCTTCTCGGTGGGTGCCAGTTTGCTGACCACGGTCAGCTCGTCACGGCGCATGCCACGGTTGTCCGCGCTCTGCACCAGCAGGCCCGAACCAATGCGCTTGGTGTCGTAGTTATTGCGGCCTTCGCCGTGCGGAATGCGCAGCACGCGCACGTTCGCCTTCTTCGTGGCGTACTCCAGCGCGGCCGGCTCGTAATCCGGGGCGATCAGCACTTCCACGAACTGGCGGTCCAGGATCACCTTGGCGGTGGCGGCGTCCAACGGCTTGTTGAAGGCGATGATGCCGCCGAAGGCGCTGGTCGGGTCGGTGGCGTAGGCCAGTTCGTAGGCATCGCCGTTGCCGGCGCCCACGGCCACGCCGCACGGGTTGGCGTGCTTGACGATCACGCAGGCCGGCGCGTCGAACTGGCGCACGCACTCCCATGCGGCATCGGCATCGGCCAGGTTGTTGTAGCTCAGTTCCTTGCCCTGCAACTGCTGGAACGTGGCCAGCGTGCCGGCCACCGGCGACAGGTCGCGGTAGAACGCGCCGGCCTGGTGCGGGTTCTCGCCGTAGCGCAGGTCCATGACCTTCACGAAGCTGGAATTCATCTGCGCCGGGAACTCGGTGCGCAGCGGCACGGCCGCATCGGTGGCGGTCACCGCCGACAGGTAGTTGCTGATCGCCGCGTCGTACTGCGCGACGCGGTTGAACGCGGCCACCGACAGTGCGAAGCGCTTGGCGGCCGACAGCTTGCCATCATTGGCATCCAGTTCGGCCAGCAGCTCGGCGTACTGCGACGGATCGGTGGCCACCGCAACACGGGCGAAGTTCTTGGCCGCCGAACGCAGCATGGCCGGGCCGCCGATATCGATGTTTTCCACTGCATCGGCCAGCGTGCAGTCCGCATCGGCGGTGACGCGCTCGAACGGATACAGGTTCAGCACCAGCAGGTCGATCGCGGCGATGCCATGTTCGGCCATCACCGCCTCATCCTGGCCGGCGCGGCCCAGCAGGCCACCGTGCACCAGCGGGTGCAGGGTCTTGACCCGGCCATCCATCATTTCCGGGAAGCCGGTGTAATCGGACACTTCGGTTACCGGCAGGCCTTTATCTGCCAGCAGGCGGGCAGTACCACCGGTGGAGAGCAGCTCCACGCCGCGCTGGGAGAGTGCCTGAGCGAATTCGACG
>DGIP01000072.1:13343-13499 GCA_002386405.1 Stenotrophomonas maltophilia
ATCATTTCCGGGAAGCCGGTGACATCGGCCACGTCCTTGACCGGCAGGCCGGCGTCGCGGATTGCCTTGGCGGTTCCACCAGTGGAGAGCAGCTCGACGTTGCGCGCAGCGAGGGCGCGGGCCAGGTCGATCAGACCGGTCTTGTCGGAAACGGAA
>DGIP01000242.1 GCA_002386405.1 Stenotrophomonas maltophilia
GGGTCGCCTTTCTCGTTCCTGCCGTCGGCTTTCGCCGACGGCTATTTGGTAGCGGGGGCAGGATTTGAACCTGCGACCTTCGGGTTATGAGCCCGACGAGCTGCCAGACTGCTCCACCCCGCAGCAGAAGTGGTTGAGTTGATCTGTTACCGCAACGATGTTCTGGCGAAACCGCTGCATCAACAACCCAGGAAACGAATATTACACTAATTGCGCAGTTTTGTATCGTTTTTCAGGCGAGATGCGCAAATGCCTGCTGGCACCACACCATGATCGGGTTCCAGGCCAGGCCCAGCGCCAGCAGCGCCAGGGCGTTCACGCCCAGCACCACGCCCAGCACGCGGTCGTTGTTGGCCGGCAGCGGCTCGCCCACCGGCTCATCGAAGTACATGACCTTGATGACGCGCAGGTAGTAGAAGCAACCGATCACCGCGCAGATGACGCCCAGGATGGCCAGCCACAGCATGCCGCCGTTGATGGCCGCGCCCAGCACCGCAAGCTTGGTCCAGAAGCCCAGGAACGGCGGAATGCCGGCCATCGACGCCATGATGCACAGGACCAGGCCTGCCATCCACGGGTTGCGGGCGTTCAGGCCCTTCAGGTCGTCGATCTTCTCGGCTTCAAAACCGTTGCGCGACAGCGCGATGATCGCGCCGAAGCCGGCGGTGGACATGATCGCGTAGCTCAGGGCGTAGAACAGCGCGGCGGCATAGCCACGCTCACCGCCACCGGCGATGCCGAGCAGCAGGAAGCCGATGTGCGAGACGGTCGAGTACGCCAGCATGCGCTTGAGGTTGCTCTGCGCGATCGCCATCAGGTTGCCGACCACCAGCGACAGCGCGGCCAGGCCACCAATCAGGTACTTCCACTCGTCAGACAGCGGGCCCACGCCCACTTCCAGCAGCCGGTAGGCCATGCCGAACGCGGCCAGCTTCGGTGCGGAGCTGATGAACAGCGCGACCGGTGCCGGCGCACCCTGGTAGACGTCGGGCAGCCACATGTGGAACGGGGCCGCGCCGAGCTTGAAGGCTACGCCGGCGATCATGAACACCGCGCCGGTGAGCAGCAGCATCTTCTCGTCGGAGTTCGGGATGGCCGCGTTGATGGCATCCAGGTGCAGCGAACCGGTGGCGCCGTAGACCAGCGACATGCCGTACAGCAGCAGGCCCGAGGCCAGCGAACCCAGCACGATGTACTTCATCGCCGCTTCGGTGGCCAGACCGTTGTCACGGTTGCTGGCAACCAGTGCGTAGGAGCACAGCGCCAGCAGTTCCAGGCCCAGGTACACCATCAGCAGGCTGCCGGCCGAGACCAGGATCATCATGCCGGAGGTGGCAAACAGGATCAGCACCGGGATTTCGCCCTGGAACAGATCGCGTTCGCGCAGGTAGCTCCAGCCGTACACCAGGGTCAGGCCGCTGCAGAGCACGATCACGGCCTTCATCACGTCGGCCGCGGTATCGCGGACGAACATGCCGTGGAAGACCTCGCCCTGCCCGCCCACGCCGGTGGCGAGCATGAACAGCACAACCGCCAGCGCGGCGACCGAGAACAGGTGGGTCCAGATCTTGTTCTGCTTGCTGATGAACAGATCGAGGATCAACAGGGTGAACGCACTGCCAATCAGCACCAGCTCGGGTGCGAGCGGCGGCAGGTCAGCGGCGGTCAGTGGCAACAGCGACGAGGTGGTCATCATCAAATCCTGGTATTACAGCAACTTGCTGGATGCGATCTGCATCGCCAGCTTCGCGATCGAGGGTTCCATCAGGTCGGTCAGCGGCTTGGGGTACAGACCCAGCGCCAGCGTACCCACGGCGAACACACCCAACACCAGCCATTCACGGCCGTTGATGTCCTTCAGTTCCGCCACGTGTGCGTTGGCCACTTCGCCGAAGAACACGCGCTTGTACAGCCACAGCGTGTAGGCAGCGGTGATCACCAGGGTGCTCGCGGCGGCCAGGGCCAGCCACGGATTACGCTGGAAGCTGGCCATGATGATCATGAACTCGCCCACGAAACCGCTGGTGCCCGGCAAGCCGGCGTTGGCCATGAAGAACAGCATGGCGAAGGTGGCAAACCACGGCATCACGTTGACCACGCCGCCGTAATCGGCGATGCGGCGGCTGTGCATGCGGTCGTACAGCACGCCCACGCAGGAGAACATCGCACCGGACACGAAGCCGTGCGAGACCATCTGCACCATCGCACCCTGCAGGCCCAGGCGGGCCGCATCGGCGTTGCCGGCGTCACGCACCAGCCACAGGGCGATGAAGGTGCCCAGGGTGACAAAGCCCATGTGCGCGATCGACGAATAGGCGATCAGCTTCTTCATGTCGTCCTGCACCAGCGCGACCAGGCCGACGTAGATCACGGCGATCAGCGACAGCGCGATCACCAGCCATGCCCATTCCTGCGAGGCGTCCGGGACGATCGGCAGGTTGAAGCGCAGGAAGCCGTAGCCACCGATCTTCAGCGCGATGGCGGCCAGGATCACCGAACCGGCGGTGGGCGCTTCCACGTGGGCGTCCGGCAGCCAGGTGTGGACCGGGAACATCGGCACCTTGACCGCGAAAGCGATCAGGAAGGCGAAGAAGATCCAGGTCTGCTCCTGGGCCGACAGCTGCAGCTGGTACAGGTCGGCCAGCTGGAAGCTGCCGCCCTTCAGGTACAGGTAGATCAGCGCCACCAGCATCAGCACCGAGCCGAGGAAGGTGTACAGGAAGAACTTCAGCGCGGCGTAGATGCGGCGCGGGCCGCCCCAGACACCGATGATGAGGAACATCGGGATCAGCATCGCTTCGAAGAACACGTAGAACAGCATCGCGTCGGTCGCGGCGAAGATGCCCACGGTGACGCCTTCCAGGATCAGGAAGGCGGCCACGTACTGGTTGACCCGCTTGTCGATCGCGCTCCAGGCACCGATCAGCGCCAGCACCGAGACCAGGGTGGTCAGCAGGATCAGCGCGATGGCGATGCCATCCACGCCCAGGTTGTAGCCGATGTCGTAGGCCGGGATCCAGGCGCGGGTCTCGACGAACTGCAGTGCGTCGTTGGCCACGTCGTAGCCGCTGAGCAGCGACAGGCTGATCACGAAGGTCAGTACCGCCACGCCCAGCGACGCCCAACGGGCGGTCTGCGCATCACGGATGGCAAGGATCAAGGCACCGCCGAGGATCGGCAGCCAGATGAGAACACTGAGTAGAGGCCAGTTCGACACGTCTTCTTATTCCGTACAGGTCATCAACGCAGGTAATGCATCAGGACGCCCAGGAGGGCAATCAGGCCGATGATCATCGCGAAGGCGTAGTGATAGAGGAAACCGGATTGGGTGCGACGCAGCAGGTTGGCCGCCAGATCGATCAGGCGCGCCGAACCGTTGACCACCACACCATCGACGATGTTCGTGTCGATCGCGCGCGAAACCTTGCCCAGCTTGATGCCGCCACCGGCGAAACCGCCGATCCAGAGCTTGTCGAACCCGTACTTGTTCTCCAGCACCGACACCAGCGGCGCAAACGTCTTGCGCGACTTGGTGGCCAGTTCCGGCTTCCACAGGTAGAACAGGACCGCCAGCAGGAAGCCTGCCACGGTCAGGAAGAAGGCCGGGGCCATCATGCCGTGCAGGGCGAACGCCACCGGGCCGTGGAACTCTTCAGCCAGGGCACCAATGGTGTTGCGTGCCGGGTCATAGAAATCGACCACGCCGGTGAAGAACGAATGCACCTGGCCGGGGATGCCGTGCTCGGCATGGTGGCCGGCCCAGTCGGTGCCGTACAGCATCGGACCGATGCTGAAGAAACCGATCAGGATCGACGGGATCGCCAGCAGGATCAGCGGCAGCGTCACCACCCACGGGGTTTCGTGCGGCTCATGCGGACCGTGGCCATGGCCGTGGTCGTCATGGTGCGCGTCACCGTGGTGGGCATCGGCATGTGCATCGGCGGCATGGTGATCGGCATGGTCGTGACCATGGCTGTGATCATCATGCGCATCACGGAAGCGTTCCTTGCCATGGAAGGTCAGGAACAGCAGCCGGAAGCTGTAGAAGCTGGTGACGATCACGCCACCCAGCACGGCCCAGTAGCCATAGGTTGCCACCCAGCTCGAGGAGACATGCGCGTGGTGCTGCGCGGCCTCGATGATGGTGTCCTTGGAGTAGAAGCCGGAGAAGAACGGCGTACCGACAAGGGCCAGCGTACCGATCCACATGGTGATGAAGGTGATCGGCATGTACTTGCGCAGGCCGCCCATCTTGCGCATGTCCTGCTCGTGGTGCATGGCGATGATCACCGAGCCCGCACCCAGGAACAGCAGCGCCTTGAAGAAGGCGTGGGTCATCAGGTGGAACACGGCGGCCGAGTAGGCCGACACGCCCAGCGCCACGGTCATGTAACCCAGCTGGGACAGCGTGGAGTACGCGACGACGCGCTTGATGTCGTTCTGCACGATGCCGATCAGGCCAGTGAAGAACGCGGTGGTGGCACCGATGAACAGCACGAAGTTCAGCGCGGTCGGCGACAGCTCGAACAGCGGCGACATGCGGGTGACCATGAAGATGCCCGCGGTAACCATGGTCGCGGCATGGATCAGTGCCGAGATCGGGGTCGGGCCTTCCATCGAGTCCGGCAGCCACACGTGCAGCGGGACCTGGGCCGACTTGCCCATGGCACCGATGAACAGGCAGATGCAGATGATGGTGGCGGTCGCCCAGATCACCGGTGCATTGACGACCTGCATGGTGTGACCGAACAGGGTGATCGCGCCGGACCACACCTGGACGTGCGAGTTCGCACCGTTGACCAGCATGTCGGACGCATTGGCGAACACGGTGGCGTAGTCCAGCGAACCGAATACCCACAGCACGCCGGCGATACCCAGGATGAAGCCGAAGTCACCCACGCGGTTGACCAGGAACGCCTTCATGTTGGCGAAGATCGCGGTCGGCCGCTTGAACCAGAAGCCGATCAGCAGGTACGACACCAGGCCTACCGCTTCCCAGCCGAAGAACAGCTGCAGGAAGTTGTTGCTCATCACCAGGGTGAGCATCGAGAAGGTGAACAGCGAGATGTAGCTGAAGAACCGCTGGTACCCCGGGTCATCCTGCATGTACCCGATGGTGTACACGTGGACCAGGAAGGACACGAAAGTGACCACGACCATCATCATGGCGGTCAGCTTGTCGATCATGAAACCGACATGCGCCGAATACTGGCCGACTTCAAAGAACGTGTAGACGTTCTGGTTGAACGGCTGCGCGCCGCCCCACAGCAGCTGGTAGAACACGTAGCTGGACAGCAGGCAGCTGACCGCAACGCCCAGGATGGTGACGGTCTGCGCGCCGATGCGCCCTACCTGACGACCGAACAGGCCAGCGATGATGCTGCCGACCAGCGGTGCAAGCACCACGGCGATCAACAGACTCTTGGAGAGAGTAATTTCCATCTACGGATCAGCCCTTCAGCGAATCGACTTCGCCGACATTGATGGTGCGGCGGGTACGGAACAGGGTTACCAGGATCGCGAGGCCGATCGCGGCCTCGGCCGCGGCCACGGTGAGGATGAAGAACACGAACAGCTGGCCGGCCGTGTCACCCATTTCGCGCGAGAACCCGACGAAGTTGATGTTCACCGACAGCAGCATCAGTTCGATGGACATCAACAGCACGATGATGTTCTTGCGGTTGAGGAAGATGCCGGCAAGGCTGATGCAGAACAGCAGCGCGCCGAGTGCCAGGATATGACCGAGGGTGATCACGGGGCAGCCTCCTCGTTGCTGGACGGCTTGGTGTTGGTGTGGACCACCGGGGTTTCCGACGCCATCTTGACCACGCGCAGGCGGTCGCGGCCCTTGACCATGGTCTGCTCGGTCGGGTTCTGGGTCTTCAGGCCGGTGCGGCGACGCAGGGTCAGCATCACGGCGGCGACCACGGCCACGGTCAGGATGACGGCGGCGAACTCGAACGGCAGCAGGTATTCGGTGAACAGGCTGCGGGCCAGCCAGGTGATGTTGGAGGTGTCGGCAGCCAGCGCGGCGGCGTTGTCGGCCGGCAGCGGGTTGACCGCCCTGCCCTTCACGCCGATCAGGATCAGCATCTGCACCAGCATGGTGACCGCGACCACCAGGCCGAGCGGCAGGTAGCGGACCCAGCCTTCGCGCAGGTTGGAGGCGTCGATGTCGAGCATCATCACCACGAACAGGAACAGCACCATCACCGCGCCGACATAGACCAGCACCAGCGCCACGCCGAGGAACTCAGCCCCGACCAGGATCCAGATGCAGGCTACGGAGAAGAAGGTCAGGATCAGGCACAGCACGGCGTAGACCGGATTGCGCACGCTGATCACCGCCGCAGCGGAAATGCCCGCCACGATGGAGAAGACCCAGAAGAAGATATTTACCCAATCCATCATTCAACCTCAGCGGAAAGCGGCATCGGCGGCGCGACGCTCGGCGATCTCGGCTTCAAGCCGATCACCGATTGCCAGCAGCTGCGGCTTGGTAACGATGTTTTCGCCACGGTTCTCGAAGTGGTACTCGAGAATGTGGGTCTCGACGATCGAGTCCACCGGGCAGCTTTCTTCACAGAAGCCGCAGAAGATGCACTTGAACAGATCGATGTCGTAGCGGGTGGTACGGCGGGTGCCGTCTTCGCGCTTGGCCGAATCGATGGTGATGGCCAGTGCCGGGCAGACCGCTTCGCACAGCTTGCAGGCGATGCAGCGCTCTTCCCCGTTGGGGTAGCGGCGCAGCGCATGCAGGCCACGGAAACGCGGCGACTGCGGGAACTTCTCCATCGGGTACATCAGCGTGTACTTGGGCTTGAACGTGTACTTCAGGGTCAGCCACAGACCGCCGAGCAGCTCGAGCAGGAGCAGGCTTTTGAAGTAATGGGTAATTCGATTCATCACTTAGACGCCCTTCTGGATCACGCCGTAGAACACCATCACAGCCGTCACAGCAATCCACGCGATGGTGAGCGGGATGAAGACCTTCCAGCCCAGGCGCATGATCTGGTCATAACGGAAACGCGGGAAGCTGGCACGGAACCAGATGTAGGCGCTGGCGAAGAAGAACACCTTCAACAGCAGCCACGGGGCACCGCCCTTCCAGATCCAGTCGATCCACGGCGAGATGTCCGCCGTGATCCAGCCCTGGAACGGGCTCAGCCAACCACCGAGGAAGAAGATCGAGATCAGGAAGCTGATCAGGATCATGTTGGCGTATTCGGCCAGGAAGAACAGCGCGAACGCACCACCGGAGTACTCGACCATGTGGCCGGCGACGATTTCCGATTCGCCTTCCACCACGTCGAACGGCGCGCGGTTGGTTTCGGCAACGCCGGATACCCAGTACACGATGAACAGCGGGAACAGCGGAATCAGGAACCAGTCGAAGAAGCCGGAGCTACCGGCCTGCGCCATCACGATGCCGCTCAGGTTCAGGCTGCCGGCGGCGATCATCACGCCGACCAGGGCAAAGCCCATGGCGATTTCGTAGCTGATCATCTGCGCCGAGGCGCGCATGGCACCCAGGAAGGCGTACTTGGAGTTGGAGGCCCAACCGGCCAGGATGATGCCGTACACGCCCAGCGAGGTCATCGCCAGCAGGTACAGCAGGCCGGCGTTGGCGTTGGACAACACCACCTGCGCATCGAATGGCACCACCGACCAGGCTGCGAATGCCGGTGCCAGGGTGATCAGCGGCGCCAGCACGAACATCGCCTTGTGCGAGCTCGCCGGCTGGATGATCTCCTTGAACAGCAGCTTGAAGACGTCGGCGAAGGCCTGGAAGATGCCCATGCCCACGTACATCGGGCCGTGGCGGACGTGCATCCAGCCGATCAGCTTGCGTTCCCATACCACGAAGAACGCCACCGCGATGATCACCGGCATGGCGATCACCAGGATCTTCAGCACGATCCACAGCAGCGCGCCGATCTCACCCAGGCCCAGGAGCCATTGGTGGAGCGGGTCGACCGCGTTCAACAGCAATTCGTTCATGCAGCCACCACCGTTACGCGTGCGGCACCCAGCGGTGCGGTTGCACCGTGGCCCGATTCAATCCAGACCGACCCCGCGGCGACGCGGGCGTCGACCACCACCGGCAGCGTGGCGCGACCGGCATCGGTGCCGACCTTGGCCATCTGCCCTTCGACCAGCTGCAGGCGGGCGGCGTCATCGGCATTGAGCACGATGCGCGGCGCGGCGTTGAGCGGGTGCGACTGCAGCGCCTGGGCGCGGCGGACCACCGCATCGGTGCGGTAGATCGCAGCGGTGGAGGCCACTTCCAGGCCTTCGCCGGCCACCGGCGTTGCCGCCGAGGTGGACACGGTGACGTTGACCGGGGCCAGGCCGGCACGCAGGCCCGCCAGGTCGGTGAACTCGAAACCGGCCAGGGCCAGTTCGCCGCCGAGTGCGCGCAGCACGCGCCAGCCTTCACGGGCCTCGCCCGGCAGCTTGCCGCCGGCACGGGCCGACTGCTCGCGACCATCGAGGTTGGTCAGGGTGGCGTCGATTTCCGGCAGCGCGCCGATCGGCAGGATCACGTCGGCCACATCGCGGGTCGAGGCGCAGGCGAACTGGCTGAAGGCCACCACCTGGGCACCGGCCAGCGCCTTGCGGGCGGCGGCGGCATCGGCGAAATCCAGGCCCGGCTCGATGCCGTACAGGGCATAGGCCTTGCGCGGCTGGGCCAGCATGGCGTTGACGTCCTTGCCGGCCGGCAGCACGCCGGCGCGGGACAGGCCCACGGCATTGGCGCCCTGCGGGATGCGGCACAGCTTGGCACCGGTGGCGGCGGCGAAATCACGCGCGGCGGCGCGCATCGCGGCAGCCTGCGGGTGATTTTCGGCGATGCCACCGACGATCAGCACGGCGTTGCCGGTCACGGCCTGGCGCAGCTCGGCGTTGCCCAGGGCCTCGACGAACTTCGACGGGGCCACGATCTGCTTGCCGGCCAGCTTGAAGGCGAAGTCGAAATCCACCGGGTTGATCGCGTGGATCTTCGCGTTGCGCGTGGTCTGCGCCTTGCGCAGGCGGGCGTGCAGCAGCGGCAGCTCGTGGCGGATGTTGCTGCCGAGCACGACGATGCTGTCGGCGCCTTCGATCTCGGCCAGCGACAGGCCGAAGATCTCGGCAGTGGCGGCGTCGGAGAAGTCGCGGTTGTTGATGCGGTGGTCGATGTTGCCGGTGCCCAGGCCGCTGGCGAGACGGGCCAGCAGGGCGCCCTCCTCGTTCGAGGCCGACGGGTGCACCAGCACGCCGAGGTCGTCACCGCGGTTGGCGGTGAGGATGTCCTTGGCCGCGGCCAGGCCTTCGGCCCAGCTCACTTCCTGCCATTCGCCGTTGACCTTGCGCAGCGGCTTGACGGCGCGGTCGGCGCTGTACAGGCCCTGGTGCGAATAACGGTCACGGTCGGACAGCCAGCATTCGTTGACCAGTTCGTTGTCGCGCGGCACCGAACGCAGCACTTCGCCGCGGCGCACGTGCAGGAACAGGTTCGAGCCCATCGCGTCGTGGTAACCCAGCGATTCGCGCGCGGTCAGTTCCCACGGGCGGGCGCGGAACTGGAACACCTTGTTGGTCAGCGCGCCGACCGGGCACACGTCGACGACGTTGCCCGACAGCTCGGTGGTCAGCGGCTTGCCGTCGTAGGTGCCGATCTGCAGGTTTTCACCGCGGTACATGCCACCCAGCTCATAGGTACCTGCAACGTCGGCGGTGAAGCGGACGCAGCGGGTGCACTGGATGCAGCGGGTCATTTCGGTGGCGACCAGCGGACCGATGTCCTCGTCGGGCACCACGCGCTTGCGTTCGTTGAAGCGGCTCACCGAACGGCCGTAGCCGAGCGAGACGTCCTGCAGCTCGCACTCGCCGCCCTGGTCGCAGATCGGGCAGTCCAGCGGGTGGTTGATGAGCAGGAACTCCATCACCGAACGCTGGAACTTCAGGGCCTTTTCGCTGCGGGTGGCGACTTTCATGCCGTCCATCACCGGGGTGGCGCAGGCCGGCGCCGGCTTGGGCGACTTTTCAACGTCGACCAGGCACATGCGGCAGTTGGCCGCGATCGGCAGCTTCTCGTGGTAGCAGAAGCGCGGGATCGAAATGCCGGCCTTGTCGGCGGCCTGGATGATCATCGAGCCCTTGGGCACGACCAGGGACTGGCCGTCGATCTCGACGGTCACATGCCCTTCCGGCACGATCGCCGGGGTGCCACCAGGATTGTTGGGTTGCGCGCTCATGCGGCGGCTGCCTCCACCTTCTTGCCGTCGACCATCGAATGACCGTTGACGATGTAGTACTCGAATTCGTCCCAGAACTGGCGCAGGAAGCCCTGGATGGGCCATGCCGCCGCTTCACCGAACGCGCAGATGGTGTGGCCTTCGATCTGGCCGGCCACTGCCTTCAACTGGTGCAGGTCTTCCATGGTGGCCTTGCCGGCGACGATGCGCTCGAGCACGCGGTGCATCCAGCCGGTACCTTCACGGCACGGGGTGCACTGGCCACAGGATTCCTTGTGGAAGAACTGGCTGATGCGGCAGGCGAACTTGACGCAGCACACGCTGTCGTCCAGCACCACGATGGCACCCGAACCCAGGCCCGTGCCCAGGGCACGCAGGGTGTCGTAGTCCATCTGCAGGCCCTTGAGCTCTTCAGCCTTCAGCACCGGCATCGACACGCCGCCCGGCACCGCGCCTTTGAGGGTGCGGCCCGGCTTGAGGCCGCCGGCCATTTCCAGCAGCTCGTCGAACGTGGTGCCCAGCGGCACTTCGAAGTTGCCGCCCTGCTGCACGCAACCGGAGACCGAGAAGATCTTCGGGCCGCCGTTCTTGGTCAGGCTCAGGCCCTGGAACCATTCCGGGCCGTTGCGGATGATCGCCGGCACCGAGGCATAGGTCTCGGTGTTGTTGATCGTCGACGGCTTGCCGTACAGGCCGAAGTTGGCCGGGAACGGCGGCTTGTAGCGCGGCTGGCCCTTCTTGCCTTCCAGCGATTCCATCAGCGCGGTTTCTTCGCCGCAGATGTAGGCGCCGGCGCCAAGGGCACCGTAGATGTCGATGTCCACGCCGCTGCCGAGGATGTCCTTGCCCAGCCAGCCGTTCGCGTACGCGTCGGCCAGCGCCTGCTCGAAGTTCTCGAACGGCTCGTGGTGGAATTCACCACGCAGGTAGTTGTAGCCCACGGTGCTGCCGGTGGCGTAGCAGGCGATCGCCATGCCTTCCACCACCGAATGCGGGTTGTAACGCAGGATGTCGCGGTCCTTGCAGGTACCCGGCTCGGATTCATCCGAGTTGCACAGGATGTACTTCTGCATGGTGCCCTTGGGCATGAAGGACCACTTCAGGCCGGTCGGGAAGCCGGCGCCACCGCGGCCACGCAGGTTGGACTGCTTGACCATCTCGATGACCTGCTCCGGCGAGATCTTCTCTTCAAGGATCTTGCGCAGGGCGGCGTAGCCACCGGTCTTGAGGTAGCTTTCGTACGACCACGGGGTGTCGTAGTGCAACGTGGTGTAGACCACCTGGTGCGGCAGCGGTGCGGGACCGACCGGACCCTGGGGTGCGTGATGATGTGCCATGTCTTACTCCAACCCGTCCAGCAGCTCGTCGACTTTCTCGACGGTCAGGCGCTCGTGGTAATGGCCGTTGATGACCATCATCGGCGCACCGGCGCAACCGGCCAGGCATTCTTCTTCACGCTTGAGGTAGATGCGGCCATCGGCGGTGGACTGGCCGGTCTTGCAGCCGAGCTTCTTCTCGGCATGCGCGACCAGGTCCTCGGCGCCGTTCAACCAGCAGCTGATGTTGGTGCAGAAGGCAACGTTGTGGCGGCCGACCTTCTCCAGCTCGAACATCGAGTAGAAGCTGGCAACCTCGTAGGCCCACACCGGCGGCAGGTCCAGGTACTTGGCCACGCCTGCGATCAGCTCGTCGGTCAACCAACCGGCGTTCTGTTCCTGGGCGGCGTGCAGGCCCTGCAGCACCGCCGAACGCTTGCGGTCCGGCGGGAACTTGGACAGCCAGTGATCGATGTGCGCGCGCGTCTTGTCGCTCAACACCACCATCGGGTCGACGTCGCGCGCCGCCTCGAAATTACCCGTCGCCTTCATCGGCCGACCTCAGCGAATACCAAATCGTTAAAAACCAGAACCTGCAGCGCCGGCAGCAGCCGGCGGGTGTCAGGCATCGTGCATGCGATGGCCATTACCGGTCCACCTCGCCGAACACCAGGTCGTAGGTGCCGATCATGGCCACCACGTCGGCGAGCATGTGCCCGCGCACGACCGAGTCGATCGAGGACAGATGGGCGAAGCCCGGCGCGCGCAGGTGCACGCGGAACGGCTTGTTGGCACCATCGGACATCAGGTAGCAGCCGAACTCGCCCTTGGGCGCTTCAACCGCGGCGTAGGTTTCGCCGGCCGGGACGCAGTAGCCTTCACTGAACAGCTTGAAGTGATGGATCAGCGCTTCCATGTCGTCCTTCATGTCCTCGCGGCTGGGCGGCGCGACCTTGAAGTTCTTGACCATGACCGGGCCGGGGTTGGCACGCAGCCACTGCACGCACTGCTTGATGATGCGGTTGGATTCGCGCATCTCGGCCACGCGGACCAGGTAGCGGTCGTAGCAGTCGCCTTCCTTGCCCAGCGGGATGTCGAAATCAACGGCATCGTACTTGGCGTATGGCTGCTTCTTGCGCAGGTCCCAGGCAATGCCCGAGCCGCGCAGCATCACGCCGGTCATGCCCCAGGCATGCGCCAGTTCCGGGCTGACCACGCCGATGCCGACCGTACGCTGCTTCCAGATACGGTTGTCGGTGAGCAGGGTTTCGTATTCGTCGACGCGGCCGGGGAACTCGACCGTGAAGTTTTCCAGGAAGTCCAGCAGCGAACCTTCGCGCGAGGCGTTGAGGTTCTTCAGCGCCTTGCCCTTGTGCCAGCGCGATTCCTTGTACTTGGGCATCTGGTCCGGCAGGTCGCGGTAGACGCCGCCCGGACGGTAGTACGCCGCATGCATGCGCGCGCCGCTGACCGCTTCGTAGCAGTCCATCAGCTCTTCGCGTTCGCGGAAGGCGTACAGCATCACCGCCATCGCGCCCAGGTCGAGCGCGTTGGAACCCAGCCACATCAGGTGGTTCAGGATGCGGGTGATTTCATCGAACATGGTGCGGATGTACTGGGCACGCTCCGGCGCTTCGATCCCCATCAGGGTTTCGATGGCGCGCACGTAGGCGTGCTCGTTGCACATCATGGACACGTAATCCAGGCGGTCCATGTAACCGATGGACTGGTTGAACGGCTTGGATTCGGCCAGCTTTTCGGTACCACGGTGCAGCAGGCCGACGTGCGGGTCGGCGCGCATGATGGTTTCGCCGTCCATTTCCAGGATCAGGCGCAGCACACCGTGCGCGGCCGGATGCTGGGGACCGAAGTTCATGGTGTAGTTGCGGATTTCCTGGCGCAGTTCGGCCGGGTTGCTCGCAAACGCCTGGTGGGCTTGGTGAATCTGGCTCACTTGCTTGCCTCCGTCTGCGCGCTTTCGCCGGCAGCGGTCTGGAAACGGGCATCGTCACGGATCACGCGCGGCACGCCGACACGCGGCTCCACCGAGGTGACCGGCTCGTAGACCACGCGCTTCTTTTCTTCGTCGTAGCGGACTTCGACGTTGCCGATCAGCGGGAAGTCCTTGCGGAACGGATGCCCCACGAAGCCGTAGTCGGTCAGGATGCGGCGCAGGTCCGGGTGGCCTTCGAAGATCACGCCGAACAGGTCGAACGCTTCACGCTCGAACCAGTTCAGGCCCGGCCACACGTTGGTCAGCGAGGCGACCACCGGCAGTTCCTCGTTCGGCGCAAAGCAACGGATGCGCATGGTGAGGTTGTGCTGGTAGGAACGCAGCTGGGCGACCACGGCATAGCGCTGCAGCGGCACCGGCTGCGGCTGGGCGCCATCGCTGGTTTCGCGGGTGGGGAACTCGCCCCAGGCGAAACGGCCGACGGACTTGCCCTCGACGCCACGGCTGAAGCCCTGCGAGGAGACATCGGAGGTGTCCCACTCGTCGCTGCCGTAGCCGAGGTAATCCAGGCCGCACAGGTCAACGGCCTGCTCGAAACCGAATTCGTCGCGCAGCGCCAGAGCGGTGGCATGCCAGTCAGCGGCGGGCACTTCCAGCGTCACTTCGCCGCGGGGTTCGACCACGAAGACCTGCGCACCTGCGAAACGTGCGGAAAGTCGGTCGATGAAGGATGCTTGCTCTGCCATGGGGGCTTGGCGTGCTCTTGTCAGGAGGAATGTCAGCGGGCGATGGTCTGCGTACGCCAGATCTTCTTCTGCAGCTGCAGGATCCCGTACACCAGCGCTTCGGCGGTAGGCGGACAACCGGGGACGTACACGTCCACCGGCACCACGCGGTCGCAACCACGCACCACTGCATACGAGTAGTGGTAGTAGCCGCCACCGTTGGCGCAGCTGCCCATGGAGATGACCCACTTCGGGTCCGGCATCTGGTCGTAGACCTTGCGCAGGGCCGGGGCCATCTTGTTGACCAGGGTGCCGGCCACGATCATCACGTCGGACTGGCGCGGCGACGGGCGGAACACCACGCCGTAGCGGTCAAGGTCCAGGCGCGCGGCACCGGCATGCATCATCTCAACCGCGCAGCAGGCCAGACCGAAGGTCATGGGCCACATCGAGCCGGTACGTGCCCAGTTCAACAGCGCGTCGACGCTGGTGGTCACATAGCCCTTCTCGAGCAGCGGGTTGTCGCCTTCGGGGCGCAGGATGTCATCGACCCGCCCTTCCGGGACCGGGTTGTTCATCAGGCCATCGAGAGTCTGAATTACTCCCATTCCAGCGCTCCCTTCTTCCAGACGTAAATGAAACCGAGGAAAAGCATGCCCACGAACAGGCCCATCGTGACCAGCGAACGTGCGCCCAGCTCCATGAAGACCTGGGTCCACGGCACGATGAAGATGATTTCCAAGTCAAATACGATGAACTGGATGGCGATCAGGTAGTAGCGCACATCGAACTTCATGCGCGCGTCCTCGAAAGCCTCGAAGCCGCATTCGTACGGCGAGAGCTTTTTCAGATCGGGACGCCGGGGACCGAGGAACCGGCCGACCAGCATCAGCGCAACGCCGATACCGGTGGCAACAATCAGAAACAGCAGAGACGGCAAATATTCGGCCAGCACAGCGATTCTCTCTTGCCTCTGCCGCCACGCCTGCAGGCGTCTTGGCATGGGGGAGTGGACGGAAAACGCTACTGGCGCTTTGCGCGCCAGACGTATCCGCTTACAAACAAAATGGTGCCCAAGAGGGGACTCGAACCCCTACGACCTAAGTCGCTACCACCTCAAGGTAGTGCGTCTACCAATTCCGCCACCTGGGCTTACGTATCGCGCTGGAGGTTACCCAACGCGCCGCATATTGTAACCGTCTTCAGGGAGTCTGGGAGCCTTCCGAAGGCTTTTCTTCACCCGATTTCGGCGTTTCCGCCTGAGCCGGCACAGTGGCCTGCGGAACCGGCTGCTGGGCAGCGGCTTCCGGGGCCTTCGGCACGGCCGGCATCTCGCCAGCGGGGACCGCCGGGGCGGCAGGCGCCACCGGGGCAGACATCACGCCGAGGTCCTGCTGGACCGCCGGGCGCGCGCCATGGCTGGCGTACCAGGCCATGAACAGGCTGATGCCGAAGAACACCACGGCCAGCCACTTGGTCGACTTGGACAGGAAGTTGGACGCGCCACGCGCGCCGAACACCGTACCCGAGGCACCGGCACCGAAACCCGAGCCTGCGGCCGCGCCGGAACCACGCTGCATCAGGATGAGCGCGATCATGGACACCGCGACCAGCACGTAGACCACATTGAGGATCAACATCAGCATTTCGAATCCGCCCTCGGGCATGTCAAATAGCGGCCGCCGCATGGGCGATGGCCAGGAAATCCGCGGCCACCAGCGAGGCGCCGCCCACCAGCCCACCATCGACATCGGGCTGTGCGAACAGTTCCGCTGCGTTGTCGGGCTTCACGCTGCCGCCGTACAGGATGGGCAACGAATCGGCAATTCTAGCATCGAGCTTGGCCACTTCGCCACGGATGAACGCGTGGACCTGCTGGGCCTGCTCCTTGGTGGCGGTCCGGCCGGTACCGATGGCCCAGACCGGCTCATAGGCGACCACGGCATGCTGGAAGCCGGCCGGGCCGACCAGTTCCAGCACAGGGGCCAGCTGGCTGGCAATGACGTCCTCGGTCTGGCCAGCCTCGCGCTGCTCCAGGGTTTCGCCCACGCACAGCACCGGCACCAGGCCGGCGTGCAGGGCGGCGGCGAACTTGCGGGCCACCAGCTCGCTGCTTTCATTGTGGTACTGGCGGCGCTCGGAATGGCCGACCAGGCCATAGCGGGCACCGACGTCGGCCAGCATGGCGGCGCAGACTTCGCCGGTGTAGGCGCCCTTTTCGTTGGAACTGACGTCCTGTGAGCCAAAAGCGACAGCCCGGCCCTCGAAGGCCTCGACCAGCTCGCCCAGGTACGGCAGCGGCGGCAGGATGACGACCTCTACCCCACCCTTCGGCAGGCTGGCGACGATATCGCTGACCAGGTCGGTCGCGAATTGACGGCTGCCGTGCAGCTTCCAATTACCGGCGACGATCTTGCGGCGCATGGCGGGGCTCCTTTTGGGTATCAGCCGCCAATGATACCGGATGTAACGAATGCGCGTTTCCCGAAAACGCTTACATTTCAAATGGATATTGCAAGAGCAAGAGCAAGAGCCAGAGCAGATCAAGGTTGCCGGCTCGTATGGGTTGCGGGGCCGGGGCGGGTGGGGTTACGGGACACGCCGTAAACCCCTCCATGGGGGCTTGGCAAAAACATCCATGTTTTTGACAGTCCCTACACCCCACCCGCCCCGACCCCGCCCACAGATGGTCGGTGCGCAGGCTTTAGAGCCGTACGGCGTACCGACCAACGTTCGGCACCTACCGGAACGATCGATCGCCCATTGGTAGGCCACGACCGTTGGTCGTGGC